>CATPCJ010000177.1 GCA_955652915.1 uncultured Bryobacteraceae bacterium
AGAACCGCGACCGTTGGCATGAGGCGTTCTCAATGGGCGGCCATGTCCGCTGACAAGTGAGGTTTTACAAGTGCCCCTCGCCAAGGGAGCGGCTGTGAGGATTTTTCAGAAGCGTCTGGATAGGCTGCCCACACCGGCAGGCCATCCATGAACGCCCGCACCAGTAGACGCCGACAGAACCGCGACCGTAAGGAAGCGTCGCAGCCGCCTCTGTGGGCAAACAAAAAGAAAAGATCGAAGCAGCCTATGAATCGTACCCCGAATCTGTCGAACTCTTCTTCGCATTCCGCACGCTCTCAGAATCCGGGTGCTAAGCGGATGTTGAGCCGCATGGAGTCGCGCCTCGAGCGCACTTCCTCCCGCGCCCTCAACACGTTGCTGCGTTTCCAGCACCTCCGCGAATCGAATCTCGACGTCCTAAAGAAAAAGGGTGCAAAACGAACCGAATCCCAGGAACGGACACCCAGTGCGAATCTCAGTCTACCGGCTCAACACGAATGCGTACCGCCCAAGCCGCCGCAACGCTGGGTGATTTTGTCCGATCCCTCATTCCAACGGAACCGCGGTGAGCGCCTGGCACTCGCCGGAGAGTTGGGCCCAGCCCAGCCCCCCCGTCCCCACTCTGCTAATATAATTCACGCCCTCCAAAGGAGAAATTGCGATGAATAGATCTATCCACGCCACGTTGCTGGCCGTCTTTGCGTTCACGGTATTGTCCGCGCAGGAACCACCACCCGCCGATCCGCCGCAAACACCCCCCACTGGGGGTCCACAAAGGCCGGGCGGCGCCGCGGCTTCGTCGCAAGACCCGCAGCCCTACGACAAGGTGATCACTAAAGAGGCCAAGTCGAAAAAAGGCGTTTTCACAGTCCATCAAATCAAGGATAAGTATTACTACGAGATTCCGAAGGGCGAATTCGGCAAAGAATTTCTTTGGAACTCGCAGATCGCCCGCACCACCATGGGCGTCGGATACGGCGGTCAGGAATTGACCAGCCGCGTCGTTTATTGGGAACTGAGCGGCAATAAAGTCCACTTGCGCGACGTGGATTACAGCGTCGTGGCGGATCCCAAAACGCCGATCTCACGGGCGGTGAAGGCGGCCAACAATAGCTCCATCATCATGACTTTTCCGGTGGCGGCGTTCGGCGCGGGTAATAACTCGGCCGTGATCGAAGTCACCCGTCTGTTCAATACCGATGTGTATGAGTTCAGCGCCCGGCAGCGGTTGAACGCCACCACGATGGATGCGTCGCGTTCGTATATCGACCGCATTTCTCCCTATCCCGAAAACATCGAAGTAGAAGCGACGCACACGTACACTAAGTCGGCGACGCCTCCAGGTGCTACGGCCGCTACCGTCAATCCGTTTGTCGGCGGCGGCATGCGCCCCGGCAGCGCCACGGTTTCGTTGCACCATAGCATGGTGAAGCTGCCGGAGAAGCCCATGATGTCGCGGCTATATGACGATCGTGTCGGGTATTTAACGGTGTCCCAGATGGACTACAGCCGCGATGAGCAGCGGGCGCCGCGCCGCCGTTATATCACTCGCTGGCGTTTGGAAAAAAAGGATCCCACCGCAGCCCTCTCCGAACCCGTGAAGCCGATCGTCTATTGGATCGATTCCGCCACTCCCACCAAATGGGTCCCCTACATGAAGCGCGCCGTCGAAGATTGGCAGAAGGCCTTCGAAGCGGCTGGCTTCAAGAACGCCATCATTGCCAAACTCGCGCCGACACCGGAGCAGGATCCCGAATTTAGTCCGGAGGACGTACGTAACTCGGTTGTTCGCTGGCTGCCATCCACCATCGAAAACGCGTCCGGGCCGCACATCAGCGATCCGCGCACCGGCGAGATTCTGAACGCGGACATTCAGTTCTATCACAACATCATGAACCTCCAGCGCGACTGGTACTTTTTGCAGGTTGGTCCGCTCGATCCGCGCGCGCAGAAATTGCCTTTGCCGGACGACTTGATGGGCCGGCTGCTCGAATTCGTGCTCGCTCACGAAGTGGGACACACTCTCGGTTTCCAACACAACATGAAAGCCAGCTCGATGTATCCGGCGGAAAAAGTACACGACCCGGAGTGGGTGAAGAAGATGGGACATGCGCCATCGATCATGGACTACGCGCGCTTCAACTACGTCGCGCAACCGGAGGACAAGATCCCGGTGGAGACTCTTGTCCCGGGCATCGGTCCCTATGATATCTGGGCTACCGCATGGGGCTACAAGCCGATTCCCGGAGCGGATACCCCGGACGCGGAAAAGCCTACGCTCGATCGAGTGGCTCGCGAGCAGGATACTACTCCGTGGTTTCGCTTCTCCACTAGCGGAGCGGCCGGCTCGGATCCAGGCGATTTGACCGAAGCAGTCGGCGATGCGGACGCGGTCAAGTCCACTGCGTTTGGCATTAAAAACTTGCAGCGTGTTGCAAAGCTTCTGATACCCGCTACCACTACCAAGGAAGGCGAGCCGTATGAGGATCTCGCGGAACTCTACGGCCGAATGCTGGGACAGTGGACCGTGGAGTTGAATCACGTGGCCGCCATCGTCGGCGGCTTTAACACTCAGGAAAAGTATGTCGGCCAGGAAGGCTTGATTTTTAGCCCCGTGCCAAAAGCGCGCCAGATGGAGGCTGTTAAATTTCTGAACGACAATGCCTTTGCCACGCCCACCTGGGCGATCGACGCGCAAATTCTGCGGCGAATCGAGCCCATTGGAGGTCTGAGCCGCATCCGTAACGCGCAAAGCAGTGTCATGAATAATCTTCTCGGCAGCTCCAGGTTCGCGCGCCTCGTGGAACAGGAAGCGGTGGACGGAAGCTCGGCGTATAGTCCAACCGATTTCCTCACGGACGTGCGAAAGGGCATTTGGAAGGAGCTGGACGGTCCGCAAGTTAAAATCGACGCCTATCGCCGCAACCTCCAGCGCGCCTATCTCGACCTGGTAAACACCAAGGTGAATGGATCCCAAGCGGCTCCCACTGGATTGCCTACCGGCTTTGCGGGATTTTTCGCTTCGAGCGGCGACGAGAAGCCGCTCTACCGCGCCGAACTAAGATCTCTCAACGCCGCCATCGGCGCGGCCTTGGCTAAAGCGTCCGACAAGGAAACGCGCGCGCATCTGGAAGGCACGCGCGACCAGATTGCCAAGATCCTGGATCCGAAGTTCGCACCTCCAGCCGCCGGAGGCGCCGGTGTCATCCGGATCTTTGGCGAACAACTCGACCCATTCTTGACGCCACCGGATCAACTAGGTACGTGCTGGCCAGACTACGCAATTCGCCCGTAACAATTCTCTGAATCTGTGCCCCATCCAGGGAGGCCCCCTTTCCAGCGGTCTCCCCGGCGGAAAGCCCGCATGGGCTGTAGGGCGGACCCCCCGGTCCGCGCGGGTCCCCCTGGACCCGCTCTTCATGCGAAGAAGCCGCGGACCGGGCCGCGGACCGGCGTCCGCGCCACAATTAAAGCAATGATCCGGTTGAGGCAAACCTAAGTAGCATTGAGCTGAAAGCCGGCTGCGGGCAGTCCCGCATCGGAAAGTGTTAGAAAAGAGCATGCCTGATCGCCGGGACTTCCTGAAATCCGCTACGGCTGCGTTGACCACTTCCATGTTCAGCGGCCAGATTCGTGGCGCAAACGATCGCATCGCCGCCGCATTTATCGGAATGGGCAAGATGGGCCGTTCGAACCTGCAATTCGCCATGAGACAGGACAACCTGGTTCCAGTTGCCGTCTGCGACGTGTTCGAGCGCAATCTCGAATGGGCGGTTCGCGACAGCAAGAACCAAGCCAAGCCCTATCGCGATTTCCGCGAGATCCTGGCGGACAAATCGATTGACGTCGTGTGCATCTCCACGCCCGATCATTGGCACGCCTACATGACGGTGGAAGCGTGCAAGGCCGGCAAGGATGTGTACGTCGAGAAACCAATCTGCGTGGTCGTGGATGAGGGCGTCAAGATGGTTGAGGCCGCGCGGAAATACAAACGCGTGGTGCAAGCGGGCACCATGCAGCGCTCGGCGAAACATTTCCAGAAGGCGGTGGAAATCGTTCGGTCCGGGGAGCTCGGAAAAATCACATTCGTCCGCACCTGGAATTATGGACACGATCAAGAAATGGGCATCGGCAATCCGCCGGACGCCGATCCTCCGTCCACGCTGGACTGGGATATGTGGCTTGGCCCCGCGCCGAAAGTTCCATTCAACGCGAATCGCTTCGGCGTCGATCCCAACGACCGCTATTTCTCAAACTTTCGATGGTTCTGGGATTACGCGGGCGGAATGATGACGGACTGGGGCATCCACTGGCTGGACATCGTGCAGATGGCCTTCAACGACGAGATGCCGGCCGAGATCGCCGCCGAGGGAGGCAAGCTGTGGGTCACCGATAACACCGAGACTCCCGATACGTTGCAGGTTACCTACAAATACCCCAACGGCTTTGTGGCCACCTACGAACGCCGGGCCGGAAATTCGCAATCGATGTTCGGAAAGAGCGGCGGAATTCTGTTCTGCGGCAGCAAGGGCACGATGTTTCTGGATCGCGGCGGCTACAGAATCGTGCCGGAGATGATGGGGCGTCCGCCAGTGGCTGCAATGGCGGAGGCGGAAGAGAAATCCACCGATTCCGGGAACGCCAGCCACTGGGCTAATTTTCTGGACTGTGTCCGGACGCGGCAAAAACCTATCAGCGACATTGAGACTTGCCAGAAATCCACAAGTACGTGCTTGCTCGGCAATGTAGCGTACCGGAGCCGCCTTCATCTGGACTGGGACGCTCAGAAGTGGACCACCCATCAGCCCGAAGCGCGCAAATTGCTGACGCGCGAATATCGGAAACCTTGGAAGTTGACAGTTTGACGAGGGACAGTCACCGGAGGAGGTTTAACTGTCCCCGTCACAGGGCCCTGAGCGATACGGCGGCGTGCTTCAGCACAAATGCCCGGGAGCGTGATCCAGGCGATCGGTGCTCTGGGGATGCAACACCGCCGATTGGATCTAGCATGGACCATGAACGCATGCACCGTCTATCGCGGAATTAGCGTCCTCTACAGTAGACGGAAATTCACCTCGACTGTGGCTGCTGTTACCACGGGTCTGCCGTCTTGATAACCCGGCTTGAATCGCCATTGCATAACGGCGTCCACTGCTTTCTTATCAAGGCCAAGTCCAGGGCTTTGGACCACGCGAAATGCGCGCGCTTTTCCGTTGGTGTCCACTTCGATCTGCAATACGACTATTCCGGAATATTTCGCTTTGCGAGCTTCTTCGGAAAATTCAGGTTCAACCTTAAAGATTAATTGTGGTTGTGTAACGCTGTGGCCTGGGCGGCCGCGGGTTATGCCGGGCGGGCCTCCCTCCCTGTCGCCGATGCCATTGGGACCACCCCCTCCGATTCCGGGGCCACCCTTGTTCCCCAGCTCTCCGAACTTCACCTTGCTTAATGGATCGCCGATGTCTGCGGCATTAATGAAGACTACAGGAACATCGAAGGCGACCGAGTTGGGCATAGGTAACTTCGGATCGGAAATTGTGGGTTGGATGAACGTCCTATGCGCCGTGGGCGGCGGATCCCCATGGCGCGCCGGCAACACCGTTCGGTTACTGCCACCGGAGTGTTCCGGAAGCGCAGCCTGCAGACGCAGACGCGGAGCGATCAACGGTATCGCGCGTGAATGGGTTATGGCCGTGGGAGGCACGATGGCATGGGTGGTGAGAAACAACAGGGTGGCGATCGCCAGTACGTGCAGCCCAATGGAAAGTGTTTGAGATTTGGCCGTGGGCATGCCGTGGCGGATGCAATTCTCACGCCAACGTTCAACTGGCTTGTTTAGAAGAGGTGATTCGAAAGGTGACTGGAGCTTGAGTTTCCCACGTGTGCGGGTTAGTCACTCGATAACTGTCCACGCGCCGCTGCCTGTGCCAATTCATCACACCGGTTATTGTCGGCATGCGACGCGTGGCCTTTCGTCCATTGCCATTCGGTCTGGTGCCGCGAAACCTGTTCGTCCAGTTCGTGCCACAGGTCCTGATTCACCACCGGCTTCTTTCCGCCCGTCCGCCAGCCGTTCATTTTCCACTTGTGAATCCAATCGGTGATTCCGTTCTTCACGTAATTGGAATCGGTGACGATCTCCACGATGCATGGATGTTTCAACGCCCGCAAGCCCTCTACGGCGGCCTGCAGCTCCATGCGATTGTTGGTGGTCTCGGGTTCCGAGCCATACATCTCGCGGCGCTTGTCCTCATACTGCAAAATACAGGCCCAGCCGCCGGGCCCCGGATTGCCGATACACGATCCGTCGGTGATCAGCTTTACTTTTTTCATCGGCCGATTAGACGGGGGAGGCTTCAAGTTCGCGTTGGAAAAAAGCATCGACCTGTTCCAGGATTTGTTTGGCGTCCGCGATCTTATAGATTTCCGCCCGCAGCTTGGAACCGTTTCTGACGCCGTGAGTGAAGTAAGTCGCGAACTGTTTCATTTTCCCAACCACGTCGGGAGCGCCCCGGTCGCAGAGCATGCCATAGTAAGTCCGCATGATGTCGTAGCGCTGGCGTTCCGTCGGATGTTCGTACGTTCCGGTGGTGAGGTACTGCTCGATCTGGCGGAAGATCCACGGATTCGACGAAGCGGTCCGTCCAACCATCACGGCGTCGCAACCGGTCTCAGCGATCATGCGGACCGCGTCTTCCGGTGTAAGGATGTCTCCGTTTCCGATGACGGCGATGTGCTGGACCGCGGCTTTCACTTCGGCGATGCGGGTCCAATCCGATTTTCCGCTATAGCCTTGCTCACGAGTGCGGGGATGCAATGCAACCGCCAGCAGTCCGCAATCTTCAGCCAGCCGCGCCATCTGCACCGCCACCAATTCACGATCGTTCCAACCGGCGCGGAATTTCATGGTTAGAGGGATCGAGATGGCCGATCGTACCTTGCGCAGGATCTGCTCCACCAACGGAAGATCGCGCAGCAATCCCGAGCCGCCGTTGCATTTGACTACTTTATTCACTGGGCAGCCGAAGTTGATATCCACGATGTCGAAGCCGAAGTCTTCGCACGCCCTGGCCGCATCCGCCATCACGTCCGGATCGGAGCCAAACAGTTGCGCCGAAATTGGATGTTCCTCCGGTTCGAAAAACAAATAACGAAAAGTGCGGGTGCTCTTTCTGGTTCGCAGTGAATTGACGACGCCGTGCGAGCTGGTGAATTCGGTCATGATCAATCCGCAGCCGCCCTGATTGCGGATCAGCCGCCGGAAGACAGTGTCAGTGACACCCGCCATGGGCGCCAGCACGGTGGCGGGCGCAACGCGGACGGGACCGATCCGGAGCTCGGCGGGGAATTGCATGCTTAAACCCATTTTACCGGTTCGGGTTACGTAACGTAAAATGGACCTGTCACGTTTAAGTCATATGGGGGTTGTGATGAATCCTAAACTTATTGGCGCTTTCTTCACCGGGGCCATGATTGCGGCCGGGATCGTGTACGTGGCGGTGAGGCCGGAGACGCCGCCACCGAAGCTGGCCACGGTCGTGGCGGCCAATACGCAGACGCCCGCTCCAGTACCATCTCCGCCACCTGTTTTGAAGTCGCCGGTTACGGTGGATGTGCCGGCTGTAGCCGTACCCGCGAAGGCCGCCCGCGAAAAACCATCGCCACTGCCACCGCCGGTGCGGCATGAGAGACCGGCTACCATTGCGCAGAATCGCGAACCTGCGCCGCCCCCACCCTCGCCCAGCGCGACGCCAATACGCGAACCCGTCAATCCGGAACGGCCCAACATCGATGCGAGGCCTGCCGCCGATCCGGCTCCCGAAGCCGTGCACTATCCCCCGCCTCCTGCACAGCCTCCCGTAACGGCGGCGCCCGTGGAAGACGCCCCGAATCCTCCCCCGCCTGGCGATGTCAGAACGCCGCACACCATAACCATCGCCGCCGGAACGCTGCTTCCCGTTCGAATTGGCGAAACGTTGTCGGCACGGGAAAATGAGCCAGGCGACACCTTTCTCGCGACGCTCGACCAGCCGCTGGTAGTGGACGGATTCGTGATCGCCGAGCGCGGATCCCGGGTGGAAGGCCGCGTAGTAGAAGCAGAAGCCGCCGGCCGCGCGAAGGGATACTCACATATCGGAATTGAGCTGGTGAAAATATCGACGTCCGACGGCCAACACGTTCGCATTCGTACCGCTGCCTATAAGAAGGAGTCGAACAGAAACACCGGTAACGACGTGGCGAAGGTGGGCGTTATCGCCGCCATCGGCGCGGCGATCGGCGCCGCGGCGGATGGGGGCAAAGGCGCGGCCATCGGTGCCGGCGTGGGCGGCGCGGCCGGTGTTGCGGACGTAATGCTAAGCCGAGGCAAGCCCGTCGAGATTCCAGTAGAGACACGGCTGAGTTTTCGGATTCAGGCCCCAGTCACCATTACCGAGCGCTTGAACTAACGTGGGACAGGCCTCCTGGCCTGTCGCTGGACTTTGGACATCCTTATGTGGCGCAGGATGGCATCCTGCGGCGGATTGGTAATCCGCCTGGTGTTGGATCCGGAATTACTTACGGGCCGATTGCCAATCGGTGGCAGGTTACCAACTATGTTACCAACCTGCCACAATTACTATGTACCAGGTGTGGTGCAATCTTAGTGTTATGGGTCGAGTGCAGCGATTCGCCGGACTAAGCCGAGTCGCGCTTGCGCTGGCATGCCTGCCGGCCGCGTTCGGAGCCGACGTGTACTTTAACGATTTCAACGGGCCCCGCGGTACCGTCTATCCCGAGTGGACCTCGACCGGCTACACGAATACGGCCAGCGCCGCGGAAACGATCCCGAGCGGCGGCGGGCCCCAAGCAGTCACCAACGTGGATTCTCCGAACGGGAAGCAGCGGTTTCTAGGCGAATTCGGCGGACCGGTGATCGTAGCCGCGCCGCCCCATGACCCGCAACATTTCGTCCGCGTCAACGAGACCATCACCCTGACGCTCAAGAACCTCAAACCGCACTCCCTGGCGAACGTGACCTTCGATCTTTATATTCTAAAAAGCTGGGATGGAAACAATCCGAATTACGGACCCGATCGATGGAGCCTGAGCGTCGACGGCGGCCCGACACTGCTCGACACCACCTTCTCCAATAATTTCAAGACCGCGCCCTATGATTTAAGCCCGCAGAACTATCCCACGCCCAACAGCAACCCGCAGATGTCAGCGGTGGCTGTGAACTCGCTGGGATATACGTTCTATGGCGACAGCGTCTATCGCTTGACTTTTTCGTTCGCGCACGCCGGCGACACGCTGATCCTGCATTTTTCGAGCAGCATGTTTGAAGGCAAGGGGATCGGCGATGAGAGTTGGGGACTGGACAACGTCCGTGTGTCGACCAACGAGGACAATCCCGTCGCGGTTTCCTCGGCTGCGGCCGGGATTGGACTCGCGCCGGAAAGCCCTGGGTTCGATCCACGGCGTTAACCTTGCCGGCGCGACGCAAATCGCCGGCAGCCAGCCGCTGCCCACGCACTTAGGAGACGTAAGCGTTGCGTTAGTCGACTCCGCGGGCGTGTCGCGCTTTGCGCCGCTTCTGTATGTTTCGCCGGCCAGATCAATTTCGGAATTCCGGCCGGAACGCAGTTGGGAGCCGCGACATTTGGCATCCAAAGCGACGCAGGATCCACGTATAGTGGGACGGTGAACATTCAGCGCGTGGCACCCGGTATGTTCACCGCGAATAGCGACGGGCGCGGCGTGGTCGCTGCGACCGCGATCCGCGTTGTTGCCGGATCGAATTTGCAGGGGCCGGTGGCCGTATTTCAATGTGGCAATACGCCGGGCCGATTGACCTCGGGTTCGACGCGCCCGTTTACGTGAGTCTGTACGGAACCGGAGTTCGTGGAGCGGCGCCGGGAGACGTTTCCGTCAACATCGGAGGTAAGCCGGTGCCGGTTCTCTATGTAGGTCCCCAACCGGTATATGACGGGCTCGATCAGGCGAACATCCCCTTACCGATCTCTTTGCGCGGCTCGGGCGAGGTGGATCTGGTCTTAAGCGTGGCCGGTCAAACCTCAAACGCCGGCCGAATCAATATCCAATAGGTCAGTTCGCCGGTTTGGAATGTGTTTACTTATCTATTAGTACCTACATAGTTAGATTCTTGCCGAAGTTGGCAGGATTTTTCAAAATGTTGGCACCTGGGTGAGCTGAGGAATGATGACGAGATTCTTTAAGCGCAGGCCCAAGGCAACCACTGACGTCCCAGCGTGGTGAGGTAGTATTTGTAGCCGTGACTGGTTTTCTTGATGAGCCCGTGCGTGCGCAGACGTTTCAACAGCCGCGAAACTTGCCCGCTGGGGAACCCAGGCAGGAAGCAGAGCCGACCGTTGTGGAATCCGCTGATATTGATTTCTCCGCGAGCGATCCCTTGCAACAGAAGTTCGTCGCGTGGATCGAAGAAGTTGAACCTCGGTACGATCGAGCATCTTCGTGAATGGTTTTACTGAGGTGACCCAGCTTGCCGATGCCGCCGCTGGGATCGTCGAGGGCGGAGAGGAACTCCGGGCATGACGAAATATCTGTCGGCGCGGGGTATCCGGATCTTCGACTTTATGGCCTTCACCAAGCCGCTCACGGCCGCGATCAAGGCGAACGCGGAAGCGCTGGCAGCGGCGTCTGGATTGACCATCGACTACGTCCGCAAAAAGAACTTCCGCAAAGAAAAAAGGTCAAGGCAGTTCTGAAAAAGCGCGGCGACAAGCCGGGCCTGGTGTGGATCTTCTCCGCACTGGAGCCATGCACCACCTATCAGCCCTGGTATGACAAAGCCAGCCAGCGTCCCCGTCACAAGCAAGCGGTCAAAACAGCCCAATACCCCAGCAATCTTGTCCGCGTACCGCTCCGTGATCGGTTCCATGATTCAGCTTCTCTGAATCTCGCCCTCTTTGGTTCCGGCTATGCCGGGTTAGGGAGCCGGCAATCCGCCAGCACGCAGCTCCAAACGAAGGTTGCGGGAAATCCGGTTTGTGTACGCGCCCTTGTAGGCATACGCGCCACGCATCAGGTCGAGCTCGTGGAGGCCCGCCGCGCGGAAATCCAGAATCATCTGCCGTATCATGGCGTGCCCCGGTGAGAGCCGGCCGTACGAAGCGTCAAATGAAGTGCGGTACGCAAGATAGCGAAGGTTGAAGATGAAGCCGAAGTACATCGCGATCGGGTGGTCGTCCAGCAGAAGTTCGGTCACCGACACCATACCGTGAGGAGCCAAGCCCCGCGCCATGGATTCGAATGCCCGGTCCACCACGGCGCCGTCGAACGGAGCCACCGCGTCGACGCGCGCGGACCACTGTTTCCTGTGCATTTCGATGAATACCGGAAGCCGTGGGAGGATCTCGTCGAGAGATGTACGATGAAGACAGCGGACAGCGCCTCTCCGGTTTAGACGGCGCCACTTGATCGCGTGCTCGTTCCGCGAGAGAATTTCGTCTACGTGCCGATCGTTGGTGAGTTCAATCGCCAGGGTTTGACTCGAGTAGCCCAGTGAACCTCCAAGCCGGCTGCATATGACCGCCAGCATGCCACCTGGGACGACTTCGTCGAGCGCGAGGTCATGGCCGCGATTGCGGGCGAAATCGATCAGGGCCGCCGCGATCGTCTCGATCGCTTGGGCGTCCGCCAAGTCGCCAACGGCTTCGTGGTAGTCCGCCCACGGCGCTGAAAGCGGCCGGATGGTGGGGCATTCTCCCGGTAGTCGGCTGATCTGCAGTGCAAGTCCCGCGCGGCCCGGCACCATCAGCACGACGGGCTCCGCGCACTCGTGACACGCTACCGAACTGAGCCACGCCTGGTACCAATGGCTGGTCTGGAAGACAGTGCAGCGGGGATTTGCCCGAACCATCTCGTCCCATTGCGTTGTGAGCGCCCCGGCTGCTGGTTCGCCACAAAGCACCAGGCACTCGGCGGCTCGCGCGCTGCTCACACCTCCGTACCGTTGGACGCGTCGAGCACCGTCGCTCGGAATAGTTCGGCAACGCGGACGATCTGCTCCGCGCCTGAGCGGATGTTGATACCAAATCCGGTGCCCAGATACGAATCGACTACTCCGACGCTCAACGAAACCGTGCTCGCGAGCAAACGATCGGTCCGCGGTAGACTTCCGGCCTCGAAGTTCCCTTCGAACGAGCCGAAGGGCAATGCCCGCCGCGCCAGTTGCGGTATGTTCGCGTAGTTGTGTTTGCCCGAGCGCGAAAGCGGAGCCGTCCCGAGTTCTCGAGCGACCTTTTCGGCGCGCGCCTCCGATTCAAAGGTATATGCCAGAACCGTGGCGCATTCGCCGTCCAGATCGTGGACAGTCCGCTCTCGACAGCCCGGCATGGATCCGATGAGATCTCGCAATTTCGCCTTATTTTCGCGAAGCTTCTGGAGGATTCGCGGAAGCTTCCTCAATTGAGCCCCAGCCAGTGCCCCGGTCATTTCATGCATGCGCAAATTCAGTCCGAGGAAGGAATTGGCGTCCATTACCCCGACCCTGTGAGGTTTGGCGCCGTGATCGTGAATAGCAAAGGCGCGCTCATAAAGCTGCGAGTCGTTCGTTACCAGTACTCCGCCGTCACCCGCCGTGAATGTCTTGAACACATTCAAGCTGAACGCTCCGAATGCTCCGAAGGTGCCAAGCGCCTTGTTTCGGTACATTCCTCCCCCGGCTTGCGCGCAGTCTTCAATGAGCAATACGCCGTGCTCGGCCGCGATAGCGACGAGGGCGTCCATGTCGCAGGACGCCCCGAGCATATGTACCACGAGAATCGCCTTGGTCCGTCTGGTGATCTTGCGGCGTGCATCTTCCGGGTCGATCGTAAGGCTCTCGTCGATCTCGGCCAGGATAGGCTTCGCTCCGGCGTAGGCGATTGCCGCGATCGAAGCCACGAAGGTGTAGCCGGGCACGATCACCTCATCGCCCGGGCCAACTCCCGCCGCCCAAAGTCCAATAAGCAACGCGCTGGTGCAGCTATTGGTGCCCAGGCAATGCCGGGCGCCGGAAAATCGCTCCAAGTCGCGCTCAAACTGGAACGTCTTCGACGGAGCGGCCGAACCGTCATCGTCAAACCGATACCGGCTCAGCTCGCGCGAGTCCAGGACATCCAGAACAGCATTACGCTCTTCCGGGCCGAACATATCCAAACCGGGGCCAGGCATCTCTTTTATGTGCTCCTTCTTTTTGAAGACGGTATCGCCCGCTCGATTGCGGTCAACTCCGGAAAGACGATTGGATGAACGGAGCCAGTTCCGGAAACACGTCGACACATTTCGATGTTCTCCGCGCATCCTGCTCGGCCACCCACTGCGCAAACCTTCCCGCGAGACTTCCACGATTCGAAATCCGCTTCATGGCCGCAATGATCTCGCGTAGCCGCGTGCCGACCTCCGGCCACCTTCCAACCTTGTCGAGGAACAGGATCGCCTCTTCGAGGTATCTTGAATACTCGGGCGGAAGCACGAAGGGGGAAAGGAAATCCGGCGCCATGACGATGCTTGGCGTTACGCTGATTCGCGGACCGTACTCATTGGCGAGGCTATCCAGATAGACCAGCAGGTCCTGGATACTGGTAACGTTCAGGATGTTCATGGTTGGAGCAATCCGAACCTGAAGCGTCTTGAACTCGTCCAGCAACATCCGCAGGTTTTGGTCAAATCGATCCCATTGAAGCCCGTGCCGAATATACTCCGCGCGTTGTCCTACAGAATCCTGACTCACGCCAAGTCGAAACCAGTGGCGCTCCATCCACCGCGGAAGCAGGCTTCGGAACTTTGAAAACATCCGGGAAGGCGTGTTGAGATTGCTGATGATTCCCACTTGCATCGCGTGTGGCGACGCTGCCAGCCGGTCCATGGCCGCGTAGAACTCAGGCTGTATTAGCGGCTCGCCGCCGTTGAATTGGACATAATCGACGCCCTCCAGGATAGTGTCAAACCACTCCCAAAACGTTTCCCGGAAGCCTTCACACGCCGGCGCAAGGTCGGCTTGCTCGGGTAGCACGGCGAGTGGTCCAGAGGTCTTGATATCCGCCACCCACGCACTGCTGAAATCGGGCCCGCAATATGAACATTTCAGGTCGCACAAGGTGCTAAGAATGAACTCGATCTCCTTGGGGCGCGCCGCATCCACGGTTCGGTGCTCGCCGATTTCGACGGCTGCGCTCCGGTGCGGCTCTCGATTCGATTCCGCGCGCCTGTAGCTGAGCAGCCCAAGTTGCTCTTGCGTCCAGCAGGAGTCGCAATCGGAATGCCACACACCGGAAAGCATCTCCCGCCTGCGATCCTGAAAATACGGGGCGTTGAACATCGCCGCCACGCCAAGGCTTCGAAGTTCGCTCCGCTCGATTCGAACAAATGGAGTCTTGCAACAAGCCTTCACTCGACCGTGCTCGAGATCAACCTGCATGTACGTCCAACGCAGAGGACAGAAACTTGGACTGACTAGGTCTAGCCGATTTCGGCCGTCACGATGAAATCCAGTCACGATTGTTGAACCTCATTGCGGGCCGTAGTGAATACTTGCTGTAGTATACTATGGCGTTTACCCGGAACAGAACCGCGGCCGTAAAGGGAGCGCTTGGACCCAGTTCGGAGCGGTGGAACTCGCTTCGGATTTCCCTGCTCCTCACACTCCTGGACGCCGCTCTTTACCCGATGCGCTTGCGTGCGAACTTAGAGTAATGTCCCGCATCTATGAAGCCTGGCAGAAAAGTCCCTTGCTGGCGGCCAAGGTTGCAATGGACCGTGTGGCCGAGTACATCGAAGAACGTCGCCTGGGTATCAGGACAGCCGGCCACATCCGGATCGAATCTCTGGTCGAGAATCCCCGCGAAAATCATGACTACACGCCAACCAGCATTCGAGCGCTACGCAGGATTTTCGATCACGCAGGTATCGCTCCTGGCAGCGAGACCTTGGTCGATTACGGCTGCGGCATGGGCCGCGTGCTAGCCATCGCCTGCGAATATCCATTTCGACGGGCTCTGGGAATTGAAATCTCACCGGACCTGGTACGAATCGCGCAACGCAACTTAGCGCGTTTTCGCGGCAACAGAAAGTGCACCCACGTGGAGTTCTGGACTGGCAGCGCCGAACAATTCCCGATCCCTCCGGATGCGACATTTTTTTTCTTCTTCAATCCCTTCGGAGGGGACGTGCTTACACGCGTCTTTTCGCGTATCGGCAGTTCATTCAGAGATCATCCGCGCCGTCTTCGGATCGTTTACGTGAACCCGCATGCGTTCCAGCGCATCGCACCCGATTATCCCTGGATTCGCATCTCCAGCACCTTCTCTTTCGAGCACGAATGCATCATCTATGAAGCTGGCCCCTGAATGTTGCACAGGCATTCTTGCCTGAGTGGATCTTAGAGCGAGGATTTCAAGTGATCCACGACACAGCCTGGGCTCGACGGGGGTCACCGCACCACCTCACCCCAGGCCGTCTTCTCCGTCCCTCCGTCCTACAATGAGACAGCACAAGGAGCATCAATGCAGATTGTGGGGCAGGTTGGTAACTGTTGGTAACCTGCGGCCAATCGGCAATCGGCCCGTAAGTAATTCCGGCCAACACCAGGCGGATTACCAATCCGCCGCAGGATGCCATCCGGCCTGGAGTCTTGCCCGATGAAAACGCCGACGAGTATACCTCGCTGCTCGACTCTTACTACTCCACCGCCCCCGTCGAAATGGACCTCGTACAGGGCTGCACAACGGCCTGCTTGTCCGCTCGGAAGTACTGGTCCCAAATGGCGGCAGCGTCGCGAGACCGGCCTGAAGAAAAGGTCGAAGCCGCCTTCGCCTTCCGGACGGTTACACCCGCGCCCTTAACACGTTGCTGCGTCTCCACCGCCTCCGCGAGCCGAATCCCGACGCGCAAACAAAGACAGTGAGAAACGACCCCAATCCCAAGAACGGACTCCCAGTGTGAGTCCACAGACCGAACATGAACAGATACCACCCACGCCGCCGCCATCGGTGGAGTCAACCTCACCAATAGTTCCGATCCCGCCGCGGCGCCTTATTAGTGATCTTCTCCGGTCTCTAATTCCAAGTGGACCTTTGCCCGGGCCAAATCAATGCCGGGTCCCACGCGTCTTTTCAACACCATCTTGTGACGTGTTGGCTATGTTCTCAACAAGATCCTCACAAGCGCTGCAAACGTCCTCGACCGTGATGTGGTTTATTCCACGCGTATTCCAAACGTGGTTGTGTGGAGCCACTCGAAATCCGAACACCCTCGGATTTGTTGGACCGAATAAGCCTACTCCTGGAACGCGAAACAGATCCGCCGCGTGCAGCATCACCGAGTCGATTCCACAAAACATATCGGACGCCGCCAGCAACGCCAATGTATCCGACAGTGGCAGGCCTAAGTATGAGAAGACCCGGTCCGGAAACATTTGGGAGCGTATATTTATGTCACGCAGTCCTACTAAGAGAGCGATATAAGTTGGATGACTAGCGAGGAAGACATTCAAGAAGCGTGACCAGGACGCACCCGGCCACATTTTGTCGGGTTTGGAATCCCCGTGAATTGTAAGCAGATGTGTAGATGGTCCAACCGGAATGGCCAGCGAGGTAACACTGCTGGTCGCGCGGGGAGTCAGCTTAGGAGCATGGAGAAAATCGTCCAGCCGGAGTGTTGGATCCACGTAGCGGGGGACGCTAAAGGCTAGATCGATGGAGTGCTCATCCGTGTGCAATGGCAGTTGCTCTGAGAACGCGGGGGAAAACCCGATCGACTTTTCCGGCCTCAGTGCTTCGATGAGCTGGTCCACGGAGGGAGTATGCCAAGGTGTCAACGAGACGAAAAGATCGCATGAAGCGACATGCTGTGAAATGACACGTGCATCGAACCATTGAACTCCGTCTTTCACCTCAATATTAACTTCGAATGTAGCCGGAAACTTGAGCTCCCAGAAGAGAAGCTCGAAAACATCTCGTTCGCAGATCAAGGCGGAGCGTCGCGGGAAAACGTGTGCCAGCGCTCGCAGGGCCGGCAGAGTAAGTATGGAGTCTCCGAAACCGTGGGCAAAGAAGACGACGCACTCGAAATGTGCCGGCTCCGGCATGAATTGTTCATCCCATTCGCGATCGTCGCCGCCCGTCAACAGAACAAGACTCGGCGGCGCGAAGCGGCGAGTGCCCTGGCGAGGAACGATTGTACCAACAAATGGAGCGTGAGTAGCATTCTTTCCTGGCGGGTTGTTCGATTCGCGCTCGAATTGCAGTTGACTGCGAATTCCGGGCATTTTCGTGTATTATAGGCAACGTCTACCGCCGTACGGCGGGCCAGGAGAGGGAGCCCCGATGAGACAAGCTGGACGCCGCATGCTGATCGTCAACTTTGCAGGACTTGGCAATGGCATCTGGATCGTTCCCATCCTCAAACGCCTGGAGGAGGTTGATCCCGCGGCGTCCTACTTTCATACTTCCAATCCTGTGTTTGCCGCTCGCGGCATCATGGATTGGCTGGGGCTGAAGAGCTTTGAAGGAGTAGTGCCTTCCAACTGGCGGCGTTTCGATCGAGACGACTGGGGCGTCATCCGCGACTTTCTGCGTGAACAGAACATTAACGCCGTTGTGAATCTTCGGAATGAGGGGCCCTTCCGAGACGTGGAATATTTTCAATTCAAGCGGGAAATGGCGTCGTCCGGCGTGGACTTTTGGGAGCTCGATCAGGCGGCAATCGCGGCTCGCGGCGAGCAACGTCCGCTGTTCGCCGACCAGTTACGTCTGTTTGTGTCGAAAGGCATTGACCTGCAGGATGTGAATCGCACCTGGGTTCGCGAGTATTTGCGGTGGAAGGGCGGCAGTCGCGCCGGGAACGCTGAGATTGGGTTCTTCACCGGCGCCAGCCAGTCCGTGAAGCGTTGGCCCACGGGCGACTGGATTCGCCTGGGAAGCTCCGTGCTTTGTGAAGCGGCGCGGAAGATCGTGGTCTACGCCGGTCAAACCGACATCGAAATTGAAAACGCCGAGGAGATTGCGTCGGAACTGCGCGGACGGTTTGGCGCGGGGCGTTGCACGACTGTCGCGAGGCAGAGCTTCGAGTATCTGTGCTGGCACGTATCCGGCCTCGACCTGCTGGTGTCGAACGACACATTCTCGGTGCATTTAGGCGCCGCGCTGGATATTCCAGTAATTGGCTTGTATTTCGCGACTGACTCCATGATCTGGGGAGGCGTGAGCGGCTCTTTCAGGGCAGTACAGAGCCGAACAGGCCTCTCGTGTCCGGATTTCAAGCGGGACGCCGGCAATTGCACTGCCTTTTATGGAGGCTGTTCAGGAGGACCCTGTAAAGCGGACGTGACCCCGGAGAGAGTCTATCCAATGATCGTCCAGCTACAACGGCCCCAGTGGCCCGAGACCGTCGACTCAGCCGCTCTGATCCCTGGAAATCGTGACGAGACCATCGCTGCATGCCCCGCATCCTGATCGGAATCATAGGCGGACACTCGTGCAACACGACGCCGGAGGCGCTGTTGCTGGCAGAATCCGTGGGAGGCGAAATCGCGCGGCGGGGCATGGGAGTGGTTTGTGGCGGCGAGGACGGAATAATGGAAGCCGCTTGCCGCGGCTGCAAGCAGTGCGGTGGCGTGACTATCGGGATACTGAAGGGCAAATGCCTGCCCGCCGATCGGAATTATCTGGATTATGCCATTCTGACTTCCATGGATGTGGCCAGCAACAGCATAATCGTATGGAGCTCGGCTGGTATATTGGCGCTGGACGGGAGGTACGGCACGTTGAACGAAATCGCGCTGGCCCTGGATTTCGGAAAACCGCTAATCTCTCTAGGGACTCACCGCTATCTTCGAACCGATAACATCGAGGCCGAACGGTTTGCGCACTACGAAGGATACGATCGGTCCCGCGTCCCGGAGATCCTGGACAGGCTCCAGGGTATGATAAGAGCGGCGAAAGATGACTACACCCAAGAGGTTTGAGGATCGAGTGGCCGTGGTGACGGGCGGGGCTCGTGGTATTGGTAAAGCCTACTGCCAGGGCTTCGCGCGGGAAGGGGCGGCCGTCGCGGTCGCGGACGTCCTGAAAGATCAGGCGCGAGAAGTCGCCGAAGAGTTGAACCAGAACGGCGCCCGCGCAATCGGCATCGGCGTGGACGTTTCAGACGAACGTAGCGTCGACGAAATGTTTCAGAGGATTGAGGCAGAATTCGGACATCTCGATTTTCTGGTTAATAACGCCGCTATTATGCTCGACGTGGATGTTCCGTTCAAGCCCTTCTGGGAGACATCTCTCGCCGAGTGGAACCGTATCATGTCCGTGAACGTCACGGGCGTGTTCCTCTGCTGCCGGCGAGCGAAGCCGATCATGGAACGGCGGGGGGGCGGGAGGATCGTCAACATCAGCTCAGACGCGATTTGGAAAGGGTACGAAAGTCAACTGGCCTACTTTTCCTCGAAAGGCGCCGTTGCGGTGATGACCCGGTCGCTGGCGCGCGAGTTGGGACCTTTCCAAATCAACGTGAACAATGTTTCGCCCGGGTACACGCTCTCGGAGGCGGTTCTGCACTCGCCTGAAATGCAGTCGGTCAGGGAGTCCGTGTTAAAGTCGTGCTGCATCAAACGCGACCAAAATCCGCAGGATGTGGTGGGCGCCGCGCTGTTTCTTTGCGGTCCGGAGAGCGCCTGCATTACCGGCCAGTCGATCGTGGTCAACTGCGGCGCCATCATGCCGTAGAGCTCGAACCGGCGCGGCATTCTCAATATGCGACTCGCGATATCGGGTACGGAACTGGATACCGATGAGCCGATCGGCGCACTGCTGGAGAGTGCCGGAAAGCTCAAAATTGGCTTTATCGAATTGTGGCATCCCAGGAATACCTCGACCGAAGGATTAGATAAGACGATCGATAGGGTTTTAGCCGCGGGCGTCGAGATTGCCTGCGTTTCCGCCGGCAGTGAGCTGTACCGCGATGGCGGATCTCGCGAGGATCAGGAGCTGTTGCTCGAGTCCATTCAACTTGCCGCGCGGGTTGGGGCTCGGTTCGTCAACACTTACTTCGGACACCATCCAGTGCGGGACGATGAGCGCGCAATCGAGACTTACCAGCGGCTGCTGGCGCCTTGTCTCGATCTCGCGCAAAGCGCCGGGGTCGCAATTGTGCTGGAAAACGAATTCAATGCCTTTGGAGAGGATCCTGCCCAAAGCGATATCACGCGGAGGCCGGCTGCTTTGAGGCAATTAGTGGAAGGGGTGGGCAATCCACACTTTCGCCTGAATTTCGACCCGTGCAACTTCTACTGCGCGGGTGTGGAGCCGTATCCGTACGCGTACGAGATTCTGGCTCCATTTATCGCGTACTGCCATGTCAAAGACGGAGAGTATCTCAACAACGTTCTCGCATCAACGAGCCCTGTATCGGGGTGGCGGCGATTCCGGGACTACGACAATGAGTTCGTCATGAGACCCCTCGGCCAAGGGGCGATTCCATGGAAGGCTCTCATGAAAAGCCTCCGGAGCGATGCTTATCCGGGGTTTCTAACTCTTGAGCCTCATGCCGAGACCGCCCATCGCGAGTTGGCTTGGCAGCAGGCCGCGGAGTACATGCAGCGTATATTGTAAGCATGCCGTTCGTATCGTTCCTCCATGTGAAGATCGACGTGCAAGACCTCGATCGCTCGCTGCACTATTACGGCGCACTGCTCGGATTCAAGCAGGTTGTGCGGTACGACCGGGCGGACGGGATCGTCATCGTGCAGATCTCGCCCACCGGCGAGCCTCCCGGACTTGAGTTGTGGTACCAGCCGCCTCTGAAGGGATTCCGCAACGATCGGCTCCACGTCGCTTTCCAGGTCCGCGATATTGATAGTCTGATCGAACAGTTGCGGGCGAAAGGGGTCGGCATCGAGACCGAGCCTTTCCAAATCGGGCATGAACGAATTGCTTTTCTGCGCGACCCCGACGGTTATCTCATAGAACTCAACGAGACAACGTCTTCACCTGGAGGCGACGCACATGAGCAGAATTCACAAAGCCGTTGAGTTTCTGGTGCAAGGAGAGTCTCCATCCGATTTCACCCCGGAGCTTGTCTATCGTCCAACACCGGAATCGGTGTGGCCGGCGGACGTGCTCCTGGTGGACTACGAGTTGACTCGTCTTCGCAAGCTCGCGTCTCACAACTTCGAATGTAAGGAGCTCGCGGATGTGACGGGGAATTACCAGCGTGTGCTGGCGTATGTGACGCAGTTCGATTCGTTTCCGCAGGTGCAGCGCGACATGCATGCAGCGGCTAAGCTACTGTCTTGCTCAGGCCAGCTCCGGGTAGTCGTGCTCCCGGGCGGCCGGCCCAAGAAGGTCGGCTTGGCGATAGCCGAGCTATTTGGCGAAGTTCGCGTGGCAACGAGGACCGGAACCAGTCTTCTTGTTTGCGGTAAGCCCACGCCCAAGCACTTTAGCGAGGAGGGTTGTGAACTCCAGTATACTGACGCTCCAACTGGCAGGGTCCTACGATTTCTCACGCGCCCCGGAATGTTCTCCTGTAATCGCATTGATGCGGGTACCGGGTACCTGCTGACATTTCTCCCGGACTTAGAAGGCTGCAAATTCCTCGATGTGGGGTGCGGGTACGGAGTCGTCGGTTTGGTGGCGGCGGCTCGGGGCGCCTCGGTCACGATGATTGACGCGGATGCGCGCGCGGTGAAGCTTAGCAGTGGAAACGCGGAGTTGAACCGGCTTTCGTGCGAGACTGTCCTCGACGATCAGCTTCGACAGGACAGCGAAAGCTACGATTTCGTGTTTACAAATCCACCGACGCATGCCGGCAGTGTGATGCTGCAGTCGTTGTTCCACAACATGGTCCGCGTTTGCCGGCGGAAGGGTCAGGTCGTAATGGTGCTGCGCGAACAATTGAACTACGAAAAGTGGTTGCGGGATCTTGGCGCCGTGGAGAGACTCGGGACATCGGCGGGGTACAAGGTCCTGAGTGTGCGGAGGGGTGGGCCTACAGGCCCTTCAGCAGGTGTTGTGCATCACCCAGCGGGCGTTTCAAGTCCAGATCCGTGATCCCAACGGTGAGATCCGCTGCCCCGGCCTAATCTCTCCGCGAGGCCAGCGGATACAATAAATGAAGTGACCGAAATTCAGGTCCGCTTGGTTGCGATGGCCAGATAAGACGGTGCTTAATGGGTGTACTCAGACACGTTGTCAGCATGTTGGCCGCGGGCGGAAGCCTGATCGCAACCGCGGCCGCGCAACAGCCGGGTCCCGCGCTCTCCATTGATGCGAATGCCGGCCGGCATGCGATCTCGCAGGATATTTACGGGATCAATTACTACTGGGATCTCGGAAAGAATAACGACGCCAATCACGCTGCTTACGTCTCAGCCGCGCCCGGCGTCCGCGCCACGGTTCGACGTTGGGGCGGAAATAACACCAGCACCTACCACTGGAAGTACGATGTCACTAACATCGATGCGGACTGGTTCTTTGAGGTGTTGCCAGACACCAGCGTGAATGCCTCGAAGCTGCCGGCCGGCTCTTCGTTCAATACTTTCGCCGACCAGGCCCGCGCCTCGGGCGGGAAAATCCTAGCCACGGTTCCCATTCTCGGCTGGCTGCCGAAAGCTCGCGCCGAGATGTGCAGCTTCGACGTGAGCAAGTACGGCAAGCAGTGTAAGCAGGATCCTTACGCCCAATATCACCCTCTAACGTGCGGCAATGGGGTGGCATATGTTCCCGCATGCGGCGACCCTGGAGTGATCGACGGCAAGGGGCCCGGCAATCCGGTCTACATCAAAAACGATCCCGCCGACGCCTATGCTCCGTATGACGAAAGCTTTCAAAGCGATTGGGCGCGCAGTCTGATCGCCCGCTACGGCAAAGCGAACCAGGGCGGCGTCGCGATCTGGAGTCTGGATAACGAGCCAATCTGGTGGGACAATACCCACCGCGACATTCATCCCGATCCTTACACCTACGACGAAGTTCTCGGCCTGGACACTAAGTACGCCGAGGCGATTAAGCGGGCCGACCCGTCAGCGCTGGTGTCCGGTCCGGTTGGCGACAATTGGGCATCGCTGTGGCTCTCCAAGAAAGATATCGTTGCCGGTTGGGCCCACGGCAATTACTGGTCGAACCCGGTGGACCGCAATGCCCACGGCGGCGTGCCATTCCTGGCCTGGTATCTGCAGCAGATGCAGAACTACGAACGGCTACACGGCGCACGGCTGCTCGACTATCTGGATCAGCACGCTTACCTTGCTCCTTCCAACATCGCGTTGGCCGGCGCCGGCGACGGCAAGACACAAGCGCTTCGGCTGCAATCAACGCGCGTGTTCTGGGATCCCACATACGTGGTTAGCGGCGATTACTGGATTAAAGATTTGGATAACAACGGCGCGCCGGTGGCTCCGCGCTTTATTCCGCGTCTGCGAGAAATGGTGGATCAGAACTATCCCGGAACCAAAATCGCCATCACTGAATATAACTGGGGAGCGCTCGACCATATTAACGGAGCGCTGGCGCAGGCCGATCTGCTTGGCATCTTCGGCCGCGAAGGAGTGGACTTGGCGGCGTTGTGGGGGCCGACAAAACCGACCGATCCTGGCGCGTTCGCGTTCCGGATGTACCGCAACTACGACGACATCGGCGGCGCGTTCGGCGAGACCAGCGTGCAGGCGGCCAGCGCGGACCAGGCAAGTCTTTCGGTTTATGCGGCCCTGCGCTCGGACTCTAAGCTCACCGTAATCGCGATCAACAAAACCAACACCGATCTTTCGAGCACCCTCAGCCTGGGCAATTTTGCCGCGGGTTCAACCGCGGCCGGCTGGCTCTACAGCAGCGCAAAATTGGATGCCATCCAGGCGCAGCCGGACGTTCCCGTCGCCGCCAGCGGGCTTACCACGGTATTTCCCGCAAATTCCATTTCCATGTTGGTCATCCCGCCCAAGCCGCTTCCTGGAGCGAAGCCAAACGTGACTGCGGTGACAAATGCAGCCTCGTACGACAAGCAAATCGCGCCCGGACAGATGGTGATCGTTTGGGGTGACGGTATGGGGCCGGAAACTACGGCATATCTCAAGCAGGACGAGAACGGTCTGGTGAGCGCGGCGAACTCCGGCGTTCGAGTGCTGTTCGATGGGGTTCCCGCGCCGCTAGTCTATGTTTCCGCCAGGCAGTGCTCAGCAGTGGCGCCGTATTTCGGCGCGATGAAAGCAACGACGCACGTTCAAGTGGAGTACCAGGGTGCGAGGTCCGAGCCGCTGACGGTTCCGGTGGCCGCTACCGCGCCCGGCCTCTTCACCACGGATTTCACGGGCCAGGGTCAGGGAGCAATTCTGAACGATGACAACGGCAAGAACTCTCCCTCTTCGCCCGCGAAGGTTGGCTCGGTGGTAATCCTATGGGCCACGGGTGAAGGCGTTACGGATCCGCCGGGGGTGGACGGACGTCCTGCCTTCGATGTACTGCCCAAGCCTGTGGCCGCAGTCTCGGTGGAGATCGGCGGTTTACCGGCGACGGTGGAGTATGCCGGGGCGGCGCCTGGGAATGCGCCAGGCCTCTTACAGATCAACGCGCGGATGTCGAAAGACGTCCAGCCCGGCGATAAGGTCCCAGTTCGCGTGAAGATAGGCGCGGTCTTCAGCCAGGACGGAGTGACCGTCGCAGTGCGATAAGTCCCGTTCACCGCGAGTTGGGCGCCGGTGTGGGAACCCGGAATCTACCAGTGACCCCGGCAATGGTGAGCGTCGCGTCGGCGTACAACGCCTTCGTCGATACTCCATCCGGATAGACGAAGTTCAACTGGTCGATTATCAAACCGGGTGCAGCGCCGCAGTAAACCACCGTGGCTGCCTGGCCGTCAATCGTCAACTGGCAACTCGCTGGGCTGCCCGGCACTTCCAGTGGTGTCAAAGAGCCGGCGTAAACGGCAGGAGCGCCATCGGCCTGCATCGAGTTTTTTGGGCCAAAGCCGTTGCCCCAGAGTTGGTAAGCCATCCCCGGCGTCACGGAGCATTCGGTGGTCTCGCATCCGGCTCCGGTGACCCAGGCGATTCCGTTTGTGAATTCGCTCAGGAACATCGAAGGCGATGTAGCCGCGCCGATCGTAACCGGCTCGGGCTCGCTGTCGATGCCGTTTCGCGTTACCGTGATGTTCACCGGCCCTGGCGCGGTTTCCCAAGGAACCTGAAAATTGATCTGGGTTGGGGAGATGTAGATCAGCGCAGCGTTCACGTTGTCGACTGTCACCGCGACACCGGAGGCGGAAGATGGAAATTTCATGTCCGCTCCGGGAGAAAGCAAAAGCGTGTCGCCGGCGAGATTGATCCCATAAACGGCGGCAAGACTACCCGGCGCAATGGTTCCAAGGTACGAAGCTCCGTTCAAGACTCGCCCAGGGGCGATCGCCGGGGTTAGCGGAGTGATGGCGGTTGCCCGATAGACCCGCACATAATCCACGAGCATGTCCTGCGGCGGGAACGGTGCGTTTGCATCCGGTGTGCCTAGAAAGGTTGTTTTCCCACCGATGGCCAAATTCAGGAGGATGAAGAACGGATTGTTGAAAACCCACTTCGTGCCCGTGGGCAGCGATGCGGGTGTGACTTTATGATAGGAAGCGCCGTCCACGAACCATTCCACCGAGTCCTGCGACCATTCGATGGCGTAGACGTGATAGTCGTCGGCCACCTTCTCGCCCAGCGGCAGTGTGTAAGATTTCCCAATGCCGTTGCCGCCCGAGTACCCCGGCCCGTGCGCAGTTCCGTTATTGATCGAGGAGTTGTTGTGGAAGGTGCCGAAGTTCTCCATGATGTCGAGTTCGCCGCAAGTGGGCCACCCGGCCGAGGCGATATTCTCGCCGAGCATCCAAAATGCGGGCCAAATGGCCTTGCCGAAAGGAAGCTTGATGCGGGCCTCGATTCGGCCGTATTGCCAGCTTAGATCCGCCGTATGCGTCGAAGCGCCCGGGCCGCCAGTCTGCAGCCGCGCCGATGTGTAATTGCCGGAAGCGTCCCGGATGGCCCGGATGATTAGATTGCCCTTGCCATCCTGAAAGACGTTGTTGGGGGAGTTGGTGTAAACCTCCGCCTCGCCGTTCCCCCATCCGTTATTGTTTCCGAGATCGTAATTCCACTTCGCCGAATCAGGTGGACTGCCTGCCGCACCGTTAAACTCATCGCTCCAAATGAGCTTCCAGCCGGTGGTGGTCTGGGCGGACCCAACCATGGAGGAAAGCAGCAAAAATGCGCCGATATAAATGATACGCATGCCGATTTAATGATGTCGCAACTTGGCGCCAGTTGCAAGGGAGTAGCGGTTTAGGAGATACACCCGTAAGACCATCGCCGACGAACGGCCACCCTAAGTTGTCTGAGTCTATAGCAAAATGAGACGCGTCCGAACGGGTAGTTCGAGATGCATCCAGACAGCTCTGGTGTTCATGTGAGCAAAGGTTTGTTTGGTTCGAGCGGCGGGGATTTACGCCGCAAAGTTCTAGATGCGTCCAGATTGGGGAGCCAAAAGACCTTCTCTCTGGATGCACGTTTCGCGGCGTCGATGCCTCTCTTGCGCAGACCGCATGTCTTTTTCTGAGTCTGTTGTCAGGCGTGTGCTACCCTCGGCTTGAATGGCCTTGGAGAGCTCGGAAGAAAACAGTTTTCATTAGCTGGTCAAAAGAGCGAAGCAGGCACGTCGCTTCTGCATTGCGGTTCTGGCTAGCGTTAGTGGTATCCTCAATCCGAGTTAGGTCAACTCGATGCTCTGTCAGGGATAGGCAGGTATGGCAGTCTCGCACCAAGTGGTCGGCGGGGATGAAGTAAGGTCGGCGCTCCATACCGTACTTGCGTCCGAGACATTTACCCGATCCCAGCAGCTCTCTCGCCTGCTGAAGTACCTCTGCGATTCGCTGCTGGCCAACGGTCCCGACTACATCGCTGAGTATACGATCGGCACGGAGGCGCTTGGCCGGCCTGCCGATTTCGATCCAACACAGGACGCGGCCGTGCGGGTTGAAATGCACCGCCTGCGCAGGCGGCTGCGAGATTACTACGAGGCCGAAGGGATGCACGACCCGGTGCGCATCGTCATCCCGCCGGGCCAATATGCCCCCGTTGTAACGCGTGCCTGGGAAGAGCAGCGCGCAACGAGCACGTCGCCGGTCGAAATGGATATTGGAGAAGCGCCGGCGGCAAATCTTCCCGTTGCCGTTCCAGCCGAATCGCTCCCACACGCCCAACGTTACAAGATTCCAACCCGTCAGTTGGCATTGATATCGGTTGCAGCGGTTGTAATCCTCCTGTCAGTCTGGCTTTTCCGGCCGCGGCCCGGGAGTGCGGGAACCAACGCATCCGCCGATAGTACCAAAGGCGCTATCAGCATCCCGTCGTCATCGCCGCTTGCGGGCGTTCGCATCGGTTGCGGCCGCCAGAGTTCCTGGACGGACCGATTGGGGCAGATCTGGGGCGCCGACGAGCACTTCGAAGGCGGGGAATCGATTGAGATTCCGGGGCAGAGCTACATTGCGGGAGCTTTCGATGCCCGGCTCTATCAATCGGCGCGAACCGGCACGTTCAGTTATCGGGTTCCCCTGCCCTCCCGGGACTACGAAATGCGTCTGTATTTCATAGAGCCGGTGTACGGGCCGCATCACGATCAGGGGGGCGAAGGTAACCGGCTGTTCAGCGTCTCCATCAACCGGCAGAAGGTGCTGGACCGGTTCGATATCCTGTCCGACGCCGATGGCCCATGGACCGCCGATGTTCGCGTCTTTAAGGATATTACTCCAGGCCCGGACGGTTATGTGCGCATCGATCTGGCAAGCATCAACGGCGCTGCTCTGCTGAACGCCATCGAATTTCTGCCTGCACGGCGGCATATTCTGAACCCTATTCGATTACTTCCCCAGGACAATTTCTATACCGATTCGGCGGGGAACCTTTGGACGCCCGATAACTACAGTCGCGGCGGGCGGGTAGCTATCCATCCCGGTCCGATGAAGAATACTCACGATCAGGAGATCTTCCGGCACGAGAGATACGGGCATTTTCGATACGCCATACCCGTGGACCGGGGTTCGTATTCGGTTTACATATACATGGCGGAAGAGTATTGGGGTCCGGGGAATCCTGGAGGCGGAGGCGCGGGTACACGGATCTTCAGCGTGTTCTGCAACGGCGCGGCGCTTCTGCGCGGCATCGATCTGTTCAAGGAAGCCGGCGTCAATTACGGAGTGGTGCGGGCGTTCCACCATCTCGCGCCAAATGCCCAGGGCAAGCTGACGCTTTCCTTCGAACCCGAACACGACTACGCCTCCATTTACGCGCTGGAGGTAATCGATGAAGCGGGTCCGGACGCTCCCAGCTACGAGCGGACAGTGACCGGCGCCGGCCGAAGCTGAATCAGCGCGGGGGTGTTGTATTGGGTACCGGTCATGCTGTTCGTGCGTCCCCTGGCGGTCTTTCTCGCGGCGCTTTGTGTAGCTCCGTCCCGCGCCGCGACGTTTGAAGATCTATCCGCGCGAGCCACGGCGGCGCGAGAAGCGAACAATCTTTCCGAAGCGGTCAAGCTATATCGCCAAGCCCTGGCGCTTAGTTCCAAGTGGCAGGCGGGCTGGTGGTTCTTAGGGACGATTCTCTACGACACCAACGAATACACCGGCTGCCGCGATGCGCTGTCACATTTTGTGGAGCTGAAGACCGACTCGGCGCCCGCTTGGGGGATTCTCGGACTCTGTGAGTTCCAGACCGGAGATTATGCGCGGTCGCTCAAGCACATCGATCGCAGTTTCTCATGAGGATCTTCGGACCGGCGGGCCGAATCCCGTGTTGCTTAGTGGCGGGCGTTAGCGCTTTCGCGATCGGCGTGCTCTGCGTTGCGGGCACGAGCCTCGCTTCGCCCCAATGCGAATCGTGTCATCGCGACCAATCGCGCGCGCAGCCCACACCGACATGGCATCGGCGCTGGTATTGCAAGATTCGAATCCGGTCTTGAAAACGCACCCGAAGTTAAGCCTCCGGCGAGGCATGTACTCATATCTTATCGAGACTTTGAACAACGGTAGCACCTACACCGTGACCGATGGCAACAATTCGAACTCTGTTCCGATTGTCTGGTCGTTTGGCCTTAAATCTCAAACCTTGGGTCTTCGAATACGGCGGCCGCTTCTACGAGAGCCTGGTGAGTTATTTCGCTCCATCGACGCACTGGACACGACCATCGGCGATAACTCACTGCACCCGCAAACGCTGCTGGAAGCCTTCGGGCGCGAGCTCTCGGATTTCGAAACCAAGTCCTGTTTCGGTTGCCATGCCACGAATGCCGTTTCCAATGACCGGCTCACGCTGGATGGCATGATCCCAGGAATTAAATGTGAGCGGTGTCATACGGGCGCGGAAACTCACGCACAGGCGATCTCCGAAGGAAAGACCGGCCCGATCCCCGGCAAGCTCGGCCAACTTACACCGGAGGAGACGTCGAACTTCTGCGGCCAATGTCATCATACCTGGGAGCGCGTGGTGCGGGACGGCTTGCGCGGCGAGATCAACGTCCGGTTTCAGCCCTACCGGATGGCGAACAGCAAGTGCTACGACGGTGGCGATCGCCGCCTGAGCTGCACGACGTGCCACGATCCTCATCGTGAACTGGTGCGAGGGGCCGCGCCTTACGACGCGAAGTGCAAAGCCTGCCACGGCGCGTCCGCCAAAGCTTCCGCGACCGCAAAATCCTGCCGCGTTGCCACCAACGGATGCGCGAACTGCCACATGCCGAAGCTGGAGCTTCCGGGAGGGCATATGGTCTTCACGGACCACCAGATCCGAGTGGCTCGCGCCGGTGACCCGTACCCGAACTAGCGCTCGTCGAGCACGCGATCACCCACCAATTCAACGCGGTGGGCTGTTATCACTCGATGTGAAGACCAGAGGCTCCGTATCCAGATGTGACACTCAACGTGCTCCGGGTTCCATGACCGTCCCTGCCTTATTCGTGATCTATTCGGCGCGGGTTACACCGGCGTGCTCGTCCGGGACCGCGGGAGGATCGGCCACAACCACGACTCCCGCCGGTCCAACAGCGCCATGTAGATTGAGCAGTTGCAAGCCGGCGTCATGAACTCCTTGAAGCGGGGCTTCCAGCGCACCTTTCGCCGACTCAGTCCTGATTCTTCGCGCGACGGAATAGAAGCCAAAACCGACCATTCCCACGATGAAGCAGTAGACCCATACGGGGATGTTCTTCCCGGCCACGATCAGGTATAGGTACGAGGAGATGAGACACAAACAAGTACAGAACGCCGGAACAATGGAAGACTTGCGCCGGCGAATGTTGCGGATTAGCCATGCTACCGACAAGGAGAAGAAGGGAATCGCGCCGACGTAAATGCTTCCGAAGACGATCGGGTTCACGCCATACTTCTGGCCCAGTCCGAGAAACCAGTTTTTGATTTCCACCCACAGATAACCGTTCCGCGCCCAATCCATATAGAAATTCAATTGCGAATAATCGGCGCCGAGTGGAGCCGCATCGTTGAGGCCCCAGCGATAGGTTTCGAACTCGATCCGGGCGTCAGGGCTGGTCAAGAAGGCGGAGGCGTCCGCGGGAGCGTAGTGGGCCAGAAACACCCGGACGCCTCCGCTCTGCTTGAAGTCTTCTCCGTACCAGTTGAAAATCGCGCTCACGCGCGCGGTGCGGGTGCTTGGAACAAATTCGTTTTTAACTCTGTCAGCGAGCCAGCGGCGCACATTGTCGTCGAGCTGCTCATCAATCCGCCCCGAGGAATAGACTTCGCCCCGCAGCGGCGGACAGCTCCGCGCCGCGCAAACCAACGCCGCGTGAATTCGTGGATCGCCCATTTCCCTCAACCGCCCTTCAATCTGGTCGAGCGAAGTTTGAGCGCCATCGAGAGTGTGCCGCGCCACACGGAACGGGTCGCTGGTCCGCCAGATGCTTTTCACCGGATAGTTCGACAGAATCCACCGGACCGTCAAGGCGTTATATGCATTGATCAGGGCCGCTTTGGTTTCCTCCGGTTCCATCCCATCCGGCCACGGCGCGGCGAGCTCGCCCAGGTACGTGTCGAGCTCACGAACTCCATGCTCTTTCAGTTTGCCGTAGTCGACCAGGGACTGAGGGGTGACGTACGCCTGCAGCAAGGCATCCCATCGCGAATGATCCAGCCCGGCAGCGCTAGCGGCGGCCGACAGGACAAGCAATAAACCAGCTCCAAAACGTTTTGGCATCCTCATTCCATACTAGCGATGCTACACCGCGTTCCGAAGAACGGTGTAGAGGATGGTAGCGCCGGCCTTCGCGCTATTGACAAGATTCCCGGATATCTTATTCTCGCCGGCGGCTCGCCGCTTGTAGCTCACCGGCACTTCGATGACCCGGAGCTTTCGCCGCAGCGCCTTGACCTGCATCTCCACGGTCCAGCCGTAGCGAGGCTCGCGCATGTCGAGCGCCATCAGGGCGCTCCGTCGAATGGCGCGAAACGGACCAAGATCGGAGAAGGAGTGACGGAAAAGAAGCCGCATCATCAAGGTCGCGAGCGCGTTGCCAAAGCGCTGGTGCGCGAGCAGGGCGCCGGGTTCAACATTGCCGAGCGTTCTCGATCCGATCACCAGGTCCGCCTGACCGTCCGCGATCGGCTGGAGCAGCAGTATCGCTTCGCGCGGGTCCTCCGAACTATCCGCCTGCATGAAAACCACCGCCTCAATGTCCCCGCTCAGCGATTCGATGGCTCGCAGGCATGCGCTTCCGTAGCCCGGTTCGGGTGTGCTTAGAACGATGGCCCCACAGGATCGCGCAATCTCCGCCGTGCGATCCGTCGATCCGTTATCGGCCACGATGATTTGAGCGAACAGCCCGGCGGGAACGCTCGCCAGCGTTCGTCCAATCACCGGCTCTTCGTTGAGAGCCGGAATGATTAAGGCCGCACGGATATCCGCACTACTCTCCATTGGCATTTAGACTGTTATCGGCTGGCGCAGCCCAGGAGTTTATGGGTCTCTATTGTAAACGAACGGTTTGCTTCAGGACGAATGTCAGCCTGGTGTTTGAAGGAACTAGTATTCTCTCCCCTCGAACCACAGCTTGGGGTGGAGCGGAAACAATGGTGAAGGCGGTGGTCGAATCGATTTCCGGAGTGGTCAGGGGAACGAACGCTTCCGGCGAGTCCTTGGCCGGCCGAAGCGTTGCCCAGGACGATTTTCTCAACTCAATTGCGATGAGATCGAGCGTCCGATTGGGCTCTCCCGAGCCACCGGCGATTTCGACCATTTGCAGGAGTAGGCGCGTGCCCCGCGGAGCCACGGTTCGCCCGTCGATTGTGACCGGGGCATCCAGCGTGGCCAGGAACACCTGCCCCTTGGGTTCGCGCAACGAGTCAACATAGTCGTCCAGGCGGGCTTGGATGCGAAAACCGGAGGGTATTTCGAGGCGCGACGGGGTGCCCGCGCACGGTTGGGCCTCGACAACCGTGTCCATCTGAATCGAGCCCACGTCCTGCTTGGAAAAGTACTCGGCGCGCCCGCAACGCTGCAGGACGATTTCCCGCGCGTCCATGCTCACCAGCGTGCCCGTGACCGACGTGCCATTCTTCAGCACGATCGTTTCGGAGAAGGCCGGAAAAGCGAGGAGCAACCAAATATAGTGATGCCGAATCATCGCAATCTCAATGCAACTACGCCCCGCGAACTCCGGAGAGGACGCAGGGCGTCGTTCTAATCAACCCCACCGTGTCAGAGAGACCGAAGGAAATCCAGCAGCGCCTGCTGATCGCTGCCCGGCAGTTGTTTGAATTTGGCGATCACGGCATTTGCCTCGGAAGGAGGAAATCCGTTGCCCCCACCGTTCTCATCATCGTTCTCGCCTCCGGAAGCATGGGCGAGAATTGCTTGGAGCAGATCGCTGGTCCTGCCGTCATGCAGGAAGAAGATCCGCTGTCCGACACCCCACAGCGGACTGGAACGGAACATATCACCTTGCGCCACGCCCTGGCTGACGTTATCCGCCAGGCCCGGCCCCATGTGATGGACCAACAGGTCGGAAAAGAGATTCACCTGCTTGCCCGCCAGCGCGTCGGTTTCACTTTGCGGCGCCGTAACCATCTGTGGAGTGTGGCACAGTGCACAACCTGCGGTGGAAAAAACTTGCTGCCCGCGAGTCGCGCTGGCCGAGAGCGGCGCAGGTTTGGGAGCGTCGAAGAAACGCATCATAAGCGTGAACTGCAGCCAGTCCGCCACTTCGTGAAGCGGGTTGTTGAACGCCTGGTTGCGGAGATCGTTCGCATCCATTCGCGTGATGTCATTCGGCTCGCTCTTGCCCTGGTTGCAAGCCGGTGTCTCGTCGGTGGCTTGCGGGAAGAGTTCGTTGGTCACACCCATTTCGACGTTGTACGCTTCGCCGGCGAACATGGTGATGGACTTGTTCTGTGCCTTCCACCCGAAGCGAGTGATAGTGCCGTCGTTCCCGCTGCGGTTCGGAACGCCCTGGATTCCCAGTGCCGCGCGTTGGGACGCGGTGGCATTGTGATGCGCCAGAATCTCGAGGTCCTGAATCTCGTCGATCAACCCCAGCCCGAACAACGGGGTCGGGATCCGGAAGGAGAGATTTCCCCTGCGAAATTCCCCGTCGAAATCGATCGGCGGCAATAAGGAGGCATTGCAACCCGGAGACCCGGTGTCGGAGCGTCCAACAATTGTGAAAAGCTGGTGCACGCCTCCATCGGGAGTTCCGTCGGGCCTCCTTTGGAAGCGCACCTCACGAACCGGACCGAATTGCGTGAGGAAGGACGGAACATGATTGGTCGCGCCTTTGCGGTGCGGAATCAAGTCGAACATGGGGTTTTCCGGCTTACGAAACCTGGAAGGAGGATCTTGGGGATTGGGCACCACAAACGCGGTCGAACCGCCGATTGCCGGCTGCGCATGACACAGCGTGCACTGGTCCGCGTTAAAGCGGGCTCCCAGGCCGGACGAGTTGGTGAGGGTCTGCAGCAGTGGGGCCTGACCGTTGTCACCCCCTGGCGTGACATCGCTGCATGTGTCGCAAACCGATTCGAGTTGGTTCGCTCGCTTAATGCCCTCCCTGAACATCGCCAACTCGTTCGCCGTGAGACCGGGAAGCGGTCCACCGGCGCCCGGAGATCCCGGTCGAACGCCGGGGTCATGCTGCGCGAAGCCGACTTGGGCAACCACTAACAGCAACAGTGCGGTCATCTGCAAGATGAATCGGGGAATTGCAACCGGGGATCGGAACCGGGCACATCCGTTGCGCGTCCGTGCCCAAACTTTTTTCGATTTTACGCTAATTCGCGATATCATCATCACTCCTCCTCGAAATCCAACGTTTACAAAATGATTCTGGATTAATTCGTCGGCAAACCCAAGAAAAAAAGATGCTTAGCTGATCGACTCCGTAACACCTGAGAGATCGGGGGTCCTTAAGTACTGCCTCGACGCAGGAGCGGCCGAAGACGTACTGCCTTCATGGGGGAGCATGGTGATCGTGGAGCCACACCTGACTTTCCGGAGCAGCCGCCGGTGTGATCAAATTTCAGAAGCTTTGGTGACCAGCACCGTCGCCAGTGCCGCTGAATCGCTTTTGCAACCGCAACCTCCACCTCCTCCCAACAGGTCAATACCTTATGTGGCATCGAGGCGTAAGACCTGAGCCCCGCGAATGGGGGCACTCTTCGTTAGTCCTTTAGTTGCAATCATCCAAAAACCTAAAGCTTTCGAGCCTAGCTGACGAACAATCCCCCATAGTTGGCAGATAATGTTTTGACACGCGCCGGACTAAGCATTCTGCCCGCGCGTTTTAGGCGGAAGCAAATTTGAAATCGAGAGAAACCTACATGAAGAAAGCGCTCGCGTTCTGTGTACTCGCTACGCTAGCTGTTCCGCTCCCGGGATCCGGCCCATACTCGCCGGTGCGCGTTAATTTTGCGCGCGACGATCGCTACGAAAGGGGACGTTCCCTGTTCGCCGGCGAAGTGAAGATGGGAGATGGAACATACTGCGCTGCCTGTCACTCTAAAAATATTCCGCTGGACCGCAAAAAGCTTCAGTCCGTCCAGCCTGACTTGCAACGGAAAGTCGAAGACTGTATACACAACCCGGATCGGGTTAATGGGACGGCCAAACAAAGTGATATGGAGGCCTTGGCGTATTACCTCGCCAAGAGATATCGGTTATGACATTCTTTCGACGGCCTGCTGTGGCCATTCTCGTTTTGTCGGCGGCGGTGAATTCCTGGGCGGCTTCGCCCTGGCTGCCCGCGCCCGGCAAGTTGACAGTCATTGAAACCTACTCGAACGATACGTTTACGCACTACTATCCTGGTGCGTTGCGGGGGACGTTGCCGGCGCCGTACGACCAGTTCACGTTCACCACGGACATCGAGTACGGCCTTCGACGCAATCTCACTCTTGACCTGGAAACCGGGCATACCAAAACGTTCTTCCGGGGCAACACTCTAGGTGGAATCAGCGATAGCCTGATCGGCCTACGGTGGCAGGTGCACAACGGCGAGCGGGTTGTGTTTACCGTGCGCGGCGCTGGCATTATCAAGGGAACTTACGATTTGACCCACCTCTCCAATTTCTCACCTGGAGAAAAAGCTTCGGGCGGGCTCGGGTCGGGAATCCTCGGTGTCGCACTTCCCCACAACTTCTTCGCGTTCGCCGAGAGTGGCTATCGCATTCGGAGCCATCCCGTGCCCCAGGACTTCTTCGGTAATGTGGGAGGCGGTTATCACATCAAAGGGTTCGCCTTTACGAGTGACTATCAGACTTCCAGATCCATCAACGGAACCGACATCCGCGGGACGGTGCCAAAGTTTGCGCCGCCGTATTTCGTGGCGGCCCTGTTCCCGGCAACGAAGAAGATCTTTGGAGCCGTGGACTCAGGAATAGTCTACAGCCTGAGATCCGGTCTTTCACTAGGGTTCAGTTCGAGCACGATTTTGCACGGCCGGAACGTCGGAAAGAAACAGATCTTCGCATTCTCGGTCGGCTACACATTCCCCGGAAGAGGCCCTCACTTCTAAACAACTCGCGCAGAGCCGAGTGGGGCAGGTTGGTAACTGTTGGTAGACTGCGGCCGATTGGCAATCGGCCCGTAAGTAATTCCGGGTCCAGCACGAGACGGATTACGAATCCGCCGCAGGATGCCATCCTGCCCCACATAAGAATGTCCAAACTCTGGGGTCGGCCCCCGGCCGACTGTTCTGCGTGGGCAACGGTTGGATTCTTCGAATGAACAGCGGGTCCAGGGGGATCCGCGCGGACCGTAGAGGGCCGCCCTACACGGTTCGCCCACATTCCCGCTCTGGGAAAACTAAGTGGCTTTGTCCTTTGCGCTTCTCCGCCTGGTGAACGCGTAGGCCACTCCCAACAACACCGGTGCGATTTCCAGTGGCCGTACCCAAGCCGGATGGTCGAACGCCCCCATGCCGGAAAGGCCAAGATTCAATCCCGTTGCGTAGCTGATCAGCACGCTGATGCTTGCGGCGATCCCCCATGCCGAAGGCCGCAGCGCGACGAAAGGTACCAGCAGAATCAGATACCAGGCATTGACAACGGGCGACAAAAAGAGGAAAACGCCCAGCAATATATCGGCGTGGAGCAATTCCGGACGCCGCAACCAAGCCCATAGGTAAAACGAAACAAAGACACCGGCGCATATAAATTTTGCGGAGTATCCCCCCAACACCGCAGCTAGCAGCCCGTATCCGAAACTGTTGAACTCCCATTCCGAGACAAAGGCTCCCAGGCCACCGCGGTCGGCGACACCTCGGAAAACAAACGGCGCGTAGAATGCGCCTGTCGCAATCGCCGCGACGGTCCAAGCGGTTTTGGTGCGCCCTTTCAGTAGCAGCGGCGCCAGCACGCCTGCGCTCAAGCGCGCGCAAATGCCGGTTGCCAGCGCCACGCCACCAATCCGGTCGCGCCCGCGCTGAAACGCGAGCGCCGCGCCCACCAGACAAACCGCGGCTAAAATATCCGGATGGGCCGTGAAGGACACTTCCTTAATCAGCAGCGGGCTCCAGGCATATAAAAGCAGATTGCGGGAGAGCGGCATCATCCGGGACAGCAGCCACAACGTCCCGAGATCGGCGGCGATATAGAGCAGCTTCAGAGGCCAGAGCACGCCCGGCGCAATATAATAAGCGAGCAGAAAACTGAGTTCCGCCACCGGTCCATAGATGGTCGGAATGTCCGGATAATTAATCCGGCCCAGGATGTCCTGGAACGAGCCGGGCAGCGTCTCGTCGCCAAAGGAAGCCGAAGGAGGCTTGCCATATGGATCGCCTGTGACCGCGAAAGTCCGGCCATCCCAAAGGTAGCGGTAGAAATCGTTTTCGTAGATAGGCGCCCCCACGAAACCAATCGAACGAAAAAGGATCGCGCCAAGAACGATAAGCCGGAATTCCGGCCGCCCTAACGTTTCCGGAAGCCGCCGGTACAACCAGATGTAGGCCAATGCGGCGAGTCCGAACCCCGCAAAGAAGATCCAAAGCGGTAGCGGCTGCCCGGCGCGCGAGAAAAAACAAAGGGCCGCGTATGCCGCCAGGGATGCCGCTCCCGCCGCGGTGATCATCCAGCGGCCGCTCAACACCGGCAAGACCTATTCATGTGGGCCAAGGGACATTCTGCACACTGGGGTAAGGAAATGTAAAGCTGCGGACATTTTCTAAGGCTTCGCACAGGCCGTTTCTACTGTCCTGGTTCTAAAGCAATCTTACAAATTTGCCGAGTTAATACTTAATTCGTCGTTTTACAATGAGAGTTCCGGGCACGGTCCTTTGCTATATATTCGCGATCACCGCTCCATCCGTCGCCTTCGCGGCCTCGGATGTCGAGGGTTGCAAGGATCTGAAGCTGTTCCGGCGAGTGGCCAACTGCGTCATTGTGGAATGCGCCTCCAAGCTGCGGGACATCGTAACGGTTCAAGTCGACGCGGACCACACCCGGGCGCTGGAAGGATTCGTCGACTCCGTTACGTACTCTTGCCCCGTCTCAGTGAATCCGCGGCAGGTGGCTCGCGATCTAAGCGCCAAGCTTCACGAAGCTGCTTATCAGCTCGTGTATCAGGACACACAAGATCCAATGAACATGGGGCTGACAGCGCGCAAGGGCGGCCAGTGGTTTCAGTTGAACTCGGAAACGGTGGATGCCGCAACCACGTACTCGCTGTCCGCCGTGGAAACTGGCCTGAAGAAGAGCCCGAAAGCCGAGACTTGCACCGGACCGCAAGCGCCTTTTCTCGAAAAGAGTTGCGTTGTTGTCGAGTGTAATTCTGCGTCCTCCGATATGGTTGCGATGCGGACCGGCCCACAAAGCGAAACGTCGCTCCGGGGGCCGCTGTTGACAACTACGCTGAGCTGCGCGGAATCCACGCCAACCCAGATCTTCGACACCGCGCAGAAGTCGCTTGGAGATGCGAACTTCGAAATTCTGTTCTCCGATCGCACCAAGGCGGACGATTCCTTTCTAACGGGCCGATCTGGCAAGCGATGGGTGCAACTGAGCAATTGGCAGGAAGGCGAATCGATGGCATATGTGCTCACGGTAGTCCCGTCCGCGGAAACTGTGGTTGAGCCGAAACCCCGCTCCACCGAAGCGGACGGAGGCAAACCGGCCGTGCCAGGCCCTATCGCGGCTCCCGTCGGACCGCCGGTGCAGCCTGCGGAAGCGCCCAAACAGCCCGTAGTTGCACCGCCGCCCGTCCGCGCGGAAACGGCCAAGGCTCCTGCTATTCCGCCGGCGCCGAACGTCGCATTACCCGTGGCCACTTCAAAACCTACCGGGCAAATTATTCCACCAAAAGCGGTGGTCGAGGTTGCCATGGAAGTTTCAGAAAAGCTAAAGCAGAGTATCGTCGGTGACGTATTCATCACCCTGGACTTGGACGTGGACGAAAAAGGCAAGGTGACCAAGGCGGTGTTGGCCGGCAAGATAACAAAAAACGTACAGAAGCTGGAGAGCGCCGCTCTGGACGCGGTTCGCCGTTGGCAGTTTGAGCCGGCCCGTCAGGGAGATCGGCCCATTCCCAGTCAGACAACTGTTAAATTGCACTTCGAAGGCGAGGTCTTACGCCCCAACATACCTTCTATCCGATAGCGCCAGTGCTGAAATTCTTGTCTGTCTTGCTTTCCCTGCCCCTCGGCCTCTTTGGCGCCGCGGTGTGGATCGATACCGATCCCTCCGTGCGGCGCGGAGCACACGAAGTCGATGACGGGTTTGCTCTGCTGCAGGCGTTCCATTCGCCGGAGTTGCAGATTCGCGGAATCGGTGTCGTCTTCGGCAATTCGTCCTTGGCGACGGCGCTACCGATTGCCCGGGAGATCGCCAGGCGATTCGGACCATCGGACACACCGGTATATCCCGGCGCGGCATGCGCCGAAGAGCTGGGCGTGGAGACCGGCGCCTCGCGTGCTCTTGCCGCCGCGCTCGCCTCCGAGAGGCTGACAATCCTGGTGCTGGGACCCGCCACCAATATCGCAACCGTATTGCGGAACCATCCAGAACTTGCTCGGCGCATCGATCGCATCATCGCCGTGGCGGGCCGGCGGCCGGGCCAGCATTTCCTGACCGGCAGGTCCATCCTTCCGTTCCGCGATTTGAATTTCGAATTGGACCCCGAGGCGTTTCAGGTCGTCATGAATTCCGGCGTACCGCTGGTGCTCGCTCCCTGGGAAGTTTCTTCGAAAGTCTGGCTGAATCAGGCGGACCTGAACCAGTTGGTGCTGCTGAACCCCGGGCTGGATTGGCTGGCGAAGGCTGCATCGGACTGGTTGACGTTCTGGAAAATGACATTCGCGGTGGACGGCTTCAATCCGTTCGACACTTTGGCGGTTGGGTATGCCGTCGCTCCCGATCTTTTTCACTGCGAGTCGCTTCCCTCGAAAATCGAAACTTTGCCTGATGATGTAGTGCCGTTCCGAAAGAAGCCTTATCTCCTGGCAGCCAAACAAATCGAAACTGGCCACAGCGTCCAGTATTGTTTCGATATTGACGCGAGGTTCAAGGACGATCTGATGGCGCGGCTGGCGGGCGTTCCGAAAGTATCACTGGCCAAACACTGAAGTAACTCCAACAGAATCGCGACCGCCGGCAAGAGGCGTCCTCCCCGGCCGGCCTTGTCCGCTGACAAGCTGAGGCGTTACGAGTGCCCCTCGCCAAGGGAGCGTTTTGCCGGACGGTTCGGAAGCTTTGGCGCGGCGAAAATTGCACCAGGCTCATGCGCGACAGCGCTTTTGTCTCGCAGTCCCCACGCTAGCTGTTTTGATTCAAGATGGACCAAAAATCGCCATAACGGTTCCGGCTGACAGCATCATCGAAGTTGTTGATGGCCCGCTGGACGGCGACCGCCTCTTGGATGTTGAGTGGGACGGTAAAACTGTAATGATGTTCACCACAGACACTCGCGAGCGTGGGGAACGGCTGACGGGACGAAAACAAACTTAGCGAGCAACTCCGCGAGATCCCTGGCGTGGTTTGTGATCTTCGCTTGTATGGTGAGGCCGGATCGTAAGAAAAGCAATCCTTCGCTGTTTTTAAGTTCTGCCTCGTCGGAGGAATCCGCGGGTGACTGAATCTCGGCGAGCGGGTCGAACGTTGAGGCCCCTTCGGCCGGGCCGTTATACCTGTCCGAAGCGGTTATCATTTTCTTATGCCAAGAGTTCTTATGCCAAAAGCCACCGCCACCGGCCTCATCCTAATCGCGGCCGTGGCCTTCGGCCAGCAGACCAAGCCGGCTTTCGTTCGGGAATTCAACTGGCCTTCGCCTCCGGGCTCCGCGTTTCCGGAAGGTGAGTGGGAGAAGGTGAAATCTCCGGAAGCCGAGGGCTATTCGACCCCGAAACTGGGCGCCCTCCGCGTGTGGCTGAAGACCCAGAACACCACGGAGATGCTGGTCGTGGCGAAGGGTCGCGTGATTTTCGAATATGGCGACACAGCACAGGTGACAAAGATCGCGTCCGTTCGCAAGAGCGTTCTCGGCATGCTGCTCGGCAACTACGTCGCCAGCAGAACGGTTAACCTCCAGAAAACGGTAAAGGAACTAGGGCTGGACGATCTGGATGAGTTTCTGCCGATCGAACAGAGGGCCACGCTGCAGAACCTGATCATGTCCAGGTCCGGAATCTATCTGGAGGCCGATCCCAACGCTCCGCGGAAAGGATCGCAGGCTCCGGATACGCTGTTCTACTACAACAACTGGGACTTCAATGCTGCCGGAACGGCATTCGAGAAACTGACGGGCCGGAACATCTTCGACGCGCTGGAAACCGACCTCGCGCGTCCGATTGGTATGCAGGACTACGATCGCGCCAAGCAAAAGAAAATTCAAACCGTCCCCGGGAAACTCATCTCCAAGCACCCCGAATATGCCATGTATCTTTCGACGCGCGACATGGCGAGGCTCGGCCTACTGATGCTGCGCCAGGGCAAATGGAAGAATGCCGATGTCCTGCCGAAGAACTGGGTCCAGTATCTCACCACGGTCCACACGCCGGCGGCAGAAGTGTGGCCGGCCGCTCTACGGCGGTCGCTAAGTGCGGGCCCTTCCCGGTGGGGATATGGCGCGCTCTGGTGGGTCTGGGATGCACCGCTGGGGACGACTTCCGCGAACTGGACGGATTTCACGGGTTCGTACACGGCGATGGGGACTGACGGACAGTACATCACTGTGATTCCGCTGTATGACCTCGTCGTGGCCCACAAGAACGCTAACATCGACCAGACGCCTGACCGGGACGTATCCGCTGACCAATACCAGACAATTTTGCTGATGCTTCTGGATGCGCACTGCGGCCCATGCAACTGACACCCGCTCCGCTGGCGCTTCGCTTGGGCCGAAGGGTCTCACAAGTGGAAGTGCCGCTACCCGCCGTGATCTGAAAGCAGGATCACCCTCTTTCCTCGTGCCCGCCCGGCGCTCCCTGGAACCTGCCAAAACCGATCAGGGCCTTCTCGGGCTTGCAGTTTTCGCGGATCGCATTCACCTTCTTTGAATTCGCGCTAACCTCGTTGGATACGAGACCGCGCATGAAAAGTACCTGGAGAGCGCTGACCGAGGTAGGTTTCATAATTTTCCTGTTTTACTCCAATCTCCTGATGAGCGAATTCACGCGCTCTGGACCTGGACGGGCAAAGGGTCTGGCTTGGGCCCTCGGCGACATCTTCACCGCGACCAATTTCCTCATCGCTGCGATCGCGGCCCTTATCGGTTACGCCCTTGTCGAAGTCCTTCGGAGGAAACTATGAAATCGGCGTCAACCAACATTTAGCGCACTACCCGACTCCGGGAAGGTCCTGTCCAAACTCTACAATTGGAGGTATGGGAAGATCACCAGAGAAACTGCGGCGAGCACGTCCCTCCTCTGTCATTTCCAAGAATCCGTACGTGAATCGAATGCGTCCGCCGTCGAGTTCGTGATTGATAGAGCGATAGAAGTGATCGGTGATCGAGACGGAGTTATGCGTTGGCTGGGCACTCCCGTTGGCGTTCTTGACTATGCCCCCCCTATTTCTCTCCTTGGCGCCAGCGAAGGAGCGACGCGTGTGGAAGATGTGCTCGGGCGGATGGAGCCGGGGCGAAGCGTCACGGAGGGCGTTGGAACCACAAAGAGAATGCCTTAATCCATGCCAGCCAGAATGTCTCTCTGTGCGCTTGGCGCCTGTCCCGAATCGGCGTTGATCGGCGGCTATAAAGAGTTGCGAGAGGTTGGTTCAGGGCAGCACATAAATATTGGCCGCCGATGAACACCGATCAATGCGGATCTTTGGTTCACTGACGATTCGAGTCCTTCGGATGCTATACGAGATATCGGAACGACCGGAATCCCAATCATCCGGACTTCGCCCGGATCCGATTTGGTCCTCCTGAGCCGTTTCACTTCGATGCAGGGCTGAAATAGACGTTCGAGCCATTTCATCTGCCTCCGACGTTTGAATTACCGGCCAAAAAAATTCTGGGCCTGTCGATCCTACTGCCTCCCGTTCGACGTATAAGTAGAGCCAGGCCGGCTCCGAAAACGAAGGAGAAATACAAATGCGATTCATGATGATAGTCAAAGCCAACAAGGATTCCGAGGCGGGCGTGATGCCGAGCATGGACTTGGTCGAGGCTATGGGGAAGTTCAACGAGGAAATGGCGAAGGCCGGCGTGTTGCTCGCCGCCGAGGGACTCCAGGCGAGCTCGACGGGCGCGCGGGTCAAGTTTTCTCCCGAAAGAAAGCCCACGGTCATCGACGGACCTTTCGCCGGGACGAAGGAACTGATCGCTGGATTCTGGATGATTCAGGTGAAGTCGAAAGAAGAGGCGATCGCCTGGGCTTCGCGGTGTCCTGCTCCCCATGGTCCGGGTCAGGAGAGCGAGATCGAGATTCGCAAGGTGTTCGAAGCGTCCGGCTTCGGTCCCGATGTGGCGGCGAACGAGCAAGCGTTGCGCGATGAGATCGAAAGGAGACCCGCGAAGCCGTAACCGGGGCGCGCGCTCTTGCATATGAAAAGAGTACTTTCGAAAGACGGCGCCTCCATCGCGTACGAGCGATCGGGTCGAGGAGCGCCACTCATTTTGGTAGACGGGGCGTTGTGCTATCGGGCTTCCGGGCCGAGTGGACCGCTCGCCGCGCTCTTAACGCAACACTTCACGGTATTCACGTACGACCGCCGCGGCCGCGGTGAGAGTAGCGACACCGCGCCCTACGCGGTGGAGCGTGAGATCGAAGATCTCGAAGCGCTAATTCATGAGGCTGGCGGATCGGCATTTGTCTACGGCATTTCCTCCGGTGCGGCCCTTGCCCTTGAGGCAGCGAGCCGCCTTCCCGGCATTCAGAAGTTGGCCCTGTACGAGGCGCCGTTCATTGTCGACGATACTCATTCTCCATTGCCGGAGGATTATCTGTCGCGGCTCAAGGGACTGATTGCGTCGGACCGCCGAAGCGACGCGGTCAAGTTCTTCCTGAAGAGGGTGGGCGTCCCGGGAATATTCGCGGCCCTGATGCCATTGATGCCGGTTTGGTCAAAACTCAAGGCGATTGCCCACACCTTGGTCTACGACATCGCGATTGTGAAAGACTACGAGAAAGGTCAACCGCTGCCGGCCGCGCGCTGGGTCTCGGTCACGATTCCCACGCTTGTGGCGGATGGCGGAAAGAGCCCGAAGTGGATGCGCAACGCAATGCGGGCGCTCGCGGACGTCCTTCCCAATGCGAAGTACCGAACGGTGGCCGGTCAGACGCACATGCTGAAACCGCAAGCCATCGCTCCGGTGTTGGTGGAGTTTTTCCAAGGATAGAGATACCGAAAGGATTAGGAGAACAACATGTCTACTGCTCAAAACCCTCCCGTCTCGAAGGCGAGACTTTGGACCGGACGCATCCTTAGCGCGCTCCCGGCGCTATTCCTGCTCACCAGCGGCATCAATCTGGCGCTGATACAATCGGCGGACGTCCGCGAGTCGTTCGTCAAGCTCGGATATCCCGAGAGTCTCTATGTGCCGATCGGGATACTCGAGTTTGTCTGCGCGGCCGTGTATATGATTCCGCGGACCTCCGTTCTTGGCGCGATCTTGCTCACGGCCTACCTGGGCGGCGCAACCGCAAGTCACGTGCGCATCAACGATCCAACGTTCATCGTGCCGGTTGTGGTGGGCATACTGATTTGGGTCGGCTTGTTCTTGCGCGAAGACAGGCTGAGCGCGCTGGTCCCGCTGCGTTAGGCGGTATGGGGCGGACGCTCGTGTCCGCGGGGGCGAGACTTATCTCAAGGCTCTTTCCCCGAGCATCGAGACGAGTCTGTCTAGTCTAGTCTCGACGCGTGCGCCACGTTGGGTTAGCGCTTATGGGGGTCCACCGCATAATTGGGCACGTGTCCGGTTGAGGGAAAACCAAGTGACATTGGGTTCAATCCGGTAAATTGCGCGCAACGGTGGAGCTACCGGTTGGCTGGTTATACGGATGCCACGAGAATCGAGATCGGGAGATCGACTAGCTACAACCGCTGGTCCCGCCGCAGTTCTCGCACTTGTAGCAGCTTCCATTGCGGGTCATCAGGCCGCCGCATTCCGAACACAACGGCGCATCGCTCACTACTGCATCGAACTGCAGCGCCTGTTGCGGTTGCGGCTCCGTCGGACGCAGCACCGGCGCGTTGCCCGCTTCCGAGATGGCGTACTCCGGTCCCAGGAATTTCGTGCCCATCCACCGGAAAATGTAATCCATGATCGACTTGGCGTACGGGACCCGCGGATTTCCCGTCCAGCCGCTGGGCTCGAAACGCACATGGCTGAATTTGTCGACGAAGAACTTCAACGGCACGCCGTACTGCAGCGCGTAGCTGATGCTGGTGGCGAAGCTATCCATCAAACCGCTGATGGTCGACCCTTCCTTCGCCATCGAAATAAATACTTCGCCCGGAGTGCCGTCCTCATACATCCCCACTGTGATGTAGCCTTCGTGGCCGCCGATGGAAAACTTGTGGGTGACAGATTGCCGTTCGTCGGGCAACTTACGCCGGACCGGACGATAGACAATTCTTTCCACGGGAGCGGCTACCGCCACGGCCCCCACCGTTGATTTCTTCTCGCCTTTTCCGGTGCCGGAACTCAGCGGCTGCGATTTCTTCGATCCATCGCGATAGATGGCGACTGCCTTCAGCCCCAGCCTCCAACTTTCCAGATACGCGTCCACTACGTCCTCGACCGAGCATTCCTCGGGCATATTGATGGTCTTCGAAATCGCCCCGGAAATAAACGGCTGCACGGCCGCCATCATCCGCACGTGGCCCATGTAGTGAATGGAACGTTTCCCATTCTGCGGGCGGAAGCTGCAATCGAAAACAGGCAGGTGCTCGTCTTTCAGAGCCGGCGCATCTTCGATGGTGCCGGTGGCGTCGATGTGGCTGACGATCACCTCCACCTCTTCCGGACTGTAGCCGAGCTTGATCAGCGCCTGGGGCACGGTGTTGTTGACGATTTTGATGATGCCGCCGCCGACCAGCTTCTTATATTTCACGAGCGCCAGATCCGGCTCGATGCCCGTGGTGTCGCAATCCATCATGAAGCCGATGGTTCCGGTGGGCGCGAGCACGGTGGTTTGCGCATTCCGGAAGCCAACCCGCTCGCCCAAGGCATACGCTTCGTTCCAGCACTCCACTGCATTGCGGAAGAGATCCTCGGGAACACGCTTGCTATCGATGCCGCTCACGGCCTTGCCGTGCTGAAGAATCACATCCAGGAACGACTCTTCGTTCACCTCATAGCCAGGGCACGGACCCACCGCTTCGGCGACGCGGGCGCTGGTCAAATACGCTTGACCGCACATTACGGACGTTATGGCGCCGGCCATGTCCCGGCCTTGCGGGCTGTCGTAGGGAATGCCCATCGACATCAGCAGCGCGCCCAGGTTGGCGTAACCGAGTCCCAGCGGCCTGAAGTCGTGCGAATTGCGCGCGATCTTTTCCGTCGGATAACTCGCGCTGTCAACGATGATCTCTTGCGCCAGGGTGACCGTGTCACAAGCATGGCGGAAGGCTTCAACGTCAAACTCGCCGCCGGGCCCTACGAACTTCATCAGGTTCAGCGAGGCCAGATTGCAAGCCGAGTCGTCCAGGAACATGTATTCGGAACACGGATTGGATGCATTGATACGCGCCGTGGTCTTGGAAGTATGCCAGCGATTAATCGTCGTGTCGTACTGCATGCCGGGATCGCCGCACTGATGGGTGGCTTCGGCGATCTCGCGCAACAATTCCTTGGCGCGATAACGCTTCACCGGCTGCCCGTTCGCGACCGAGCGCGTCCACCAATCGCCATCGGCCACCACGGCTTCCATGAATTCGTCCGTGACTCGCACCGAGTTATTGGCATTCTGGAAAAAGATGGAGCCGTAAGCCTCGCCGTCAAGCGTGGAATCATAGCCGGCCTCAATCAGCGTGTGCGCCTTCTTTTCTTCCTTCGCTTTACACCAGATGAATTTGGGAACATCGGGGTGATCGATGTTCAGGATCACCATCTTCGCGGCGCGGCGCGTCTTGCCGCCGGACTTGATCACGCCGGCGAAGGCGTCGAACCCCTTCATGAAGCTGAGGGGTCCGGAGGCACAACCGCCGCCGGCCAACCCGGCATCCTCTTCGCGCAGCGGCGAAAGATTCGAGCCGGTGCCCGATCCCCATTTGAACAGCATGCCCTCGGTCTTGGCGAGATCGAGAATCGATTCCAGCGAATCGCCCACCGAGTTGATGAAGCAGGCCGAGCATTGCGGCCGCGACTCGCCTTTTTTCAGCTTGACGATTTTGCCGGTTGCCTCGTCCCAATAGAAGCCGTAGCCGCGCGATTCCTTGACACCCACGTTGAACCAGACCGGCGAGTTGAAGCATGCCTTCTGGGTGAGCATCAAATGGGCCAGCTCATTTCGGAAGTTTTCCGAATCCTCCGCGGTCTTGAAGTACCGGCCCGCGGCGCCCCACTCGGTGATGCTATCCACTACCCGATGGACCAGTTGGCGCACGCTGTGCTCCCGGTCCGGAGATCCCATTTTGCCGTGGAAATACTTGCTGACCACGATGTTCGTGGCTGTTTGCGACCAGTCCGCCGGCATCTCGACGTCGTTCTGCTCGAAGATGATCGCGCCCTTGTCATTGGCGATCGCAGCCGTGCGAGATTCCCAAACGATGTCATCGTATGGCGTCATTCCCGCCTCGAGTTTCTGAGTGAAGTACTTGGGGAAGGTAACGCCTTGGCGCTGGGCTATGGCAAGGGGTTTTTTGATTGTTTTTTCCAACTCTTCTATTTTACCGCTGCTCAGGGCGACGCTGGGATGGGCCATCTGTTTCTCCTAAAACTTTCTGGGGCTTTCACGCTATTGTCACAAAACGAAGGCTAGTTTTGCGGCTGTCTGCAATCATGCCCCAATATGTAGTGGGACGTCAAGCACTTTATCTATATACGGTGCAGTACCTTACGAGGGATGGGTTAGCTGTAGGGCGACCCCGGTCTGCGCGAATCCCCCTGGACCCGCTATTCATTCGAAGAATCAATTGTTGCTGGGCCAGAAAGGCCGTCCAGGAGTCAGCTGCGGACCAGTATCGGGCAACCTCCAACTTCCCACCACTTTCTTGGTTTGTAGAGTTTCAGAAATGATCTGTTCAGCTTACTGAGCACAGGTGGCAGTATAGTCCTACTTAGAGTCCTTAGAGGACCTTAGTTTAGGAGGTGGTCTGTAAAATCCGCTACAGTCGCATTTGGCATTTTTGGTGGGTTGCCTTTACGCCCATGAGCCGGCCATAACACCAGGACTCCAACCTCCTGGGATACGTGCAGTCGACGGCCGCCCGGGTTTGTATATGGCAACGACTCAGGCCTTCGTACTGCGAGGCGATACCATTAGGGACAACAATTGGCCATCGTGCACCGTGCCTTCAAACACCATGACACCCGCCGGAGGGTGATAGTGACGCGATCCATATCGGGCGCAGCGCCGCGCGGGCGATTGTTTAAGCCCATGATGTGCATCCACTTTGGGAGGGTCTGACTTTAATCGGGCATCATTACGGGAATGACTTTGTTCCCGTGGCGGCGGTAGATGCGAAAATCGGAATCCAAGGTGAAGACGTGTCCCGCCGGGTGCATTTCCGCGAGTCGAACCAGACACGCATCCGCCAGAGACATGGGTCTGTTGCGATATCGGTGCAGGAGCGCCCGAAGGTCCGCCTGTTCCTCCTGCACATCGAGCGCAATTCGAATCACTCCCCGCTCCAGTAAGGCGAAAAGAGAATCGGCTTCGCGGCCTTCCCGTTGCAGGAGAAAGGCGGCTTCTGTAAGGACCGGCTCGCATGTCAGCAGGGGCGGGCGCAGCAGCTTCCATTGCGCAACAACCCACGAATGATGCCTCAGCCCGGCGGCCAGGAAGGTTACCAAAGGGCCGGTGTCCAGCAGACCCGGGCCTTTTTTCACTGGCCAAAGCCTTCCATGTATTTTGGATCGCAAGCCAGATCTTTGGGCAGCCCCTTCACCATGCCGGCAAGGTCGCGCGCGAGGTCGTAACACGACACTGGGCTGGCTGGCGATCGCGTTCGCAACGCTTTTTCAAGACTCTCCCGCACGACCGAGGATTTCGTCACTCGCCTCGCCTTGGCCTCGCGGCCGAGCTCCTCCAGGAGATCATCGGGCAATCTCATTGAAATCGTCTGCATAACGATAGCGTAATACACGCCGTTCTTCCGCGCAATACGTCCGCTGAACGGAAAGTTACTTGGAAATGGTCACGTAAGCGCCGTCCGGGGTTCGCAGGCTGTTGATGCTGGCTACGATCTTCTGATCCCCGGTGGATACCGTCATCGGAACGACCACGTTCAACTGATAAAGGCCGGCGCCCGTGATGCCGGCGAACTGGACTGTGGCCGCGATACCGCCAATGGTCACCGAGACGCGATCGATGTCAGGGGCCCCGCCGCTGAATACCTGGCCCGAAGAGACCGCCGGATTGGTGGGTCCGAATCCGGTTCCGTACAACTCCAGAATCTCTCCCGGTTTGGCTGGCCGCGAAGTGACCCCCGCTCCAAACAGTCCGGGCGGTCCAAGGAAGGTAGCCGTTCCATCGGAATTGGCCACCAGCGACGCCACGTACTTTCGGCCCTGGGGATCGAACATGAAAAATCCGGGGGCATCGCGTTGGAGCTGCGCCACAGCCGAGTCGCTGGTCCCGTTGGAATTCGTCACGGTCACACTGACGGGGCCGAGCGAAGAATCGTCCGGGGCTTGAAAGTTAATCTGGGTGGGACTGATGAAGTAAATCGCCGCGGGCTGGTTGTTCACCATCACGCTCACGCCGTCCAGACTCAGCGGCAATTTTCCATTGATGATTTCAGTGTCGGCGTTCCAGATCCGGGTCGTGCTGGAT
>CATPCJ010000178.1 GCA_955652915.1 uncultured Bryobacteraceae bacterium
ACATCAAAAATCCGGGGGCATCGCGTTGGAGCTGCGCCACAGCCGAGTCGCTGGTCCCGTTGGCATTCGTTACGGTCACACTGACGGGGCCGAGCGAGGAATCGTCCGGGGCTTGAAAGTTAATCTGGGAAGGACTGATAAAGTAAATCGCAGCAGGGTGATTGTTCACCATCACGCTCACGCCGTCCAGACTCAGCGGCAGTTTTCCATTTATGATTTCAGTGTCGGCGTTCCAGATCCGGGTCGTGCTGGATAGATTTGTTCCAAAGATGGTGGACCACGAGCCGGATTCAATGCCGGCTTGGAAGCTGGCGCCATTTACCACGGATGAAATCGTTGGCCGATTTCCGCCGCCCGCCGATTGCGGCGTCAATACGTAGTTGGCTGTGTAGATGTGGTCGCCGGCAGGGGTCCCATCATGGTTCGCGGCATTCGCGGCGACGTAAATATGCACGTTTCCGGCATTGGACGCGGGCGGGGTCCAAACGATCGAGATCGTGTTGGAGGTGAACGGAGCACTGTGCTCGATGAACTGCACGGGCGAATTCTGGGGACATCCTTTGCTCCCCTTCAGGCTGCCGTTGTCGCACAGTACTAGCTGTTGTGAGCCGGCGGTAAAATCGCCAGCCTGGCCATTCGACAGGTTGCTATCGAGGCGGGCGGTCATTTGAAATCCGTAAACCTTGGCTTTTGAGTCCGCTATAACGATGCTGAAGGTCTGCTGCACTCCGGGAGTGTAGGTCAACCCATTCTGGAAATTCACCGCGACGTTGCCCCCGCCTCCATTAACCGAAGTTCCGGTGTGGCAACCGGACGTCGCACATGCCAGCGGGTCATCGCCCGGCGCAGCGGTGTGCCGTGGGTCCGGACCAGCCGCGTGACCATAGATTATGGTCGCCAGAACGATCAATGCCAAAATGAACCCAATCGATTTGCTCATCCCACTCTGCTGAACACGGTGGAATTGATTTTGGTGCGGTGCTTAAGGAAGGTTCATATAGGTTTTTGTTGAGAAAACAACCCTAGCCCGTCGTGCCCGGCCCAGTGTTATCCAGCCTAGTAGGTAGTGGACGAGCGGCGTTCGATCGCGGTTATGACGATGCGCCGTTCTTCCATTTAGCGATCGTGGAAAATTCGGTAATTGCCAATCCGCCTGCGCCAACCAGTTGGCTGCAGGCGTTTGACATCTCCGCTGAACGGATCAGCCTCTATTGCGTCCAAAGCGGCTTCAATCCGCGGTTGTTCGCGGCTAGGAAGTCTTTCGAGGTCTTTTTTTGCGGGCTTGGTGACGAGCAGCGTCCAATTCATGGTGCAATTGGTTAAGGGTAACGAATTCTCCGCGCTTGAAGGCCGCCCGGCCTTTGCGAATTGCCGCGGCTTCCGCCTTGGACGGTTTATAAACTTGGTAGCGGTTTTCGAAATACTGACGCCAAGCTTCTCGTAGAAGTTCTGAGCGAGTGCGGTGTTCCTCCTTTTGAACTTTCTCCATCTGCTTAGCCATGGCCGGCGGCAAAGAGATGGTCATGGTATCGGTGGTTCTCATGAGGCACTCCTGAGTGTTACTTATTATGACTTGTTGTTACAATAGCAGTTGCCTGCAAGTCCGTCAAACCTTGGTAGTGTCTGGAATGTGCGTTGGCTCGATTTGTTAAAGCTTTCCCCATGCGATAGCTCGGTCGCCCACTGTCTTAGAGAATGACTCCCGGGATATTTCAAACAACCAGTGGGAGGCGAAGTGTATGAGGCGCATTTTGCCGACATCGTCTGAATCAAAATTCCTGTCGATTTCGGCTTTGGAAATCGCTTGATCGAAAGGTAGCCAGCGATACTCTATGTGTTCCCTATCTACACGAAGAACTACTCCAATGCCCGGCACTTTTATCGGATGGCGGGAATAGCCATTGGTGCAATAAAGAAGCATCACGTCACCGGCATTCGGACGAAACGGAGCATACTTCGCGTCTGGCGTATAAATACCAGACTCCACGGCATCCTTCCCTGGCTCTGGATCGCCGAATACTGCAACGAAGTATTTAGGCATGTGCCCTAATTCCACGCCAACAACTCCGCCAACCCTTCTTAAGAACTTTAGCCCCCGATGGCGTACATGGGGCGAGGCGGCGCCACGAACTGCGAGCTGTTGATTTCGTGCCCGATCCATTTTTGGTGGACCGTGGCGCGGATCGTGGCGGCAATTTCTTCATCGGGCGCGCCGTTGCGGAGAAGAGTTTTGATATCGGTCTCTTCGATCGCGAACAGGCAGTAACGCAATTTGCCATCGCTGGTCAGGCGAATGCGATTGCAGTTCAAGCAGAAGGGGCGGCTTACGGAGGCAATGAATCCCACGCGGCCGATGCCGTCGGCGAAACGATATTCGGTGGCCGGCGCGCGGGGATCGCCGTCCGGGATTTCGACCAGAGGCGCAATCTCTCGCGACAACGTCTCGATCATTTCACTCGCGGTGAGCACACTGTTGCGAGCCCAGATTCCCTGGGCGTCGAGCGGCATAAACTCGATGAAGCGAATTTCGATTCCATTTTCGCGTCCAAAGCGGGCCAGTGGAACCAGGTCCGGCTCCAATAAATTCTTGACCGCGACCGCGTTGATCTTCATCGGGCCAAATCCCAGACGTTGCGCCACCGCAATGCCTTCCAGAACTTTGTCAAGATCGTCCCGGCGCGTGATGCGCAGAAAGCGCTCACGGTCCAGGGTGTCCAGGTGGATATTGAGCCTGCGCAGTCCCGCGTCGTACAATGCCTGGGCATGCTTGGCCAGTAAAACGCCGTTGGTGGTTAGCGCGATATCCGTCACGCCGGGAATGCCGGCCAGCTTGCTGATCAGCAGCGGTAAATCTTTTCGAACCAGCGGCTCGCCGCCGGTGATGCGCAGCTTGGTGACGCCCAACGAAACCGCTACCCGGGCGAAGCGCTCAAGCTCTTCGAAAGAGAGAATCTCCTCGCGCGGCATATACTTCACGTCGTCTTCGGGCATGCAGTAAAAGCAGCGGATATTGCAGCGGTCCGTGACACTGATCCGGAGATTGTCGTGAACGCGATCGAAGGTGTCGACGAGTGGATTGGTCACGGCGTTTCTATTTTACGGCCAGCATCCGCTCAATGGGAAGCGCGGCCCGCTGCATGACTTCCTTGGAAAGCTCCACGCGCGGCTCGAGATTCCGCAGGCACTCGCGCAGTTTCTCGAGTGTGTTGCGCTTCATGTACGGGCACTCGCTGCAATTGCAATTTTCATTGGGAATGAAATGGAAGCGCTTGTGGGGAGCAAGTTTCTGAAGGGAGTTTAGAACGCCGCTCTCCGTCATCACGATGAATTCGCCGGCCTCCGACGAGGCGCACCATTGGATGATGGACGTAGTAGAGCCAATAAAGTCCGACATCGCCAATACGTCCGGAGTGCATTCCGGATGAGAAGCCACCAGCGCGTTGGGATGCTCAACACGCGCTTTCACCAGGCGGCGAGCCGGAAACGTGGCATGCACGATACATGCGCCCTGCCAGATCTTCATGTTCTCGCGCCCGGTCTGGCGTTTTACATAATTGCCCAGATTGATGTCCGGCAAAAACAAGACCGTCTTATCGGCGGGAATGGAATTGACGACCTGAATGGCATTGCGCGAGGTGCAAAGAATGTCGCTCTCGGCTTTTACTTCGACGGACGTGTTGATGTAACTGACGATCACGTGATCGGGATGCGCGGCGCGGTACGCACGGACCTGATCGGCCGGGCAGCTCTCCACCAGGCTGCAACTGGCGTCGCGATCGGGAACCACGACGATTCGCTGTGGATTCAAAACTTTGGCGGTTTCGGCCATGAACCACACGCCACAAAAAGCAATAACGTCACCCTCGAAATCCCGGGCCTTGCGTGCCAGCTCCAGGCTGTCGCCGACGGCATCGGCGAGGTCCTGAATCTCGGCATCCTGGTAGTGATGAGCTAGAATGACCGCTCGCCGGGCCTGCTTGAGGTCGAGAATCTCTTCGGTGATGGACGTCAGGGCCAGCATAAGAGGAGAACCGCCAGTGAATAGATGAAATCCCAGTGTAGCAAGATGCAGTTTGCTACACTTAGATTAAAGAGGTACGCATGACCCGCCTGTGGCGCAATTTTTGCTTTATTTTCATAGCTAGTAGTGTGTTTGGTCTCTTACAGGCCCAACCCGTTCTGACTTGTCAAACCACCGCCGTTCCGCCCCTTGTGGCTGCCGAAGGCATTACGGAGAGGATTGGCGATATTCTTATGAGCTGTACAGGGGGTACCCCTGGCGCTCGTGTTACCGGAAATTTTTCCGTCTTTTTAAACGTAAATATCACGAATCATGTGTCTGGAAATACGGTCACGGATGTGGTTTTCACCGTCGACAACGGCTCCGGGCCACAGCCGGTGAATGCCCCCGGCACCCTGGTGGCTACCAATCAACTGGTCTACAACGGATTGAGTTTCACTTTATCGCCGGCCGGCGCGGCTCTGTTGCGGATTGCAAACGTCCGCGCCGCGGCGAATCAGGCCGGGCTGGGTCCGAACAATCCAGTCAACGCATTTCTCGCGTTCAATCTTCCTGGGCCACCGTCGACCAACAGCCAGTTACTGGTTGCGACGGCGGAGCGGGCCCTGTTCGCCGGCTTCTCTTCGAAGATCGTGTGCGCGCCGAATGGATCGCCGCTGCCGGATAATCCCGGAAGCTTCGCGAGCTTTTTGGCATCGCGGGCCATCTTCAACTCCACCCGCATCACGGAAGGTTTTGCCGATGCCTTCAATCCGCGCGGCGCGCCACAGAATTTGAATGCGAATTCCGGGACGCGGGTCATTGTACACTACAGCGGGTTTCCGGCCAGCGCTCATCTGTTCGTCCCGGATGTCATCGCAGGCTCGGATGCGGTGCAGCCCACGGCGGGCGGCGATTTCGGCTTGATACCTTCAGGAGGCCGCTACGCTCCCGGCACCAATGGATCGCTTCTGTTGGCGCTCGTTGTCGGCACGGATGCAAACGGCGCGGGCGGAACTGTTGTGTATGTTCCAGGTTCTCCCGGTTCGGGAGTGGTTAACCTGGATTCGATGCGCGAGTTGCCGATCGCCGCCAATGGGCAGGCATTCGCCGTATACGAAGTGGTGGATGCAGATCCGCATGCGGTGGAATTCGCGCAGTTCCCCACGGTTTTGGGCTTGGCGCCCGGGGCCAGCACCGGGGTGCAAACATTCGAGGACGTCTCGCTCGCGCCCGTCTCCACGGTCTACACGGCAACTTCGACAGATCCGATTCCGCGATACCAGGCGCTGGCGCCTACATCCGACTGCAACCTGCTCAACGACTGTGGAGCTTCCTATTTTCCAAAACTATTCGTGGATACAACTCCTCTGCAATTCACCGCTCAGGCCGGGTCGAATTTCCAAGCGGCTTACACCCGGGTGAACAATCAAGGCGGCGGAAACATGTTTTGGACCGCAACCATCCGTTACACCAACGGCTCCGGTTGGCTGCGCCTGGACCCTGCCAGCGGCATCAATAACGCGACGCTTCGAGTGGATGCTCTTCCGGGAATCCTCACCGCCGGGATCTACAACGCGACGGTCACGGTGGACGCCGGTCCGGTGGCGGGCTCTCGAGTGGTGCCGATCACGCTGACCGTGACACCGGCCGCGCCCACGGCACCCTGGCCCGCCGTGACCACGATTGTGAACGGGGCCAGCTTCGAGCCGGGCTTCGTTGCTCCAGGATCGCTGGCTACGATTTTTGGCGCTAAGTTCACCGGCGCGAGTGTCAGCGTGACCTTCGATGGAATGCCGGCCCACATTCTATTCGCAGGCGACACGCAGTTGAACGTGATGATCCCGATGGAATTGAGCGGCAAGACATCGGCGAAATTGGTGGTGACCGTGGACGGCCATGCGAGCGCGCCCCAGGGCATCAGTCTCGCTGCTTTTGCGCCCGCCATTTTCAAGGGCGGAGTGCTGAACGAGGACAGCAGCCTGAACGTGGCGGGCCGGGGTGCACTGCCGGGGAGCATCATCCAAATCTTCGCGACGGGTCTGGCGGGAAACGGCGCAATCACAGCCAAGATCGGCGAGCGCGTGATCGATCCGCCTGTATACGGGGGGCCGGCGCCGGGATTGATGGGCGTCCAACAAGTGAATCTGGCGCTGCCGTCCGACCTGACTGGCCCGACAGCCAATGTGTCGGTGTGCGGCGGCGTGAAGCTGGATCAGGCGGTATGTAGTCCGGCGATGCAGGTGATGCTGGCGCAGCAGTAGGGCAGGTTGATTACCTGCCGCCGATTGTAAATCGGCCTGTCGCTGACGAGCTTCACCGAATTTGGCCGATTACCAATCGG
>CATPCJ010000179.1 GCA_955652915.1 uncultured Bryobacteraceae bacterium
TTCATCCGCAAAGGCATCCCCGCGTTGGCCTTCAAATTCGGCTACCTGCCGGGATCGCCTGAGGAAAAACTCCACAAAGATTGGCTGAAGGAACGCTATCACGCGCCATCGGACGATTTGAATCAACCGGTGGACAAGACCGCCGCCGCGCAGTTCAACCAGATAATTCTGAATTTGGCGGAGCGCGTGGCAAATGCGGAAGGCCGGCCGCAGTGGAAGTCCGATAGCTTCTTTCGGCGATTTGCCCCGGGCGGTTAAGCTAATCCAATTCATCCGGCGCTGTCCAAAATCCGCGTTTATCGGCGTTGATCCGCGGCGAAACAGGATCTTAAATATCGGCCGCCGCTGAACGGCGATCAACGCGGATTCGTCGATTCGCTGACTGAGCGCGTGCCCGGCGCCGCGCCAAGTGGAAAGCGCACTCTGAACGTGGAGCCTTCGCCCACTATGCTCTCGGCTTCCAGGCTGGCGTGATGACGATCGGCGATCCATTTCGCAATTGCCAAGCCTAGCCCGGTTCCACCTGCATCACGATTCCTCGATTCGTCGGCCCGATAGAAACGCTCAAAGACGTGGGGCAGCGCTGAGTCCGCGATTCCGATGCCCGTGTCGCGCACCACCACCGTCGCGCCCGCCGGATCGGAACCTACCGAAACAGTAATTCGCCCTCCCGCCGGCGTGTACTTCACGGCATTATCGAGCAACAGCAGCAGCAATCGGCGCAACGCCGGATCGTTGGCTTCCACGTACACCGGATCTTCCGGCGCCTCGGTGGAAATCTGCAATTGGCAGGCGTCCGCCAAGACCCGGCCTTGCTCGCAGACGTCGCGCACCAGAGGTGTCAATTCCAGACGTTCCAGCGATAACGCGGGGAGTCCCGCATCGGCCCGCGCCAACAGCAACAGATCCTCGACCAATCGCGACGTTCTCTCGGATTCCAAAACCACCTGCCGCAGCGCCTCGCGATATGTATCGGGCGATCGTTCGCGCCGCAGGGTCAATTCCGCGGTGGTCCGGATCAAGGCTACCGGCGTGCGCAGCTCGTGGGACGCGTCCGCGGTGAATTGCGAGAGACGCTTCACGGCCGATTCCAGCCGGGCCAGCATGTCATTCCAGGTTTCGGAAAGCCGCTGCAGTTCGTCGCCGGTGGCGGGCACACTGAGCCGTTGGGAAAGATTCTGAATTCCGATGGATCTGGCCGCGAGCGTGATCTCGTCCACGGGCGCCAATGCACGCCGGCTGATCCAGTATCCGCCCAAAGACGCGAGCAGCAGAACGGCGGGAATCGTCCACAGAAATAATGCGCGAAGCCGGCGGAGAGTCGCTTCGGTGCTGTCGAGCGGGGTGGCCACCAGCACTCGATACTCCTGGCCGTTTATTCGCGTCGACGACGTCAGTGTCCGGTAGCGGCGGGACTCCGCCAGTTGCAGCGCCCTGCTTGCCAGAATCTGGTTGCCCCGCGAATCTCGCACCTCCATCAGATTGCCGCCTGGCGTTGCCTTGGCGTACTCGTTCAGTTCTTCGCGAACCTCCAGCGGTTCGTTCGGAGCCGATTGTAGGACTGTGATGACGCCTTTCGCCTGTTGGCTGAGAGTGTCATCCAAGGATGCCTTCAGGCTATGCTCGACAACCACCCAGATACCGATTCCGAAGAGCGCTAAGCCAGTCAGCAGCACCATGGAATACCACACCGTCAAGCGAGCGCGGATGGACCAACGCCTCACGACTCTTCTCCCCGCAGGCAGTAGCCGACGCCGCGAACGGTGTGAATCAGCTTGACTTCTTCGGCGTTATCCACTTTGTCGCGCAGCAAGCGAATGAATGCGTCCAGCGTGTTGCTGCGGACGTCGGAATCGAATCCCCAGACCGCTTCAATGAGGTTCTCGCGCGACACCACGCGCCCGGCGCGCCGCATTAGCAGCTCCAGCAAGTTGTATTCGGTGCGAGTGAGTGAAATCGGCCGTCCGCGACGCATCACTTCGCGGCTGGCGGGATTGAGCGTCAAATCCAGCACCTGCAATGGCACTGGTTGCGGAATTGCGCCGCGCCGGGAAACTGCGCGCAATCTGGCCAGCAGCACATCGAAGGAAAACGGCTTGACCAGGTAATCGTCGGCCCCGATGTTCAATCCTTCGATGACGTCGTGTGTGGCGTCGCGCGCGGTCAGCATCAGAATGGGTGTCTGGTTTCGCGCCGCGCGGAGCTTGCGCGCGACGGTGAAGCCGTCCATTACGGGCAGCATTACGTCTAGAACGATGGCGTCGAAAGGATGCGATTCGGCGATAGCCAGACCGTCCTTTCCGTTGCCGGCCACTACCACGGAGTGGCCCTCTTCTTCCAGCCCCTGCCGCAGCAGTTCCGCCATTCGCCGCTCGTCTTCTACAACCAGGACCTGCATGGTTCGTGTAGTTCCATGCTATCGTCTCAACCTGAAGAATTGCGGAATGCGTATCCTATAAGCTGTAACTGATCGCGTATTTGCCGGGTCTAGTATTTGGGCCGCCGTCACGACGGCCTGTTTCATCCGATTTTCAGTGGGGAGGGGTATGCTGGGCGAAATGGAGCATAAGCTCTTAGTGGGCATCATCTTGTCGTCGGCGCTCGGCTTGTATGCGCAAGCGGTTCAACCGCCTGCAACTGGTCAACCCCCGATAAATAGTCAACCCTCGAAGCCCGGTCAACCAAATACCCCCGGTCAACCGCCGGCAACCGGGCAACCTCCGGCGACGGTTCAACCCACTAGACCCGGTCAGTTCCCGCCGGCCGGGCAACCCGCGCCACTCGGTCAACCCTCGACAATCGATCAACCTTCGGCAACCGGTCAAACCAATGCGCCCCTGACGCTTACCTTCCAGCAAGCCCTGGAGCGCGCGCGCAAATACGGGACGGAAATCCAAACTGCGAATATAACCGTCCTACTGGCGCGCGAGGACCGCATTCAAGCCAAAGCGGCGATGCTGCCGCAGACTCAGTTGTTCAATCAGTTCATCTATACGCAACCGAATGGCTTGCCATCCGGCGTTTTCATTGCCAATGATGGGCCCCACGTGTATGCCAGCCAAGGACAGGCGCACCAGGACTTTTCACTTACTAAGTGGGCCGAATACCGGCACGCCATGGCCGCCGAGGCTGTGGCGAAAGCTAAGGCGGATCTTGCGGCGCGCGGCATTGTCGCAACCACCGTGCAGGACTACTACGCCCTCGTAATCGCGCAGAGGAAAGTGGCCAACGCGCAAAAGAGTCTGGATGACGCCCGCAGATTTCTGGACATCACGCAAAAGCAGGAGCAAGGCGGCGAAGCGGCCCATGCGGACGTTGTGAAAGCTCAATTGCAAGTGCAGCAACGTGAGCGCGACCTGGCCGACGCGCGGCAAGCTATCGACAAGGCCCGCGTTATGTTGGCAGTCGTGATTTTCCCTGATTTCCGGATGGATTACACGGTAGTGGACGACCTGGAGCAAGCCCCGCCACTCACGCCATTCAGCGAGGTGCAGGATTTGGCCATGTCGAAAAGTCCGGAGCTGCGTGCGGCGCAGGCGAGCCTGTTCCAGGAAACGACGGGCATTCCCCTGGCACGAGCCGCTTACTTGCCGCTTTTATCGTTCGACTACTTTTTCGGGATCGATGCCAATCAGGTTGCCCATTACAATCGCGAGCATCTGAACAACATCGGTTCCGTGGCCCAGGCTACTTTGACTGTTCCGTTGTGGAATTGGGGTGCGACGCAGAGCAAGGTCCGGCAGGCGGAGCTGAAGGTGAAGCAGGCGCAACTGGATCTCAATGTCGCACAGCGCCAGTTGCTGGCGAATTTGCACTCGTTCTATCTGGAGGCGCAAATGGCCCAGGCGCAGCTTGATTCGCTGAAGAGGTCGGTGGATCTGTCGGCGGAGAGCTTGCGGCTGACGCTTTTGCGCTATCAGGCCGGCGAAGCCACGGCGCTGGAAGTGGTGGATGCGCAGACCACTCTTTCACAGGCCCGCAATGCATACGACGATGGACTTTCACGCTATCGCGTCGGTATTGCGAATTTGCAGACATTAACCGGGAGTATCTGATTCATGCTGAAACACACCGCGGATGCAATACGTGGCGCGGACACTCGTGTCCGCGGCCTCGAGACTCGTCTCGAGGCTCTTTCCTCCACGAAGCATCGAGACGAGTCTCGATGCGGCAGCCTGAGAGGCCGCGCCACGTATTCACACCTGCTCCTATTCGCGGCGTTCATCGCGATGGCCGGTTGCTCCTCGAAGCCCAAGGAAGCCGAGTCGGAACCAGTTGTTCCCGTGCAGGTGACGGAAGTGAAGCGCGATTCGATCCGGCGCATCGTCAGCGCGCAAGCCATTCTGTTTCCGGTGGACCAGGCCGGCGTGATGCCGAAAATTAGCGCGCCGGTGAAGACCTTTTACGTGAAACGTGGCGACCACGTGGCGAAGGGGCAGCTCCTGGCGGTCCTCGAGAATCGCGATCTCGCCGCGGCGGTGGGAGACAACAAGGGCGCGTATCAGCAGGCGCAGTCGGCCTTGCGAACCACCACCGCTGCCACGGTTCCCGAAGAGTCCACCAAAGCCCAGCAGGATGCCCAAGCCGCCAGGCAGGCCATGGACGCCGCCCAAAAAGTCTACGAGAGCCGCAAACAGCTTTTCGAGCAGGGTGCGCTGGCGCGTCGATTAGTGGACGAAGCCAATGTCGCCTATGTGCAGGCGCGCAGCACCTACGAAATCGCGCAGAAACATCTGCAAGCCCAACAGGGCGTCAGCCGCGTGGAGCAGGTGAAAAGCGCGGAAGCGCAGGTTGAGTCCGCCAAAGCCAAATTCGAAGGAGCCGAGGCCCAGCTTTCTTACTCGGAAATCCGCAGCCCGATCCCGGGAACGGTGGCTGACCGCCCGATCTTCGCCGGCGAAATGGCCAGCGCCGGAACGCCGGTGATTACCATAATGAATATTTCACGCGTGATTGCACGCGCCAACGTTCCGGTGGCGCAAGCGGTGGCGCTCAAGGTGGGCCAAGTAGCTACCATTTCGCAGACCGATGCGGATATTCAAACCGCCGGAAAAATCACGGTGGTGAGTCCGGCCGTCGATCCCAACAGCACTACGGTTGAGGTTTGGGTGGAGGCCGACAATCCGGGCGAGCGCTTCAAGCCGGGCGCGACGGTGCGCGTGGAGATTATCGCCGAAACGATCAAGGACGCGGTCGTGGTTCCCCCCGCGGCGCTGCTTCCATCGGCCGAGGGCGGGGTGCAGGCCATGGTGGTCGGACAGGATTCGGCCGCCCACGAGAGAAAGATCGAGGTCGGCGTGCGTGAGCCCGACAAAGTCCAGATATTGAAAGGACTGGAGGCCGGCGAGAAGGTGATTATCGTGGGTGGCGTCGGACTCGAAGACAAGGCCAAAGTTAAAATCGTCGCCGCGGGCGAAGGGGACAAGCCCGAAAAGGACGAGAAACCCGCACCCGATAAAGAGAACAAAGTGGACAAAGGGGAGAAGCCGGATAAGAAATGATCGAGAACCCGAGAGTTGAACCGGCGTCCCCTGTAGAACAAGAACATTGGAGCGCGCGCCACGGCAAGTCCATCATCTTTGTCATTCTGACTTTGATCGGCGCCGGAGTTTACCTGGCGTTTAGCGTTCCGATTTCCGTATTTCCAGAAACGAACTTTCCACGCATCGTGGTTGGCGTCGACAACGGCGTCGCGCCCATCGAACAGATGCTGGTTACGGTAACGCGGCCGATCGAAGACACGCTGAACGCGGTGCCTGGACTGGACCGTATACAATCCATCACCAGCCGCGGATCGGTCGAGGTCGACCTTTATTTTTCGTGGAAAGTGGACATGTTCCAGACGCTGGAACTGGTGAACGCAGCGCTGGCGCGCGTGCAATCGGCGCTTCCCCCGACGGCGAAGGTCACTTCCAACCGGCTCACTTTTGCAGCGTTTCCGATTCTGGGCTACAGCCTGTCCTCGGATACCGTGCCGCAGACAGCGCTGTGGGAACTGGCGACTTACGACATGAAACCGCGCTTAAACCGCTTGAGCGGCGTTTCCACGGTGGTGGTGCAAGGCGGTCAGGAACCTGAGTTCGAAATCACGCCGGATCCGGCCAAGCTCCTCCAGACGCAGGTGACGGTGCCGATGATCGTGGATGCGGTGAAGCGAAGCAACCTGATCGATTCGCCCGGCCTGATGGAAGCCAATCATCAATTGGTATTGGGATTGGTGAGCGGCCAGGCCACTACGCCGGAGGAGCTCGCCGACATTGTGGTGAAAAACACTCAGGCGGGTATTCCGGTACGCGTCGGCGACATTGCATCCGTGCATTCCTCCGTTAAGCCGGTGTACACCATCGTGACTTCCAACGGAAAGCCATCCGTGCTGTTGAATATCAATCGTCAACCGGACAGCAACACGGTGCAAGTGGCGGATGCGGTCCACGCGGAAATCGAAAGCATTCGCAAAGCGCTTCCCAAAGGCGTGACGCTGCAGCCGTTCTACGATCAATCCGACCTGGTGCGGGCCGCGATCGGCAGCGTGCGCGACGCCATTCTAATTGGCTTGGTTCTGGCCGCCATCATCCTGGTTTTATTCCTGCGCGATTGGGGCAGCTCGATTGTGGCCGGGTTGGTGATTCCAGCCACGGTGGCGGTCACCTTTATCGCGCTGCGGCTTTTTGGCCAAAGCTTCAATCTAATGACTCTGGGCGGACTTGCGGCGGCGGTGGGCCTGGTGATCGACGACGCAATCGTCGTGGTGGAAAATATCGTGTTGCACCGCGATGCGGGGCAGAGTCGCGGTGAAGCGATTCGTAGCGCGATGAAAGAAATTCGCGTGCCATTGGTGGGATCCACGATCACTCCGATCGTGGTATTTCTTCCATTGATTTCGATTACGGGCGTGAATGGGATGTTCTTTCGAGCGCTTGCTCTGACGGTAGGCATGGCGCTGGTGACCTCGCTGGCGCTGGCACTAACCTGGACACCGACCCTCAGCCATTACTTCCTGCGAAAAAAACGTGTTCGGGCCGGCGGCGAACCGGCTCCCGAAGAGAACGAGCGCAGCGGATTTCTAGGCAAGATCCTGAATGTCTACGAACGAGTGCTGCGCTTCGCACTGGAGCAGCGATTGGTAGTGGCGCTGTTCTGCCTGGTGCTGGTGGTTGCATCTTTCTTTTGCTATAAAGCGCTGGGCTCGGATGTTCTGCCTGAGATGGACGAAGGTGGATTCATCCTGGACTACATCATGCCTGCTGGATCGTCACTGGCGGAAACCAATCGCGTAACTGCCCAAATCGAGCAGATTATGCATCAGATTCCGGAGGTGGAGAACACTTCGCGACGCACGGGATTGCAACTGGGACTCGCGACCGTTACGGAAGCGAACACGGGCGATTTTACCGTTAGACTGAAGACGAAACGCAAGCGGGCGATCGACGAGGTCATCGCCGACGTGCGCGAACAAGTCACGAAGCGGGAGCCGATGCTGCAAGTTGAGTTCATCCAACTCTTGCAGGATATGATTGGCGATCTGACCAGCGCTCCGGAACCAATCGTCATCAAGATGTTTTCCGAGAACCAGGATTTGTTGAAGAAATGGGCGCCACAGGTTGGCGACAGCATCAAGAAGATCGCGGGCGTCAAGGATGTTCTCAACGGCATCGACAACACCGTCAGCGGGCCGGCGGCGGTCTTCCACGTAAATCCGATGATCGCTGCGCGCGGCGGATTTACCCCCGAAGAGGTGGAGCTGGACGCGAGCGCCATCCTGCAGGGCGAACCGGCGCCGAATCCGGTAGTGGTAAACGCCCGCGCGTATACCCTACGGGTTCGTTTTCCCGATTTCACTCGCGAATCGATGGATGCGATCCGTAACACTTTGCTCACCAGTCAAACCGGCAGCCGGGCGACATTGGGCACGCTTGCGACGCTGGAGGAAATCCCGGGCCAAAACGAGATCCGGCGTGAGAATCTGCAGCGTGTGGTGGCTGTTACGGCGCGGCTGGAAGGCGTGAACCTGGGCTCAGGTATGGCGGCCGTACAAAGTGAGATGGCGAAGCTGCATCTGCCCCCGGCAATTCGAATCGTCTACGGCGGTTTATTCGCGGAACAACAAAAGTCCTTCCATGACTTCACGGTGGTTCTGATTCTCGCGATCGTGCTGGTATTCATGGTGCTGCTGTTCGAGTTCGGCGAATTTGGCGCCCCATTGGCGATCCTGGCTTCAGCACTGCTCTCGACGTCGGGCGTTTTTCTGGCGCTGCTGCTGACCAAGACCACGTTCAACATTTCGTCCTTCATGGGCGTGATCATGGTGATCGGCATTGTGGCCAAGAACGGCATTCTGCTGCTGGACGCGGACGCGAAGTTTCGCGCGGAGGGAGCAAGTCCCGAAGACGCGATGATCAAAGCGGGAGAGCGCCGCCTTCGACCAATTCTGATGACCGCGCTGGCAACCATGGCTGGCATGATTCCGCTAGCGCTGGCTTTGGGCGCAGGTTCGCAGATGCTGCAGCCGCTGGCGATCGCGGTGATCGGCGGAATTCTGGCGTCGATGGTGCTGTCGCTGATCGTTACTCCGGCGGTGCATTTTTATTTGCAGAAGAAGGCGTAAGAGCAATTTAGAAAGACGCGAACAAGGGACGGGCGTTGAATACGAAATTCAACCTGGGGGTGACGGCAGTAAATCGGGGACAAAGAGCATTGGATCCTGCTCCAGAATACGCCGGTTTTGACTCGGTACTCAGATCAACTTGCAAACGGAGCACCAGTGTCCTAGCGCAAACGACCGATCTTACCATCGAGTTTTTTCATAGCAGGAAGAATCTGCTTTTTGACGGTATGGTATTCGCTCTGCGGATCGATCGCCTGTTGAGCTTTAATTTGTGTTGAATGAGCAAAAGTTCCCCTGAGCGACCCAAAGGAATCCATGGTTGCCAACCACGTGCCGTCGAGCCTGTTGTAGTGAGGGCCGGCCAATTTCAGTGGCTCTTGGTCTTCTTCAAGGTTTACGCCCCCGAATTGCTGGAGCGTTAAGAGTCGCTGCTTCCCATCGATCACTAAGAATGAGCCCTTCTTGTCTCGTGCTTCAGCCAAGACGATTTGTGGAATGGGAAGGCCAAGAATGATGGACTCGATGAACTTGCTCTTTCGGGGAGGCGTCCAGGCATCACGCCTCTGAAAGATGGGGTCTAGTGAAATATTTCCTTTAGCAAGCTGACCGATAATCGTCTCAGCCGTCCAGTCTGTCGAAGAGATCACTGTCTTCCGAGTATTGAGGGATCGAGAGATTGCAGGTCATCCTCGGACTCGACACCCTCCGCCGGCAAGAACTCAACAGGTGCGTCTGTTTTCCAAGGTTTCAACTCTCTTCACCGACTTTGATCTCTTTTTCGCCATAGGTACTGAATGACTACCAGATCGGATTGCCATAGACAAACTTAACCATTCTGGACCTTTTTTCCGGCCGAAGGAGGTGTTGTGCAACCGAATAGAACAGCGCGTCCGAACGCGTTGAAGTTCGCGCGTCGCGAAGTGCCAACGCTTAGGGGATTGGGCATCTATCAGATCCTCGTCCTTGCGGTCTCGCGGCCTGCTCGTCCGACTTTTCCGTGCGATCCCTCTGTGCATTTGCTGCATTAACCATAGGATCGTCAGACCTCTGGCGCTGTCACATGGATGACATCGCCCGGTCGAACTCGCTGAACGGCATCCAAGAGCGCCAGGAAGATGGGCTCATAGTACTCGATCCGGTTCCGCTTGACATGAACGATCACGATGCCGAAGGTCAGCTTTTTGAGATTGATCTCGAATTCGAAGCCCTTGTCGATGGTGACGAAAACGTCAAACTGTCCTTGCGCGTGGGCGGTCAGTTTGGCGTCAGGCAAAGTGCGCCAGTTGGCTTCGGCGACGGTCAGAACCTGGTGATCCGGGAACGCCTGCCGAACGCGCGGATTGACGCACTCGTCTAGGAGGATACGCACTCGATGAGTCGGTCTTTGGCCAATTCGAGAAACGAAATGGCCTGCTCCCGCTTGACCGTCGAAAAGTCACCCAGAAAGCTGTCTAACGTGTCGCCGTCTTCAATGTAGTCGAGAAGCGTTTGAACGGGGACGCGCGTGCCAGTGAAGCACGGGGTGCCGTGCATGATTCCGGGGTCAACCGAAACCGCTCCGGCCAAGCTTGCTTTCTGTTCGGCGGTCACAACACTAAAATAAGCGATATCAATGGGGCACGCAAGTCGTACGCTCGCATGGTTTGCACTCATACTTCACACGCTCGCAGGCTACGGCGTACTCATGAATACCAGCAGCGAAAGAAGAACCAGCAATCCGATGTATTGCGTAAGCACCACGTTGTCTTCTTCCTGCGCATAATCCTTGCTGAACAGCCGATACGTGGCGCCGGCCGCGATCAGCAAAAACATCATCTGGAAAGTTAAAACCCATATCGCGACTGCCACGCCCAATACCATTCCGCGCTGTTTGCGGGTCAGGGCGCGGAATCCGCGGCCGCCATCCAGTTGCCAGATCGGGATCAGGTTGAAGAGGTTGATCCAGGCGCCCGTGTGGGCAATCGCGTACCAGATGGGATTTCCCGTCGCGAGCGCGCAGAGCCATGCGAAGGCGGCGGCGCCTAGTCCAAATATTGGACCTGCCAGCCCGACTCGGGCATCTTCGCCAACGTTGGCTGGATACTGGTTTAAGCGGATGTAAGCGCCGAAAAAGGGGATGAACATTGGCGCCGTTGCTGCTATGCCGTATCTCCGCAACGCAAAAACGTGGCCCATCTCGTGAACGTAAATCGACAAAACGAACCCAAGTGCGAATTTCCAGCCGAACATTGCCCAGTAGACGCCGAAAAACGCCATCATGCTTAGCAAGGTCTTTATCTTGGTTAGCCCCAACAGCAGCAGTTTGAATTTCGTTAGAAACAGCAGCGCGATTGTCTTGGATTTCCAGATGATTATGCCCACTGGGCCTAGCCGCGCGAGCCACTTCCCTATGCCGCCTTTGTGCCCAAGCTGCAGGTCGATGCTTTCGATGCGGCCTTTTACGGTCCGATACTCGGGTGAATCCGGTGGCAGTACCGCGAGTGCCCGTTCCCAAGCGGCCCGCGCGCCATTCCAATCGCCTGCTTGACCAGCCAGGCGCGCATGTTGCGAGAGCGCTTCAAAATCGTCCGCGTGCGTGAGCCGGCCACAGGAGCGGCACTTCAGCTCGTCAGCCGGCAGCGCTGAGCCGCAATTCTGGCACAAGGTTGAAATCCCAGGGGTCACTAATACTATTGTATCGGACTACTTCAACTCGACTACGGTCGCGCCCGTCCCACCCTCGCCAGGCGGCGCGGGATAGAACTTTTCGACGTGAGGATTAGTCGACAGCAGATCCGCGATCGCCTTCTTCAGGACACCCATCCCGTGTCCGTGCACGATGCGCACACGATCGACGGATGCCATGGTGGCGCTATCCAAAAACTTATCCACCAAGTCGCGGGCCTCTTCGGCGCGCTGGCCGATCACGTTGATTTCCCGATAGGAAACATCCCAGGTTGGTCCGGACGAATACGACACGTTCTTAGGCAAACGAGCGGCGTCCGGCGTAGCCGGAAGAACTTCCTCGACGTCATCGGTGGACACTTGCATCTTCATGAAGCCCGCCTCCACTTCGAGCAAGCCACCGGAGAGCTTTCGCCGCACCCGCGCCGGTTCGCGAACGCCTTTCAAGCGGACGCGCGAACCTTCCTCGATCGCCAGTGCGGGCGAAGCGGCCGGGGCCTGCCCGAATACGGTGGAGCGCGCCGTCTGCTCGAATTCACGTCTCGTTTTCGCGACTTTCCGTTCGGCCTGCTCGGAAGCCTTGCGCTGCTCCGCGCTTCCCAGTATTTTTTGAATGGTCTCGCGCCCTTGCGCTTCAAACTCGGCGACCGCCGCCTCCAGCCGCTCATCCACTTCCTTGAATTTGGCCCGCTCACGCTGCTCCCATTCTTTGGCCAGCGCTTGCTCGCGAACCACCAGAGCTTGCTTTTGCAAGCGCAGTTCTTCCTCAGCTTCCGCCAGCCGATCGATGCGTTCGTGCATGTCCGCCAGGAATTTAGCGATGTCCCGGTCGTGTGTTGACATCCTGTTCCGGGCGCTTTCGATCATTTCGGGCGGAATGCCCAGGCGCGCAGCGATCTCAAGACCCGCGGACTTGCCGGGCGCGCCCAGGCGCAGAACATAAGTAGGTTGTAATGTTTCTTCATCGAAACCCATGGACGCATTGACGACGCCTTCCGTGGTGGCGCCATAAATCTTCAGCGCCAACAGGTGCGTGGAGGCAAGCGTGAATGCGCCGTTGGACCGGAACGTATCCAGAATCGAAACACCCAGGGCTCCGCCTTCTTCGGGATCCGTGGCGCGCCCCAGCTCGTCCAGCAGAACCAGCGATTGCGGCGTCACGTCGTACAGCATTTCGCGGATGTGCGCGATGTGGGCTGAAAAACTGCTCAAGCTTTCCGCGATCGATTGTTGGTCGCCGATATCGGCCAGCACCTGTTCGAACACTGGAAACTCAGCCTCGGCCGCCGGTACCGGCAGACCCGCTTGCGCCATTAACGCCAGCAAGCCCGCGGTCTTCATCGACACCGTCTTGCCGCCCGTGTTCGGACCGCTGATCAATAGAGTGCGGTGCGACTCATCCAATTCCAACGAGATGGGAACCACTTGCTTTTGCTGGCGCCGCAGTACGTCTTCCAACAGCGGGTGACGCGCCCCCTTCAGGACCAGCCGCCGATTCGAGTCCGGGCTGAACCGTGGAATGACGCAGTTGAAATCGATTGCAAACTCGGCTTTGGCGAACAGCAGTTCCAGAAAACCGATGGCGTCCACCGACGCTTGAATCTCCCCGGCGCGGGCGCGCAGGATTTCGGTAAGCTCGCGTAGAATGCGGAGCACCTCGCGCTGCTCTTCTTCGCGCAGCCGGACGATCTCGTTGTTGAGGTCGATGGTTTCCAGCGGCTCCACGAACAGCGTGTGCCCGGTGCCGCTGGCCCCATGAATCACACCGTAAACTTTGCGCTGCTGGCCGGCTATCACCGGCACGACAAAGCGCTCGTTTCGGATGGTGATGAAGTCTTCCTGCAGCGTGCCGTCGTCGTGGTGGGCGCGCAGGAAGCGCTCCAGCGAAATCTGGATTTGCTTCTGCTGCTTTTCGATATCCCGGCGCAATCGATTCAGCGCGACGCTGGCGTCATCGGCCAGAGACGCATCCGGAAGAATCTTGCCGCGCAGATCGCGCAGCAGCGGCTTGGGATCGATTATGGCGTCCGCCCGCGCCGCCAGTCTCGGAAATTTGCCGCCGGCAACGTTCAGGACGGACTTGATTTCGCCGGCCTGTTCCAGGAGCCGCGTCATTTCCAGGATCTGCAGCGCTTCCAGACCCGCGCCTTCGATTCGCAGCAGAAGCAGACTCTTGGTTACATCGGGAATCGAATCGAACCGAACGCGAATGGCGGCGCCGCGCGTGGCGGCTTGCGGTTGCGTCAAAGCCCGCAAATAGGAAACGGCTTCGGCAACATCCGCCAGGGCCCCTTCCAGCCCGGCGCGATCCGAATGCGGCTCAACCTTGGCAAGTTCATCGCGTCCCAACGAACTGCGGACAAATCGGCTCAACAGCCGGCGAAGCGATTCGAATTCGAGCAGATCAGCGCTGAAGTTTTGCAAAGGCCCTCTCGATCACGGCCAGGGTACCTTCAGTCAGACGATATTCGCGAAGATTCCGCGCGGGCACCCAAGCCACTCGGCTTACGTCGCTGGCGGCGAGTAATTGGCCGCCGGCAGGTTTGCACAAATAATCAATCAGAACGTAATGATACTCGGCCTTGCCGGCGTCGTCTTCGATGATGCGCTCGAAGATTTCGAACATCGACAGAACTTCCACTACCAGGCCCGTTTCTTCCCGGACCTCCCGGCGAATTCCATCCTCCAGCTTTTCACCCGCTTCAACGATCCCTCCCGGCAGCGACCAGTAGCCCTTCAGCGGCTCCTTGGCGCGCTCCACCAACAGGAGATTGCCGTCCTCGAAAATCAAGGCTCCCACTCCCAGAAAAGGACGCGTTGGATAGCGGCGGCTCTCTTCGTTAATACTGAACACTCCCTTTGGCTTTCAGGCGTACGCGGTAAATGGAAGTGCGGGCCGTGATGTACAGCGTTTCAAGATCGGCGTCTCCGAACGCGCAGTTGGAGGGCGTTTCGACCAAATGGACCTCTCCCAGCGGTTTACCTTCGGCGCTGTAAACCTCCAACTTGGCCGCCGCGACATAGAGATTTCCGTTTTCGTCCACGCGAATTCCGTCCGGAATACCTTCGATGCGCGGAACAACCACGCGCTCGTTCGACGCGGCTCCGTTCTTATCTAAATCGTAGGCGCGCACGTTTCGATCGTCCGAATTGGTGACGTAGAGAATCCGGCCGTTGGGCGACAGGGCAATGCCATTGGGACGGCCCTTGGGTCTCGCCACCACTTCCATCTCGCCACGGCGGGAAAGGTGAAACACGCCGTAGAAATCCAAGTCGCGGGAGTCCTGCTGATTTCCGAAAGCGGGATCGGTGAAATAGATCTCACCATCTCTGCGAACCACGATATCGTTGGGAGCGTTCAGCCGCTTACCTTGCCAGCGCTCGGCCAGTACTTCGATTTTGCCCTTCTTATCGGTTCTCGTCACGCGGCGCGAGTGAGTTTCACAGGTGTAAAGCCTGCCTTGCGCGTCGAAGGCGTTTCCGCTGGCCCCATTGGATTTGTCGCGATACAAACTGGCAGGTTCACCGAACCTGAACTCAAGAATTCGGTTGCTGGGAGCATCGCTGAAGATCAAGTAGCCGTCTCGCGACCAGACTGGCCCTTCGGCAAAAACAAAGCCGGTAGCCACGCGATCAATGTGGATATCGGCGAAATCTTGAGCTGAGGCACAAATGGACAGGAGAACGAACGGAGCGGCAAGCTTCACTTACCGCAAGGGTAGCAAAGCCAGAGATGCGGGGAACACATCTTTCTTTGTCTCCGGGCCGCCCAGCTAACCTAACGTGGCCCACGAACACTAAGGGCCGCGCTACATAACCGGCCGCTCAGCGCCGGAAGATTTCCGGTACGGGCCCTTCGATCCGTTCGGAAGCGTGGTCCGTTCATCCGTGCGTACTTGCGAGAACTGGGCCGCCGTGAGCTCGCGCGCATCCGTCAGATCGGCGCCGCGCAAATCGCACGCGAACAGCCTGGCGCCGCCCAGGCGAACGTTTCGCAGCGTTGCTCCGCTCAGGTCCACGGCGCTCAGCAGCGCCTCGCGAAGGTCGACTCCGTTCAATACCGACCGGTCGAAATGGGACCCGGTAAGATCGGCTTGGAAGAATTTCGCGCCGCTCAAATCGGCTCTCGCGAAGTCGCAGTTCCGCAGGCGGCTGTTGTTGAAGTTCGCGTCCATTCCCTTCGCCGCACGGAACAGACTATTCTGAACCTGGGCGCGATAGAACTGCGATTGGCCAAGATCGCTATCCGAGAAATCGCAAAAGCCGATACGAGCATGGTGGAATGTCGAAGAATTCAGGTTCGCTCCGGCAAATCTGCAACTCTCGATGCTGGCCCCTTGAAATCGTCCTTCCCGCAGCGTCGCCTTTTGAAAGTTCGTGTTCAACAGCTTGCAATCGCAGAAAATGGCCGACACCATCCAGCCAAAACTGAACCGCACGTCGGATATTTGCGCGCCGCTTAGATTTGCGCCGCGTAAATTAGCTCTTTCGAAATCGCCCCCGGATACCATCGATCGGCTGAGATCGGCGCCCGCAAGCTCGGCATCCAGGAATGTCATCCCTTTCAAAATCGCGCGCTGTAAATTCGCCCCTTCCAGATGCAGCCCGTTCAGCGTTATCCCGTCCAGAATACAGCGATTCCCGGTGGATTCTTCTTCGGCCCACCGCGCATGTAACCGCAGTATCTCCTCGATCGAGTGACCATCAATGCGAATCACCGTATCCATGGCAGCTAAGAAACTCATCGGCCAAAACGAACGTCGTCTTATGTTAGATGCCTGTCAGATACGGCCAATGCCACTTAGTTTCCCAAGGTCGGGAATGCCAACAACCGTTAGGGGGGCGGCGAAGAAAGGCCGGGAGGCCTGTCCCACAACGGCACTGGTGGTCTAATTGTAGATAGAGTGCGGTGATAAACTGTCACCAAGCGCAAACCTATGAGAATACTCATCGTTGAAGATGAAAAGCGTATTCAGGACTTCCTCTCGCGCGGTTTGGAAAGCGCCGGGTACGCGGTGGACGTCGCGGGCGATGGCAACACTGCCCTGGAATTGGTGCATGGAACCGAATATGACCTGGTGATCCTGGACCTGATGCTTCCGGATACCGACGGACTTAGTGTCCTGCAAAAAATTCGCAATCGAAAGACCAGCCCGCCGGTGCTCATCCTCAGCGCTCGCGACGCGGTGGACGATCGCGTGAAAGGCTTGGAGCTCGGCGCCGACGATTACCTCACGAAGCCCTTCGCCTTCGTCGAACTTCTCGCTCGGGTGCGCGCCTTGCTGCGCCGGGGGCAGCCCACGCCGGAGCGTCTGCAAGTGGGCGACCTGGCCCTGGATTGCATCCGCCGCAAAGTAATGCGCTCGAACGAAAACGTGGAGCTGGCTCCCAAGGAATTCAGCATCCTCGAATACCTGATGCGCAATCGTGGCCGGCCGCTCAGCCGCACCATGATCGTCGAGCATGTTTGGGACATGGACTACGACGGACTCACCAACATCGTCGACGTCTACATTCGCCACCTTCGCAGCAAAATCGACGACAAGTACCCGGTGAAGATGATCCACACCGTGCGCGGCATCGGCTACATGCTGGATACGCCGGAAAAGTCCGGTGAAAAGCAGGCCGATCAATAACCATGATGGCTCTCGGAAAGGCCCTGCGATTCACCCGCGGCCTCCGCTTTCGATTGGCCGTCAGCTACGTGTTTTTCTTTACGCTGCTGCTGGCATTCCTGGGAATCGTGTTCCGGCAAACGCTCGCCGCCACTTTTAAGTCTCAAATGCAGAGTGTCCTGGAAGAGGAATGGGGGGCGGCTAAGGGTTATCTACGCACCACCACGGCGGGACCCAATTGGATATTCGATACCGAAGACCCGGACGAGAGCTTCATCGTAAATCGCATTCGCAGGATCTATCTGCTGGCCGACATACAAGGACACGCGTTGCAGCATTCCGAGATATACGATTCCATCGGGCTGGATTCACCGGACGAGATCAAGAAGATTCTTCAGTCCGGCCAGAACGCCATTCGTATTCGTAAGGACGATAAAGGTATCCCGTACATGATCCGCTCGGGACTGATGATCGACGAATTGCACAACAAGTATTACTTGGCGATCGGGCGAGCCGTTGATTACAACGATAAGGTCGTCCGCGATTTTACGTGGAACTACTTCAGTCTGCTGCCGGTGGTGATTGTCGTCAGCGGTTTGCTCGGCTGGTTTCTCGCGGGACGGGCATTGCAGCCAGTGAACTCCGTCGCCGCCACGGCGCAACGGATCACGCATTCCAGCCTCAAGATGCAAATCCCGGTACGGAACGCGGGCGACGAGTTGGATCGGCTGATCGAGGCCTTCAATCACATGATGCAGCGCCTGAATTTTTCGTTCGAGCAGATCCGGCAGTTCTCCACCGACGTCTCGCACGAGCTGCGCACACCGCTGACGGTGGTTCGCGGTCAACTGGAAGTGGCGATGTTCACGGCCAACACGGTGGGACAATATCGCGAGGCCATGGCGGACGCCCTGGAAGGCGTGGACCGTCTTTCGAACATCGTGCGCGCCCTGCTGATGCTGTCGCAAGCCGAGTCCGGCCAATTGGTTCTACAGAAGACCCAGATCGATTTCGCCGAACTCATCCGCGACCAAGTGGATCAATACCAAATTCCCGCCGAAGCGGAAGGCGTACGGCTATCCGCGGAATTGCCGGAAACCTGCAATATTTTGGCCGACCGGATTCAGATGGAGCGCTTGATATCGAATCTGTTATCGAACGCGATCAAGTACACCAAGGCGGGCGGTACAGTTACGGTGCGGCTTGTCGGTGAAGGCGGCCTGGTGAAGTTTATCGTGGAAGATACCGGCGTCGGCATCGCGCCCGATCACCTGCCGCATATCTTCGATCGCTTCTACCGCGTGCCATCCGCCGATCCGGAAAAAGGCCTTGGCCTGGGGCTGAGTTTTGTCGCCTGGATTGTTAAAGCACACGGCGGAACCGTGGAGGTGCAAAGCGAATTGGAAAAGGGAACCCGCTTCATCGTCTCCGTTCCCGCGGGCGACTCCGCAACCCCTGAGCCAGGCGCCCCGGCACTCCCCCTGCACGAGCAGGTACACTGAAACTGCAATGCACTTTGAAATCAATCGGCGTGAGAAAGAAGGCATCACCATCCTCGATGTCAAAGGCAGACTGGTTGTTGGCGAGGCTTCCACACTACTGCGCGAACGGCTGAATCAGGAGGTGAGCCAGGACGTCAAGCAGATCGTCCTCAACTTGGAACATGTCGACTATATCGACAGTACCGGTCTGGGAACCATGGTCATCTGCTACACCACGTTGCACAAATCCGGCGGAGGCTTGACGCTGGTACGCCTGAACCGGCGCAACCTGGAGTTGATGGTGCTGACGAAACTGTCCACGATCTTCCAGATATTCGCGGAAGAGCAGGATGCCGTGAACAGTTTCTTTCCGGAACGCGAGATCAAGCACTTCGATATTTTGAGCTTCGTGCAGCAACACCGTGACACTGAATAGGGTGAACTGTAGGACAGGCCTCCTGGCCTGTCTGGAAAGGAAGACAGGCCAGGAGGCCTGTCCTACATATGTGGGGAAAAAGAAAAAAGCAATCTCTGGAGGCGGGTAGCCAGGCGCCGTCGTTCAAGCTGAAAAGCGTGGACGGCTCCACGCAGTCGCTCGAGGAAATCCTGGCCAAGGGCCCGGCATTGCTTGCGTTTTTCAAGGTTGGCTGCCCGGTCTGCCAGCTTGCGCTCCCTTATCTCGAAAGACTGGCCGGCAGCTCGTCGCTCCAGATAGTAGCGATATCGCAAGACGACGAAGCCGCGACGCAGGGCTTCCGTCAGCGCTTCGGCATTACATTTCCGACATTGCTCGACTCGTCCAAGGAAGGCTATCCCGCCAGCAATGCATATGGCCTCTCTTCAGTGCCGTCGCTGTTTCTGGTAGAAAAAACCGGAGACATTGCCAATGCGTCGGCGGGGTTTGCCAAACGGGACTTTGAAGGCTTTGGCTCCCGGGCCGGTGTCCGGACTTTTCGGCCCGATGAAAATGTTCCCGAGTGGAAAGCCGGTTGAGGCTCCAAGAATTAGGGTCCGGTCGGACCTGCGATAATGAAACTTACGAATGTCCTCAAAAATAGGTGACGCCTTTAAATCCGTAGGGTCTATCGCCAAGGGTATGACCATAACCTTCGGCGAAATGATGAATCCCACCATCACGGAACTTTATCCGGACGCGCCGCCAAATTTTCAGGAGCGCTATCGCGGCGTGCACGTGTTGCAGCGCGACGAGAATGGCCTGGAGAAGTGCGTGGCCTGCTTCCTTTGCGCCGCGGCTTGTCCGGCGGATTGCATCTACATTGAAGCGGCTGAGAATACCGACAAGCTACGAATCAGCGGCGGTGAGCGTTACGCCAAGGTGTACAACATCGACTACACGCGCTGTATCTTTTGCGGATACTGTGTGGAAGCCTGCCCGACCGACGCCATCACGCACGGCCACGGCTTTGAAATCGCAAGCTACAACACCTCCACGCTCATTTACCGCAAAGAGCAGATGTTAGCTCCGATTCCGGAAGGCGCGGAGTTCCCCTTAAAGGCCGACAGCCCGTCGTAGCGCGTTCCGATCGGCTTCCGAGATCCCCGAATTCTTTCCAATATCATTCCGTGCCGCCAGCTTGCGCCGGTACCGCGCGAAGTATTTCGGAATGTCTCCACCGTACTGGAAGCTGTACATGATGTCGTCGAACGCGGCGGTGTGCGGCAGACCGAGCGCGTGACCGGTCTCGTGCAGACAAGTCAAGTACACCACGGCATCGCGCAATAATCTGTCTTCATTCAATCTGAGCGGTGCGGGGCGCACATAGACTTCAGCGCCGCGCTTGCCGTCCACCAAAACAGGACGCGCTTCTCCGTACATCCCCTGTTCCGCCGTAGCCCAAAACAGGCGGATGCGCGCCGGCTCGCGATCCTTTACCAGGGTGAATCGAAGATTCCCCGCCGAAGCATTTTGCCAGGCCCGCAACGCCCAATCCGCCAATTGCGGATCGTCGGGCTGACAACCCGACTCGGCCCGCGTACACGGCTCAACCCAGTAAGTGTATTTCTCAGGTGCCCCGGCACAGAGGACGAAGGAGCAAAGTAACCCAAGCAACAAAGAAGAGCGGCTTATCACCGCCGCTGAGCCATTCTTTCCCCGGCCAGCAAACGAATCTGTTCCTCGAGCTGTTCGATGCGGCGCGTCAGATCGTCGATCAGTTGTCCTTCCGGATCGGGCAGGTTTCCGTGCTCGAGATTGTCGCCCGTGTCGATTCGCGCGCGCGTCACGCGGCCCGGAACGCCAACCACGGTGGAGTTGGCTGGAACTGAATGTATGACCACCGATCCAGCGCCTACCTTGGTATGCGCCCCAATGGTGATATTGCCCAGGATCTTGGCTCCGGCGCCGATCACCACGCCGTCTCCGATGGTCGGATGGCGCTTGCCGCGCTCCTTGCCGGTTCCACCCAGTGTCACCCCTTGATAAAGCAAAACATCCTCGCCGATTTCGGTTGTTTCACCGATCACCACGCCCGCGCCGTGATCGATAAAGCAGCGCGGCCCAATTTGCGCACCGGGATGAATCTCGATCCCGGTCGCTGCCCGGATGAACTGCGACAGGATGCGCGCCGTCAGAGTGAAGCCCGCGCCATGCAGCCTATGGCCCAGCCGATGCAGCAGAATGGCGTGGAAACCCGGATAACAGAAGAAGATCTCGACTGCGCTTTTGGCGGCCGGATCTCCTCGAAATACCGTTTCGATCTGTTCCCGGATGGCTTGGAACATGGTACTTATACCTGATTATCTCACCGGGCGTTCGGATTCAGGAAAGCTGGGGGTTGGGGCTGGGGACTTGGGACTTGCCTTGGACATCGGAAAATCTATTCAGAATGCAGTGAAGCCAGCATCTTCAAGAATGCGCTTTGATTTTGCGCCACCGTGTTCGCCGGGCCGGTGAACTTAAAAAAAATCGAGCCTCGCGACCCTTCCACGATTGCGCCCAGGAGCCGATAACCTGACTTTGGCGAACCTTGCGGCGCGCGAGGTCCGCCCATGCCGGTGTAAGCGCCTGAGACATCCACGGTGCTGAGCTTCAGTCCATCACCAACGGCGCCATTCTTAATAATTGCCTTCGAAGTTTTGCCGTCAGGCTGCTGGAACTGGCTAATCCAGCGGTCCATGTTCGCCTGCACGCTGCCGCCTTGGCCCGCGCCGAAATAGTAAACGCCGCATTCTCCGCTATCCTGGTCGCCCTGGGCCGGCGGGACCGTGTAAGTTGCCAGCCGCATCGCCCGTTGCTCTTGCGGCTTCCAGCCCGGCGGAGTAGTCCAGCGAATCCCGGCGCCGGAGTCGGCAACGAGTGAAATGGCAGCGAAGAGAATCAGCCATGTGAGTTTGCGGTGCATGAAATTCAGTATGACATCTCGCGTATGATTAGGTTCATGAAGCTGTGGCCTGTTGTGCTCTGCGCTGTTTTGCTGGGGGGATGTTCGCCTCCGTCCGCCGACAAACAACCCAAACCTGCCCCATCCGTACCAGCCAGGACAACTGCCTCCAACAAGACAAATCCGTTAGCCAAGTACATCGAACTGGTTGGCATTCGGGTTAACGAAAAGAGTCCGGGGCATCTGCAGGTGCAGTTCGGCGTGGTGAACCATTCCCAGGCCGACGTCGGCGATGTGAAGTTGGACGTGAGCCTGGGGACGACCGCCGCCAAAGCGGGCGATCCGCCGCTCATCACGTTTTCAGCCAAGGTTCCAGCACTGGGTCCCAACGAGATGAAGCCCGTCAGCATCGACGTCCCAACCAAATTGCGGGTCTATGAACTGCCCGATTGGCAGTTCCTGAAGGCAGATTTTCAGATCGCCGATTCCAACTGAACCGCGACCGTTGGCAGGAGGCGTCCTCGACGGCCGGCCTTGTCCGCTGACAAGCTGAGGCGTTGCGACAGCCTCTGGCCAAGGGAGCCGATGCAATACCGCTCCCGTGGCGCGGCCTTCAGGCTGCCGCATCGAGACTCGTCTCGATGCTCCGTGGAAAGAGCCTCGAGATGAGTCTCGAGGCCGCAGACACGAGTGTCCGCGCCACGTGCTTGCCGAGAGTGGATGCCCATATATGCGATACGCTCCGTGCTAATGTGAAAAAGAACGTGTTTTGTTTACCCCTGCCTCAGTACTTGTGGCAAAACCGATCCCATCCGATTCCATCGTGCACACGGAGTTCATAACTTGAGAGAGTGGCCCGCAACCTGCAATCCGTTTTACGTCCGTTCTCGCGTCCGGCCCTACATCGCCCCACATTGTTTCCTGTTGGGGTTTTCCGTTGGCCGATTCCAAATGAAATGCCCGAAAAGGAGCACTAGCAGTGATCTATAGGAAAAGTTTTGGTCTGTTACTTCTCATTCTTGTCCCAGCCGCCATCTTGAATGCGGCGCCCAGGCTCGCCCTCAGTCAGACGGCATTCTCCGTGCCGGTGGCGGCCGGGGCGAATGGGCCGACCCAAATTGTGGATACCGTTAATATTGGCGACGGCGCACTGAGCTTGCAAACCTCGTCATCCGTGCCCTGGCTAACAGCGAGCCTGGGGTCCCAACATGTCTGCACGCTGTCAGCCACCTGCACTCCGGTACAAATCGCGCTGCAAACCTCAGCGCTCGCGAAAGGCATGTACACCGGCATCGTGACCATTAGCGATCCGAATGCCGTCGATGCGCCGCAGTTCGTCACCGTCACAGTCCAAATCGGCGGGAACGTTCCGGATAAATTGGAATTCTTTGTACCGCCGGGCGGGTCCGCTTCAAGCGCCTTCACCACTGCCGGCAAGGTGACCACCAGCACCACCGGCGGACCGTGGCTTATGATCGCCGTGGATGCGGCCGGCAGTTTCCAGTTCAATATCCCCTATAGAGTGACGGCAACTGCATTGAGCGGCATGGGTGTTGGCGATTCCAACGGCAGCGTCACGTTGAGCGGTTCATCCCTCGCGTCCGACAACAAGACGTTCCCGGTGGTGATGCACATCACCACTCAGCCGATCCTTCAAGCAAGCGCCGCTACAGTGCAGTTTCGCGCGGTCCAAGGCAGCACCACCAAACTGACCACACCAGTATCGGTTTCTAACGCGGGCCAGGGAACGCTCAGCATTTCCGGCGTCACGGCAACCGCGGCCGCCTCCGGCACTTGGCTCTCGGCTGCATCCGTGAATAACGGCGCCGCGATCGGCATTACGGTGGATCCCACGGGGCTCGCGGCGGCTACCTACCAAGGCACCGTAACGGTGGCGAGTAATGCCGCCAACAGCACCGTGACGATTCCTGTTCAGTTGCTCGTGGTAGGGCAGTCCGCGCCAGTTGCGTTTGCCGGTGGAGCCGTGAATAACGGAACGTTTGCCCCTGGAGAACCCCTCGCTCAGGGCGACATTGCCGCCGTATTTGGAGATCAGTTCACGCTCGGCGGCCCGCAGTTGGCCTCGGCTGTTCCCCTGCCAACCAATCTCGTCGGCACACAAGTCTTCGTGAACAATCAGCCTACGCCGTTGTATTTCATCTCCGGCGGTCAGATCGATTTCGAAGTTCCTTTCGAGACGCCGCCCGGCCAGGCCACCGTTCGCGTGGATCGCAATGGTCAACGCGGAAATTCGATCTTCGTGAACATCGCCGCCACTGTACCGCGATTTATTTTGTTCAATGGCGGACCGTACGCCATCATGACCACACCCGACGCCGTACTAACCGGTATTCCAACCCATCCAGTAAAGAGCGGCGACGTGGTTGTGATTTATACCATCGGACTGGGGCCCACCTCTCCAGCGGTTCAAACCGGGGCGCCCGCTCCAGCGAATCCTCTCGCCGTGGTAAGTGGAGTGCAGGTGTGTTTCCGCCTAAATACGCCCTTCTCCGAGGCGATCTGCAACGACGCGGCGTTCGCGGGGTTGACTCCCGGTTTCGTCGGCCTGTATCAGGTGAACGCCAACATTCCACCCTTGCCCTCGGGAGATGTGCAGCTCAGCTTACTGCTAAACGGCGTCGTCAGCAATTTCGTGCAATTATCGGTTCAGTGACCGATCGCCTGTACTACCACGACAGCTATCTAACCGAATTCCGGGCTCGCGTTATTGAGTCGAGCCCGGATCTTCGCCGAATCTACCTGGACCGAACCGCGTTTTATCCAACATCCGGCGGACAGCCTTTCGATATCGGCACACTCGGCGGCGTACCTGTAAACGAAGTTGTCGACGAGGACACCCGGGTTGCGCATGTCCTGGATGCGCCGTTACACGATACGGAAATTTCAGGCGCGATCGACTGGCGGCGGCGCTTCGATCACATGCAGCAACACACCGGCCAGCATCTCTTGTCGGCGGTGTTGATCGATCTCTTCGACGCCCCGACGGTCAGCTTCCACCTGGGAGCCGAATCCAGCAACATCGAAGTTTCCCGGCTGCTGGAGCCGGAACAAATCCGAAAAGCGGAACAGCGCGCCAATCAGGTTGTCTATGAAAACCGCACGGTACAGGTCAGCTTCCGCGATGCCGCGGAGGATCTTGCCCTGCGCAAACCAACCGATCGCGAGGGCGTCATCCGCATTGTTTCCATCCACGATCTCGATCGCAGCGCCTGCGGGGGCACCCATGTTCGCTCCACCGGGGAAATCGGATCGCTCCTGATTCGCAGGCAGGAAAAAATCCGCGGGAATCTCCGAATCGAGTTTCTATGCGGCATGCGCGCGGTAAGACGGGCGCGAGCGGATTTTGAGGCGCTCTCCGCAATCGGGCGATCGTTCTCCGCGACGCTGGACGAGACTCCAGCGTTGGTGGCGGCCCAGTTGGAGAAATTTCAGGAATCCGACAGAATCCGCCGGCGTCTTTCCACTGAATTAGCGCAAGCCCGCGGCCGCGAGTTGTACGGGCAGACCGCGCCCGGTCCGGACGGCATTCGCAGGGTCAGGCGGCATGTCGATAGTCTCTCGGAAGACGTCCGCACCGAAGCTCAAAGTTTCACGGCAGGCGAAAAATCCGTCTTCCTGGCGCTGGCGGAAAACCCTCCCTCGGTCCTGCTGGCGGCGTCCAAAGATAGCGGCATCAACGCGAAGGAAACTTTAGCCAAAGCAGGCGGACGGGGTGGAGGCAGCCCCACCATGGCACAAGGCCGTCTAAACTCAACGGAAGATTTCAAGCTCTTTTAAGGTGAAAGAGGTGCCTGTCACCTCTTTCACCTTACGTATAGGGGGGCTATCGAAATGAGCGCCAGGCCGCCGACGAACAAGACGAGCATCGCCGCCAGCATGAACCGCACTTTTGGACTCGCTCCGGCGAACTCTTTCCACACCAGCAGTCCCCACAAAGCGCTCACCATTGTGGCGCCTTGTCCGATGGCGTAGCTGACAGCCGGACCCACCTCAACGGACTTGGGTGCGCTCGCGGCGGTGAAATTCGCGATCGCGCCAGTGCACCACAGCAGGCCGCCGGCGATCCCCAAAGCATGCTGTTTCAGAGTCCCTTGGAAGTAGGTGAACATCGATAATGGTTCGCCCTGCACAGGCAGATTCAGGAAATACAGATTGAAGATGAACGTCGAGAAAAACACGCCGATCGCGAACATAAACGCCACGGCATAAGGGCCCAGGCCGCCGGCATCCATACCGGCGCCTTTCCCCATTTCCACCAGCGGATAAAACGAACCCATCAACGCGCCGCTGATCAAACTCAATCCTATGCCCTTCAGTCCGGCGCCGCGCGGCTTTGGTGGCGATTTGCCCCTGCCCGCGGTAGGCGCTGGGATCTTCGCACCACCCTTATGCGACGAATACGCCAGCGCGTCGACAATAATCGCGCCCACCACTAGCACTACTCCCGCCGTAAGCAAGATCGGATTGCCCTGGGGATTCAGGAAGTAATTCCAGACAACTCCCACCACCAGCGCCAGCCCGATTCCAACCGGGAACGCCACCGCGAGACCAGCCACCGAAATTGCCGCCACCAACAGCATGTTGGCCAGATTGAAAACCACGCCGCCAGCCAGGGCCCAGGCCATATTGCGCTTCCCGGCCACAATGAGGTTGTCGGAAAACGATAGGTCGTCCCCCATGGACCCAAACGTGTAGGCCGCGATAATCGCCGCCAGCAGCACGCCCAGTGAGTAGTCGTAATAGAACAACTCGAAGCGCCATTTCCCCGTCAGCTTGAATGCATTGGCCCAGGAGCCCCAGCAAATCATCGAAAGAACAATTAGAATCAACGCGCCAGCGTACGTTTGTGGAATCAACATAGGTTCTTTGAAAGCTTCGCGATTTTACCACGTTGGGACCCCATTCACGCGTACCGTCATGAGGTAGGAGCAACGTTGGTACCAAAGTTCTAAGGCCATACCTAAAGTTTTCCTCATACAAATCCGAAGGAGGATTATCGTTCGGTCTCAGGAGGAGGCCACAATGAGATTCCATGTTCCGGCGCTTGCCCTGCTGATCGTCGCCGGGGCGTTTGCCGCCGACCGCCATAAGCTCGATGTGGACGCCGAAAGCGACGACGGTATTCTGTTGCAGAGAATTCAACAGGAACCACTGGCGGCGCGCAAGTTAGCGCTCCTTGAAAAATACGCCGTCCAGTTTCCGCGGACAACCTCGATCGCCTGGGTGTATGAGCAACTGCTGCCGATTTACGTCGAGACCAAGCAATCCGACAAGATATTGGCTACCGCCGAAAGTTTGCTGGCTGTCGATCCCAACGATGTGGACGCCGCGCATGCCGCTCTGCACGTTGCCGAAAGCAATAACGATGCGGCGCTAATTGAAAAGTACGCCGCACAGGCCTGGGACGTTGCCGCCCGCGCCGCAAAAGCAAAACGGCCGGCCGATCCCGACGATGTTCCCGATTGGGCCAAGCAGATCGAATATGCGAAGCAGGTAATGAATTACGCGGAATATGTTCTCTCGAACCAGGCCCAGTCCGATCGTAGCCGGAAAGCCGAGCTGCTGCGTCTCCTGGAATTGCGCAACCCACAGAGCAAATTTCTGATGGCCGCGAAGAAGGAACCGGTGCGCATCGATTTCGCTTCGATGAGCCCGGAGAAAGCGGAGCGAGGGCTGGTTGACGATCCGGACAACGTCGATTACCTGATGAACGTCGCGGACTACAACATGCGCCGCGATCATGATTTACAGAAGGTGCTGAATTATTCTATTCGAATTCTCGATTTGATGCCGAGAAAGCCCAGACCGGAAGGAACCACCCCGGAGGAATGGGAACGGAAAAAGATCAGGTACACCGGCTCCGCGAACTGGATGGTGGGCGTTATCTATGGCAAGCAGGGACGCTACAGTCTGTCGGACCGCTATCTGCGCGCGGCTCTTTCCCACATCCGCGACAACACCCAGGCGCTGGCGGCCGCATACTTCTACCTTGGATACGACAACTATGCCCTGGCCAGTGAGCTACGCGACCGCAGCAAGGCAATCGAAGCAGTCCGGTACAGCAAACTGTGTGTTGCCATCGAAGGACCGTTTCAGCCACTCGCCCAGAAGAATCTGGACGTGCTCCGCAGCGAGTACAACATCGAGTAGGCGGATGCACAACGAATCGCTCTGAACTGGGTGTGCGACATAGAAGTGGAGATCAAGCCGCCCCGCGGGTCTCCCAGTAATCCTCAAACCGGCCGTTGAGATGGCAGCAGCGCAGGGCAATGATATCGTTGGCTCCCCGAACCGTCCAAAA
>CATPCJ010000180.1 GCA_955652915.1 uncultured Bryobacteraceae bacterium
AGAAGCGGTAAAACAAACCGAATTGCAACTGCCGCGTGCTGATCCCGTAATTGGTGGAGTTCATGCTCGTGATCTGTCCGAATGTTGGATCGTTCACCTTCTGATCGCCCACGAAAAAGTTCGGGTGATTGAACAGATTGTACGCGTCCGCGCGGAATTGTATGCTCTGTCGCTCGGTGATCTTGAAATCCTTGATCAGCGCTGCATCGTACATCCAGAATCCCGGGCCATCCAGCAAACGACGCTGCAAAGACCCTAGCGAGCCCGGTTGCGGATTGAAAAACACTTGTCCGTTGAAGGCGGGTTGTAGGTCCGGCGCAACGCCTTGTCCCGACGTCGGATTTACGTGAGCGGGATCGATGAAGTACGGACCATTGCCGGTTTTGTACAGGCCGGTGATCGCCTTCAACTGATCGAGCGTGAGATTGGTGTCCACGGTGTTTTGGCCGGAGCGCGAGCCGCGGTTCAGAGTTCCACGCGCGGAAAGTATCGACACCGGCGGCCCGGATTCGATGCGCAGGAAGCCGCTGTAAGTCCAGCCGCCCAGGATACGATCGCCGAACTTGTTGGTGTGCAGGCGATGCCCGGCGCCGAATGGCAGCGGAACGGAATGGTTCAGCTTGAACGCATGCGTGGTGTCGAACGGGGTGCGGGCTTTCTCCAGCCCCGCGTTGTTTACGTCCAGAATCGGATCCAGGCCGCGCTGCGCCAACGCGTCGCCCAGCGACTTGCTGAACGTATAGTTGGCCTGGAACTGAATCCCGCTGCGAGTCCGCTTCCGGACTTCCACCTGCAATCCGTTGTACGTGGAATTGCTGTAGTTCGTCAGCACGTTTTGATACAGCGTCAATGGGTTCGGGAAGAAGCTGAAATTATCGTCGGGCAGAATTCCGTTCGACTGGTACAGTTGAGCCAGCGTTCCGGCTTCACCGGTCTGGATCAATCCCGCGACTTGTGAATTCGTGAGGAAGCCGCCGCCCACCGAGTTGAAGAACGGAAGATTCTGGCTGCCCGGGATCGCTGGATTGTAGGTGGGGTTGAAGCCCTTGCCCGCCGCCAAAGACAGCGCGCCATTGTTCCGCGCGCGAATGAAATCCTGCACGTAACCATTTTGGTTCACGTTGATCTGGTTGAAGTCTACGCCGCGCAACATCTTCACCGCGTGATTGCCTACATAGCGCGCTTCCATGATGAACCCTTTGATGTCATGAGCCACCGAAATGTTCCACTGTTGAACGTAGGGCGTGGCAAGATTGGGATCCACCACACCGTAGGCCGGCGGAGAACTTGGGCTGGCATCGAAGTTCTTCTGGAACGATGTTGGAATGGCGAAGGCCGGAGGAGTGAGAGACGGCAGGCCCTTGCTCACGGTGGTATTCTGATTGGCCACGCTGACGTTCGCGCTCAGGCCGTTGTTCACGCCGAAGAATGTGGTGTTCGGGATATCGTTCAGCAGATTGTCGGCCGAGTAAACAATGCTGTACCCGCCGCGGATAACGGTCTTGGCGTCGCCACGGACATCGTAAGCGAAACCCACGTTGGGCGCGAAGTTGTTGAGGTCGCGTTTATACAGGGGGTCCGGTATGAACGTCAACGCTGCATTCCCGCGCAAGGAAGCGGGGACGTTGCCGTTCGTGATCACCGGCTCGATCATCGGGCTGGTGACGTTCACCGGAGTGAAGTACTCCCACCGCAAACCCAGAGTCAGCGTAAGGTTGCGCCGGATTTTCCAGTTATCGCGGATGTACGGAGCGTAGTTTCCGAGATTGCTGTTCACCTGCTGCGACGCGCCCGCCACAAAACCTGATGTCAATGTGGTCGCGTTAAAAGTCTGGGCGCCGGTGGAAACCAGGCCGGCCAACGTCGCCAGGAGATTGTTGGCGCGCGTAATATCGGTCGACGAAGCGCCGGGAATATCTCCGGACTTGAAGCCGTATGGACTCTTGGTGGAGAGTCCCAGGCCAAAGCTCGGCACGATGCCGGACGCAATCGCGTCGGTTGTACGCAACAGCGCCGCCTGGAAGCCGAACGCTATTGAATGGCTGCCGTGAACCCAGTTTGCATTGTCCTGGATGCTGTAGGAATTTGTGCGGCGTACTTCGGGCGTCGACTGACTGGCCGGCGGCGTGAATAGCAGTCCCGTGAGATAGTACGGCGGGTTCCCGGCCGAATTGACGAAGCTCCCAACCTGCCGGTCGAATCCTCCACGCAGTTCGTTCGTCAGAGTCGCGCGCGGATTCCATCGCCACGACGACGAGAGGAAGTGGGCGTTGTTGTCGTTGGTGACGGGCGGAATCACGGTGTAGAAGCTGCCTTGATCGGGACGATCCACCAGATCGCGATTCCAGATGTAGCTGGTGGAAAATGCGTGGCGCGAGGTCAGGTAATAGTCCAGTTTGCCGGTGACGTTATCGCGCGTTTCGTTGCCGCGCGCATTGAAAGTGTAACCAGTGGTGTTCAACTGGTCGCCGAACTGGTTGTTGTTGCCTGCCGCCGGCACTTTGGACAATAGCGCCTGAATCGCGGGATCGATGCCGAGTTTGAACGGATCCAGGACATTGAAGGTTTGAACGCCCGCGGCCGTGCGGTATTGCAAAATACCCTGGCGCGCCGTCGGTGTCAGAATCGTGGTGTCCTTGGATGTCTGCTTGCGATCCCGATAAGCCTCGTAATTTGTGAAGAAAAACAGCTTGTCGTGCTTGATGGGTCCGCCGATCGAACCGCCGAGTTGGTTGAGGTTCTCGAACGGTCTCGCGATTCCGTTCTTGTTGTTGAACCAATCGTTCGCGGCGAAATAATTGTTGCGGTTGTACCAGTACGCATTGCCGTGGAAGAAGTTGGTGCCGGACGGCGTGCTCAAGCTGATGCTGCTGGCGCTGCCGCCGACGCTGGAATCCATATTGGAAGTGGCGACGGTCATCTCGGCGATTTGCCCGATGGTCAACTTGTTCGGGATGAAGTCCAGCGAGTTGGTACGGACTGAATCCTGAATGTTGATGCCGTCCAGGAGCACGTTGGTGTATCCGGGGCGCAGGCCGTTGATCGCGGTATTGGTGCGGTCGCCTGTGACGCCCGCCTGCGTGATGAAGAGCACGCTCACCTGGCGGTCCAGCACGGGCAGTGTCTCGATCTGTGCTTGCGAAAGAGTGGTCGATACCTCGGCCGATGTCGTCTGCACCGCGGCTCCGCCGCTGTCCGATACTTCCACCGTTTGCGTCGTCGTGGCGACTTGCAGCGTGATGGGCGGAAGCGAAGTAGCTTGAGATGGATCGACGTGTACATTGCCGATACGGGCTTCGGCGAACCCGGACGCCTGCACCGCAACCTCGTACACGTCAGGCCGTACGGTTGCAATTTCGAACAAGCCGTCGTTGGTTGTTTTTGTGCTCAGGATCGGCGATTTGCCGCCCGGCACATACAGGTTGACGGTCGCACTGGCGACGCTTGCGCCGGATGCGTCTCTTACCGATCCAGTCAGCCGGCCGGCCACCTGCGCGAATGCGGCTGTGGCAAACAACGTGAAGGCAACAGCGATACGAGTATGAAATTGGAACATTTTTGGATCCTCCCTGAGACTTGAATTCAGGATAGGGCTGCTTGGCTGGACGTGTATATGTAATAACCAATCAAGGATGGAATCCAGTAAGCAAAACGACGGTTCTGCTGGTTAAAATAACCCAAGAATCAACAAGTCGAATAATCATAAGCCGCCGGCACGCTTTACTTGGGGCCGCCACAATCATCAGAATGAAGAATGGATCTGCACCAGCTTCGAGTGTTTCAAGCAGCGGTCAAGAACGGAGGCTTCACTCGCGCCGGCGCGGCCCTGCACCTTTCGCAATCCACCGTCAGCCAGCATATCGGTCAATTGGAACATGAGCTGGGCTGCTCGCTTTTTTTGCGGGTCGGTAAACGGGTGGTCGTGAGCGAAGCTGGAACGCTGCTGCTGCAATATACGGAAAAGATCTTTCGCGATCTGAAGAACGCCGAAATGGCCGTTCGCGAGCTCAGTGCCCTGAAGCGCGGCACGGTGCGCCTGGGCGTGGGGCCCACCACACTCACCTACCGGCTGCCACAGGTCCTAGCCGACTATAAGCGGCGCTTTCCCGAGATCGAACTGATCGTGCTGTCGGGCAATACGGAATTTCTTCTCGGCGCCATGCAATCGCAAAACCTGGATCTGGCGGTTGTGATGCAAACCGACGTTGCTCCGAAGGGCCTCTTCGTTACGTCGCTTGGCAGCGAGGAACTGGTGGTCGTTCTCAATCAGGATCATCCTCTTGCCCGAAAAACGTCCCTCGAACCGGCCGACCTGTCTGCGTTGCGCTTCATCCTCTACGAAAAAAACACGGCCATGCAAAGCCTGATCGACCGTTACTTCGAATTGCTGAACATAACGCCGCACATCACCATGGAGGTGGAAAATAACGAAGCCATCAAGAGCCTGGTGCGGGCCGGTCTGGGCGCCTCGATTTTGCCGCTCTGCGCCGTGGCGCAGCGCTCGTCCAGCACTCAATTGCGGGTGTTGCGTGTGAATGGAATGCCGCTCACGCGCAACCTGGCATTGGTGTCGGTGGACGCGGAGATTCTGCCGAACGCCATCCGGGAGTTGGCTTCGATATTGGTAACCACGCTCGGACGTACGGCCCGGAAGAGGGCTAAATCTATTTAAAGAAGACGTGGATTTTTCCCCGAGCGCCACCACTATCATTACTTGTATTAGAGAATGATGGCTGCGTTGCATCGGCCAAACCGATTATAGTCAGCGACTAAATCTATTTGACAGATCTTACGAAAACCAATTACGATTCTGTAACGACTAAAACGAAGCCAACCTGCGGCCAAGTCTATTGTTTGGTTGCGGTGATGCCGAGTTCCTGTTCAAGGGAGTTTGCCATGATGCCTATTACCCGGTCGACATCTGTCGTCCTTTCTCTCGCGATTTCTATGGTTTGCCTGCTTGTGGCGCCGTCCACGGCGCGCGCTCAGGCAGTTGCCATAGCCGAAATTACCGGCTCGGTTTCCGACCAAAGCGGTAGCGCCCTGGTCAACGCGGAGGTTCGAGCCACGGAAGTCGAAAAGCAGATCGTACGGTCCACCGTGACGGACCAGACCGGCCGGTACGTACTTTCCAATCTTCCCGTGGGGCCATACAAGCTGGAGGTGCAAGCCAGCGGGTTTAAGGATTATCTGCAGTCTGGAATCGTCTTACAGGTAGGCCAGAGCGCGACGCTGAACATTGTGATGCAAGTCGGCTCGCTATCGGAAAAGATCGAGGTCACCGCTCAGACCGCGATGGTGGAGACCCACGAAAACGGCATCGCTCAGGTTATCGACGAAAAGCGCATCAACGATCTTCCGCTCAACGGCCGGCAGGCTACGCAATTGGTCCTGCTTTCCGGCGCCTCCTATCAACCCCCGGGAGGCAACTCGATGGTGGGCAGCAAGAACTATAACAGTTCAACCACCATATCCGTCGCCGGCGGGCAGTTTAACGGTACGGCTTATCTCCTGGACGGCGGCGACAACACCGACACCATGACCAACGTCAACCTTCCGTTCCCCTTCCCGGACGCACTTCAGGAATTCAGCGTCGAAACCAGCGCGCTGTCCGCTCGCTTCGGAACGCATCCTGGCGCGACAGTGAACGTGGTTACCAAATCCGGATCGAATCAGATTCACGGAGACTTGTTCGAATATCTGCGCAACGGCAATGTGAACGCGCGGCCCTTTTTCGCGCCGGCGCACGACAGCCTGAAGCGGAACATATTTGGCGCAACGGCGGGCGGAAAAATCATCGCCAATAAGCTGTTCTTCTTTGGTGGTTACCAGGGCACCAGGAACCGCTCTCAGCCGCCAACCGTAACCAACACCATTTTGACTCCGGCTGCCCTGGCAGGCGATTTCAGCACCCTGATGTCAGCGGGCTGTAACGCCGGGAAAGCGATCGTCCTGAAGGATCCAACAACCGGTTTGCCGTATGCCAACACCAACCAGATACCCAAGGGCCAGATCAATGCGTCGGCATTGAAATTGGCCACCAGCTACATACCCACTACCAACGACCCTTGCGGCAAGATACAGTACGGAATTCCGCAGACCGGCGACGAGGATCAGATCATCGGCCGCATCGACTGGGCACATAATACGAGGCACTCGCTTTATGGCAGATATTTCCTGGCTCAATTCAGCAACCCCTCCGTCTACGACGGACATAATCTGCTGACTACCACGCAGCCTGGAAACCTGGAGCGAGTCCAGTCCGCTACCATCGGCGACACTTTTTCTCTCAATCCGACCACGGTGAATTCGTTCCACTTCACCTTCACGCGGCGCCGCGACGACCGCGGACCCGCACCGAATCAAATCGGTCCCAATGATATCGGCATCAACATGTTCCAGAAGGTGCCAAACTTCTTGCTGGTTACCGTCACCAACTATTTCAGTGTCGGTTGCGGCACCTGTGCGCCCGGCCACTTCAATGTAAATAGCTTCCAGCTCGCCAACGACATGGATCTGGTACGGGGGCGTCATCAGATCGCGTTTGGCGTCAACTTCGTGCGTACCCAGAACAATCTCATCTCCGGCTTCAACGAGAACGGGACCGTCACATTTAACAGCAATAGTCTCGGCACTGGGAATAATCTGGCGGATTTCCTGATCGGAAAAGATAGTGCTTTCGGCCAAACCAACCCGACGCCGGATGACCTGCGTACCAGTATCATCGGGCTTTACATTCAGGACAGCTTCAAGATGAACAAGCGCCTGACCATTAATGCCGGTTTGCGCTGGGAACCCGTTCTTCCTAATACGGACAAGTACGGACGGGGCACTTATCTTGACCCGGCCAGATTCGACGCGGGACAAGTGAGCTCGGTTTTCAAGAACGCGCCCGTGGGCCTGGTTTTTCCAGGAGACGCCGGATATCCCCGTTCCCTGTGGAACCGGCACTTGATGAACTTCGCCCCGCGCGTGGGGCTGGCGTGGGATCCGCATGGAGATGGACGCGACAGCTTCCGCGTTGGCGGCGCCATTCTCTTCGACAACGCCGAGTTGTTCTTCGACGAGCGCAAGACCACGAACCCGCCCTACGGCGGTTCCATCAATATTTCCAATCCCCCCGGCGGGTTCAGCGATCCCTACCTGAATTTTCCGGGAGGGAATCCGTTCCCCTCCACCGGAACATTCCCGCCCACTTCGGGCGTCTACATCCAAATGCCCAGGAACACGCAACCCACCTACATGGTGCAATGGAATGCGAGTTACCAGAGACAATTCGCGGGTAATTGGCTGGCAACCGTGAGCTACATCGGCAATAAGACGACTCATCTTTGGATAGGCTCGGAGATCAACCCCGCAGTGTTCATACCCGGCAACTGCGTTGCTGGTCAATATGGCCTCACCAAGGATGGTGCGTGCTCCCAAACTTCCAACACCGAATCGCGCCGCGTGCTGGTCCTGCGGACTCCCAAAGGTGCGGCCTACGGGAGCGTCAACCAAGCCGATGAAGGCGCCAACGCCCACTACGAGGCATTGCTTGTGTCCCTACAGCATCGCTTTGGGCACGGCTTCACCCTGCTGACGAATTACACCAATTCCGTGTGCGTCTCAGATTTCGATTTCACAGGTGAACTGGGTGGTGCGCCTAACTCGCAGCCATTCAACCGCCGAGCCGATCGTGGACCCTGCAACTTCGATATCCGGCACGTCTTCAACACTTCCATGGTCGCCGTCAGCACCGTGAAAGGCGGCAATCCTTGGGTGAACAGACTTCTGAGCAACTGGCAGCTTGCGCCCATCATTCGCGCCATCAGCGGCCGGCGGTTCAGCGTCACTACCGGAGCGGACAATTCCCGCACTGGTTTGGGTAACGACCGGCCGATACAGATTGCCGGGAATGCCTACGCAACCAGTTCTACCTGCCCGCTGGCCACCCAGGCCTGCGTAGCTTATCTGGCGCCGGTAGGCGTGGCGTTTGCCGCGAATCCGGTGGGTACGTTCGGGAACTCCGGACGCAACGCGCTGCAAGGGCCAGGGGCGGTTAATGTCGACGTAACTTTAAGCCGTAGCTTCCCGATTCGCGATCGGTTCCGCTTGGAAGCCCGCTTCGAAGCATTCAACGTGATCAATCGGGCGAACTTCGACAACCCGACCAGCGCCCTGAGTTCATCCCAGTATGGTTTGATCACGAATACCGCGGCGGCACCCGGTGGATCGTTGCTGCTGCCCAGCATTGGGGACCCTCGGATTCTGCAGTTCGCTCTAAAGCTGCACTTCTAACAACATGTGGCGCGGACGCTCGTGTCAGGCTAAGAGTCCGCGCCACGTTTAAACATTTACTCCCGATGCCAGGAAGCCGCCGTCCACGGCGATGCACTGGCCGGTGATGAAGCTGGCCGCGTCGGATGCCAGCAGCACCGCCGCCCCAATCAGTTCTTCAGGATTTCCGAAACGGCCCATCGGCGTGCGCATCAGAAACTCCTGGCCGCGCTGTGTTCCATCCAGCAAGGCGGAGTTCAGGTCTGTCCGAAAAACACCAGGGGCGATCGCGTTAACATTGATCCCCACTCTCGACCACTCCACCGCCAGGCTTCGGGTGAGGGAAAGCACGCCCGATTTCGATGCGGCGTACGCAGCCACCTCGTAGAGCCCAACGAAAGAACTGAGCGAAGCGATGTTGATGATGCGGCCGCGCTTGCTGGCGTGCAGCGGCTCGTAAAACGATTGGCAGGTGCGCAGCATGCCGGTCAGATTCGTGTCGAGGATATCCTCCCATTCCTGCTCCGGCAGGTCTTTGGTGGGCGTTCGCTTGGTCCGGCCCGCCGCATTCAACAGAACGTCGACCCGGCCGAAACGCTTCAGCACAGCGTCGCGCAACGTATCGATCGATTTCCGGTCCGATACATTCACGCTGTAGTTCAGCGTCTCGCGCCCCAGCGCGCCAACCGCCGCGCTTACTTCGTCTACCAGGTCCTGCCGCCGCCCGGAGGGAACTACTGCCGCTCCTGCTTCCGCGAGACCGAGCGCGAGACTGCGGCCGAGTCCGGATGTACCGCCAACGACGACCGCAACGCGGCCTGAAAGATCGGTGAAGTTTCTAATCATCAGATTTTATTTGAACAGATTACTATGGTCTTAGATGGAACAACTGGCGCTCACCTGGGGCCCTACACGCACCACCTATACAGTCGCTCAATTGAACGCGCGCATCCGCGATCTGCTTGGAACGGAATTCGACGACATCTGGGTGGCCGGAGAAATCTCAGGCGTCAGGACGGTATCGAGCGGACATTGTTATTTTACGTTGAAGGATCACAATGCGCAAATTCGCTGCGCTTGCTTCCGCGCGTCGCTTCGATATTTGAAATTCAAGCCGCGGGATGGCGTGGCGGTGCTGGCGCGGGGGCACATCGATCTCTACGAGGCGCGCGGCGAATATCAATTGCTGGTGGAAGCGCTGGAGCCTCAGGGCCACGGGGCTCTGCAATTCGCCTTCGAGCAATTGAAGAGAAAACTGGCGGAGGAGGGACTGTTCGAGGCCGCCCGCAAGCGAGCCATCCCGCGACTGCCGCGCCGAATCGGAATCGTCACGTCCCCAACGGGCGCGGTGATCCGCGATATCACGCAGATTCTTTCCCGCCGCTTCCCGGGACTGCACATCCGCCTTTATCCGGCGCTGGTGCAGGGGGAAGGATCCATCGATGCGGTTTGCCGCGCTATCGAATACTTCAGTAGTTCAAATTGGCCGGATGTGGTGATTCTCGCGCGCGGCGGCGGATCGCTGGAAGATCTGTGGACATTCAATGAAGAAGCGGTGGCGCGAGCGATCGTGGCCTGCAGCGTGCCTGTAATTTCCGCCATAGGCCATGAAACGGATTTCACGATTGCGGACTTCGTCGCGGACCTGCGCGCGCCCACGCCGTCGGCGGCCGCGGAGTTGGCGATCTGTACTCGCGAGCAACTGCTGGAGCAGATTGGCGTTTCCGAACATAAGTTGCTGCAATCCATTCGATACCGTCTGGCGATGGCCGCGCGGCGGCTGCAGAACCAGGGCGTAGAGCGCGCGTCGGCGGTGTTCCATCGGAATATCGGGCGTCAGCAGCAGCGTGTGGACGAGTTGGAATACCGGCTGCGCGAGCGGGCTAATGCCAGACACGCTGCTGGTAGAAAACGGCTGGAAGAACTGGCGGCGCGGCTCCGCAGTCTGGATCTGCGGTTGCGATTCGCGGCGGTAAGACGAAGGCTGGATGCAGCGGAGACCGCCTTGGGGCAACTCGCAAGATTGCGTTTGACACGAGCGCGAGGTGGCCTCAACCCGTTGATCGCCCACCTGACTCAATTAAGTCCGCTTAAAATTCTAGAGCGCGGCTATGCGATCGTGACCAACCAGGCGGCCCGGATTGTGAAGGAACCGGCGGAAGCGCCCGCGGGTTCCGAGGTGAACATACGCCTGGCGAAGGGCGCGATCGCCGCGAAGGTGATTTAACTGTGGCGCAGGTTGGTAACAGTTGGTAACCTGCGGCCGATTGGCAATCGGCCTGTGAGTAATTCCGGATGCAAAACCAAGCGGATTTCCAATCCGCGGCAGGATGCCATCCTGCCCTACAGGCGTTCCAAGCGGATGGACCCATCATGGGTTCGCACCGTGAAGAGCGGTCCGCCGGCGTTGAGCTTGCCGCGCAATTCGTGATCGCGATGAGTGCCGGAAACCGTCACCGGCAGATCGGACTCGATGTGTCCGTCTCCGGTGTGCACATCGAGATCGGCCGACAAATTTGGCGGCAACCGCAGCGTCACGTGACCGTCGCCGGTACCCACGCTCCACTCCGAAGTCATCTTGGAGCCGCTCGCGATTTCCGCCTCAATACTGCCGTCGCCGGTATGCAGATTCAGTTGATCGAACCTGCCGTGAACGCGGATCTTTCCGTCCCCGGTGCTCGCGTCGAGTTTGCCATCCAGCCCATGCGCATCGATCCGTCCATCCCCCGTATTGAGATGCGTTTCGCCTCGCAGCGATTCTACCGAGATGCTTCCATCGCCAGTACGGATGTCGGAGCGCAGTTCGCGCGGCACCTGTAGCTCCACACGAATGGACCGGTTTCCAAAAACAACAAATGTGCGGTGCGGCGTGCGCACTTCCAGCTTGACTAAGTCCCCCATCTGGTGGTCGACGATCTGAACTTCGGACGCGGATATTCTCCACCCCACGGTGGTAACTTTGGCCTCGATCTCCTTGCGGTCCCAGGTACGGATCGTCACGGAGCCGTCATTCGCATCCACCCGCAACTCGGGTTTGCCGGACACGACAAATTTCTTCGACCAATCGTCGGCCAGCGCTACCGTAGTCACGAACGCACCGGCCAGGGACAACTGCAGCAAGGTTTTCAGCATACTTCTCACCTCGTACGTCTAACGAAATATTTGGGTGGAATGTTCGATCTAAATGGCCTCGAGCTCTTCTTCCAGCAATTGTTTCTGATATAGATCGGCATAATATCCGCCGCTTGCGACCAACTGCGCATGGGTGCCCTGTTCCACGATCTCGCCGTGTTCCAGCACGAAGATCCGCCGGGCGCCACGGACGGTGGAAACACGATGCGAGATAAGGACCGTAGTCCTGCCGCGCATTACGTCGGTCAATCCGTTGAGAATCCGTTCCTCAGTGAGTGTATCGACGCTGGAAAGCGCGTCATCCAAGACAAGGATCCGCGGATCCCGGAGAATGGCCCGTGCAATCGCCACGCGTTGCTTCTGACCGCCGGACAACGTGAGACCACGCTCGCCGATCATGGTCCGATAGCCTGCTGGAAAGCCGGCGATGTCCGGAGCGAGCCCCGCCAATTCGGCCGCCCGCTCAATTTGGGCTTCGGTTGCGCTGTCAACTCCCCACGCAATATTCTCGGCCAGTGTAGCGCTGAACAAGAAAGTTTCCTGGGGAACAAACCCAATCTGCCGCCGCAGCCATTGCGGATCGAGGTCGCGAAGATTCACGCCGTCGAGCAGGACCTCGCCGCCCGTGGGATCGATCAGGCGCGGGATCAGACTCACCAGCGTGCTTTTCCCACTTCCGGTGTGCCCGACAATCGCGACGGTCTCGCCGGCCGGAATCGTAAGCTTCACATTCTTGAGCGCCGCACCCGCCGGGTACTGCATCTCCACGTTCAAAAACCGCAGCTCGCCCTTGACGTCCTGGGACGGCCTGGATTCCCTCCCAACAACCGCCGGCTTCTCCCGCATCAGTTCCATGATTCGCTCCCAACTCGCGGTCCCGCGCTGCATCAGGTTCACTACCCAGCCGAGCGCGATCATGGGCCACACCAGCATGCCCATGTAGGTGTTGAACATGAGGAAGCTGCCGAGCGAAAGCCGATGCTGAAGCAACTGATAGCCGCCGAAGAGCAGCACAATCAGGAATCCCATCCCGATAAGCGCTTGCAGCAGCGGCATGAAGAGAGCGGAAAGTTTAGCAAGGCCGATGTTCTGCTCGACATAGTCCTGGTTCAGCAACTCAAACTTGCGGGTCTCGGCGTCTTCTTGCGCATAGGCGCGAATCACGCGGACACCCGAAAGGTTCTCCTGAACGCGGCTGCTGATGTCGGAGAACATTTTCTGGATCGCTTCGAAGCGATCGTGAATGCGCCGTCCGAACAGAATCACGACCAGGCTGACCAAGGGGGCTGGAACCAGACAAATCAACGTCAGTTGCCAATTCACCGACAACATTACGCCGATGGAGAGGATGGCGGTGAACATGGTTTCGGTCCAGTACATGATTCCGGGACCGAGCATCATGCGGACGGCATTCAGATCGTTGGTGGAGCGCGCCATGATGTCGCCGGTCCGATACTTCGCGTAGAAATCCGAGGAGAGCGTGATGAGATGCGAAAAAAGATCGTTGCGGAGGTCGAACTCAACGTCGCGGGAGATGCCGATAAGAATCACGCGCATCCAGTATTGGAAGATCCCTTTGAGCAATGAGAGACCAACCAGGAGCGCCGCCAACTGGAAAACCAGCGCCAGGCGAAAACCGCTGGTGAGCGAATCGACTCCAGCGCGGATCACCAGTGGGAGTGCGGCGCCGACGATGTCTTTGACGACCAGCGAGCCCATCCCGAGCGCCAGCCCGCGCCGGTATCGCCACAAATAAGGTCCCGCGGTTTTGAAAATTGTGCGCAATCTTTGTGGGGCAGGATGGCATCCTGCCGCCGATTGTTAATCGGCCTGTAGTTTATACCCTTCACCGAACGGGCCGATTGCCAATCGGCGGCAGGTTACCAACCTGCCCTACATTCGGCTGTCCTACTTGTCCTCGGGCGAGGCCTTGGAATCCAAATTCCCCACCGTTTTCAGGCGCTGGAACATACGCTCTACTTCCGCTTCGTCGTCGGGAAGCAACAACGGCGTTCGGGGCGAAGCCAATAATTTTCTGGCAAGCGCGGCCGCCGCAACGGATTCTCCCCAGAACTGCCGGTACGGCACGCCATCGATCAGGGCTTCGCGAGAGTGCTTGCGCAACTGACGCAGCAATCCGCTGGATGAGTTGGGATCGCCGGGATAAACCACTAGAATTTTCGTCTTGTCCGAAAGAGTCAGCCGCACCATCAAGGGAAGATTGGCGCTGCGATCAAGCCGCCGGATGTGGCGCCACGGAATGGCGGCCGATCCAATCTTCAAATGATTGTCGTAGATTTCGATGACGGGGCGCGACGCGAGGTAGAGCACGATGCCGGCGCTCAGTACGAACAAGGCCGTGGCAATCCAGCAGAGCGGCCAGTTGAGCGACATCCAGCCGGAAAAACCCGCCAGCCCCAGCGCAACCAGACCGGCCCAGAGGTAATGACCAGATACTCGATAGCGGGAGATTGGAACAGGCACACTTTCAGGCTACCCCGGCGCGAACCGCACGTCAATTCGTGTTTGCCCTTAGTAGTGTGATGCCGCGCCAGGCATAATGCACGCCGCTCCAGACGGTCGCGGCAACCATGAGGGAAAGAGCTAGCGTGACCGGCACCGGGATTGCAT
>CATPCJ010000181.1 GCA_955652915.1 uncultured Bryobacteraceae bacterium
CTTCGGGACCACCTACCGCTTTGCGGTCCAATGACGGAACCGGTTTCCGGCTCCATGCTCGACCGGGGCCATTCTTGAGTTTATCGACGATCCCCCGGCCATGGGATACATCTCGTCGGTCTGAGGCGGAGCCTCGTTAGAAGTTAACAGCACCTAGCCCCCGGCCAAGGCAACCAGAACGGCAGCCACATATCAGGTCACGCTGCCGTTACGAGGCCCTTCAATGGTTTCGAATTTCGGGGGTTCGATATTCAGCACAGGCACATTGCTTGGTCTGCGTTGTCGCAGAAGCTGGCTGAGCCTTTGGAACATCCGCGGCGATGATACAGCGCTTTCGCAGCCGGAAACGAACTCCGTTCCCGCACGGCCCTCCGACTGAAGTGATAGAGTAGCGTCAGGAGAAATCTCATGGCGCACACATCTCGACGTGATTTCTTGAAAGCCGGCGTCGCGGCCACCGTTCTTTCGGGACTCGGCGGCGGGGTGGCGGCCGCGCAGACCAGCAAACGATCCGCTACCGATTGGGTCACTCTCGGCAATACCAACGTCAAGGTCACCCGGCTCGCATTTGGAACCGGCACGCATGGCGGGCGCGTGCAGCGCGAACTTGGACAGGAAGAGTTCACCAAGCTGGTCCGGCACGCCTACGATCGCGGCATCCGTTTCTTTGAGACCGCGGAGAGTTATCACGGCATGCCGGAGATGCTGGCCACCGCGCTCAAGGGCATCCCGCGCGAAACCTACAAGCTGATGACCAAGCTCAGCACTCCCGCATCGTCAGGCGATCCGGCGCCCAAGATCGACGAGTTCCGCAAGCAGCTCAATACGGAATATATCGACATCATGCTGTTGCACTGCCTGCGTCCGGCGACGTGGAGCAATGACTACCAAAGTTTGCAAGATGGCTTTTTGGAAGTGCAGCAAAAGAAAGTTATTCTCGCCCGCGGAGCATCGGTCCACGGCCTGCCCGCATTGCGGACGTTTCCCGGAAATCAGTGGCTCCAAATCGCCATGATCCGCATGAACCATAACGGAACCAAGATGGATACGCCCGATCCGCGCGACGGGAACGCGCACGGTAATGTGGACGAAGTGGTGGCGCATGCCAAGAAAGTTCATGCGCAGGGAATGGGCGTCATCAGCATGAAACTGGTTGGCGAAGGGCAGTTTACTACCGCGGAAGATCGCGATGCCGCCATGAAATTCGCCATGAACCTCGGATGCGTGGATTCGGTGACGCTAGGCTTCAAGAACACCGCGGAAATCGATGAAGCCATCGACCGCATGAACCGCGTGTTAAACGCCTAAGTCGATTTTCAAAAATCCACGGAAGAAATTTCCACCCTCCAACGTCATAAGGTGGTGGTGCCGGCATGGTGCTAGACGCAAACGACCGCGAGGTGATCGAAGCCTGCCAACGGGGCGACTATGACGCCTTTCGTCTGCTCTTTGAAACTTATAAGGACCGGGTTTATTCGATCGCCCTGCGATACTCGGGCGATGAAGCGGCCGCCATGGACATCGCTCAGGAAACGTTTCTGAAGCTGCTGTCGTCGATTCAATCCTTTCGCGGCGATTCCAGTCTGGAGACGTGGCTTTACCGGATCGTTGTGAATCGTTGTCTGGACCATCAGCGAAGCAGCCGGAAGCTGATGCCCTTCATTCAGGATTTCCTGGATGCCGGCGAGAATCAGTTGAAGAAGTTGCTGCGGGCCGAGGTTGAGAACGACGTGCAGGGCATAGTTGGCAAATTGCCGGCCGATCAGCGCATCGTGATCGTACTGCGATACACGGAAGGGTTGTCATACGAAGAAATCGCGGCGATTCTGAATTGTTCGAAAGGCACGGTGGCGTCGCGCCTGAATCGCGCGCATAGCGTGTTGGAGCGGCGGTTGTCGCACCTTCGAGGGGCGTGGGGAGGCGGGAATGTGGATTGAACCGGTATTGGCGCGGAAGCTGCACCGTGTAGCGGCGCCGGAAGATTTGTGGAATAGAACGCTTATGCGTGGCGCGGACACTCGTGTCTGCGGCCTCGAGACTCTTTCCCCGGCAGAGCATCGAGACGAGTCTCGATGCCGCAGCCTAAGAGGCCGCGCCACGGGAGCGGTTGTGGTTTGGGGAATGGTTGCCGCGATGCTGGTTGTCGTGCTCGTATGGGGCGTTCCTTCGCGCCGCGATCTCGTAATCAGTTCGGCAAGCGCCATCCAGATCCGGGACTGGGTGAAAGCCAACGCCGGTCTCGATGTTCCCTTGCTTGCCGACTCGTCCAATGTCCGTTTAACCGGCGCGCGCGTGTCCCACGATGGTGTCGAGATCGCTTGTCGAGTGGGAAGGCATGACGCTAAATTATTGATTTCAAAAAATAAATCGAGCGTCCAGCATGCAGCTCTGAACGCTAATAGCAGCACTATTTCCTGGGGAATGAACAATCGGCTTTACACACTGGCCTGTGCAACGCCTGAAGATTTGCGAATCGCTTGCCTGCTTTGTCATAGCAGCTCCGAGCGCCGGATGGCTCTGAATTAGCGGCATCGGCGTTATACTGGGATTTCAGGAGTAAACCATGAAGACATACTTGAAGTTCGGGGCTTTGGTCGTGGTGATAATCGGTGTACTGGTGTGGCTGGCGATGGGCGGCATCAGCGAAAGCAAGACCTATTACAAGACCATCGCGGAGCTGGGACAAATGGGCGATCAGGCCAAGGGCAAGCGGCTCCGCGTGGGCGGCGACGTGACTCAGGGTTCCATCCATCGTAATGGCTCCGAAGTAACATTCACCCTGCATCAGGACGCCCGGGTACTGAACGTCGTTTACACCGGGAATGATCCGCTGCCGGATACGTTCAAAGATGGCGCACAGGCTCTGGCCGACGGGAAGCTTGGGTCCGACGGCGTCTTCCAAGCCAGTAAGATTCAGGCCAAGTGCGCGTCGAAATACGAAGCCAAGCCGCAGTTGAAGAAGGACGCGTCACGGGCCGGCATGTAGTAAATTCAGTAGACCGCAGGCGAGTGCCTGCACGACATTTTAGAGGACTGGACTCGAATGGAAAATATCGGCGCGCTCGCGATCCTTTTGGCTTTTTGTCTCGCCGCCTACGCGGTGATCGGTTCGGTGGTCGGCAAGCTCAAGAAGAGTCCGTTCTTGATCGTCAGCGCCGAGCGCGCGGTTTATTCCGTATGGATTCTGCTGACCCTGGCCTCGGGTCTCCTGGTCTATTTCCTGCTTACGGGCGACTTCCGGGTGGCTTACGTCGCGTCGCACACGGACCAGTCCATGTCGAACATTTACAAGTTCACGGCCTGGTGGGGTGGACAAGAAGGCTCGCTGCTGCTGTGGGCCTGGCTGCTTTCGACTTATTCCGCGGTCGTCGTCTTCATGAACCGGCGCAAGTTCCGCGACATGATGCCCTGGGTCACCTCGGTGTTGATGGTCACCGAAACATTCTTCCTGATTCTCATCGCCTTCGTGCTGAGCCCCTTCGCGGTCTTGATGGCCGGCCGCGGCAACATCGTGGAAGGCATGGGACGCGGCTTAAATCCGCTGCTGCAGTATTGGACCATGGTGATCCATCCGCCGATGCTGTATCTCGGCTATGTCGGTTTCACCGTGCCATTCGCGTTCGCGATTGGGTCGCTGATCACCAAGCAGCCTGGCGATAATTGGATTCACACTACGCGGCGCTGGACCCTGGTGACCTGGCTGTTCCAGAGCACGGGCATTCTGCTTGGCCAAGGTTGGGCTTACGCGGTTCTGGGCTGGGGCGGGTATTGGGCATGGGATCCGGTGGAGAACGCGTCCCTGTTGCCGTGGATCACAGCCACCGCGTTTCTGCATTCCGTAATGATGCAGGAAAAGAAAGACATGATGAAGATTTGGAACATGGTGCTGATCTCCGCCACGTTCTTCCTGTGCATCTTTGGAACTTTTCTCACGCGGTCCGGAGTCGTCAGCTCCGTTCACGCTTTCGCGCAATCGCCTATCGGGAAATACTTCGTCATTTTTATGGTCATCGGAATTGCCGGCACGATCTATCTAATCTTGGACCGTATGAAGTATTTGCGCAGTGAAGCGCGTCTGGAAAGCGTCATCTCGCGCGAGTCCAGCTTCATGTTCAACAACCTGATCCTGTTGGCCAGTTGCTTCGCGGTGCTGTGGGGCACGATGTTCCCGGTGATTTCAGAGGCCGTCACGGGCGAAAAGATCAGCGTGGATTCGCCCTTCTTCAATCGCATTAATATTCCGATCGGCCTGGGGTTGCTGCTGCTGACGGGCGTGGGTCCGATGATAGCGTGGCGGAGAAGTTCGGTCGAAAGCCTGCGCCGCGCCTTCTTCTGGCCGTCGATCCTGGCGCTCTTCGTCATGGTTGGATTGGCGAGCTTTGGCGTTTACGAGCATCCTTTCGCGATGGTTTCATTCGGGCTGTGCATGTTCGTCACAGCCACCATCTTTTCCGAGTTCTGGAAGGGCGCTTCCGCCATCCGCGCCAAGAGCGGTATCGGGCTGATTCCATCCACCATCGAGCTCATTCATCGGAACACGCGCCGCTACGGCGGATACATGGTACACATGGGCATCGTCTTCATGTTTATCGGCTACACCGGCGCGGCGTTCAACAAAGACGTCACCAAGGAAGTGACGCCGGGAAGCACCTTTGAACTCGGTCACTACACGTTGAAAATCGCGGATATGCAGAAGGGCGAGAACGATAATTACGCGTGGCAGAAGCTGATTGTCCAGGCCTCGCGCGGATCGCAATCTCTGGGGATTCTTGAGCCGGAGCGGCGTCTCTATAAGGCCAGCCAGCAGCCCACGTCCGAGGTTTCCATCCGGCGGCGGGTCAACGAGGATCTGTATTTGAACTTCGCCGGCCTCTCCACGGATAACCAGCGGGCGGTGATTCAGGCTTATATTTTCCCGTTGGTCTCCTGGATCTGGATCGGTTTTTGGGTGCTGGCGGTGGGAACGCTGGTCTGCCTGATCCCGAGCAAGGTTCGCCTCTCTTACGCCAAAACGCAAGTAGTGGGAGTCACGCAAGCGCATGCGCCGGTTCAAAAATAGTCTACTGGTCCTCTGCTTCATCGCCGGGACCAGCTTCGCTCAGTCGGCCGAAGAACTCGAGAGTCCCGGCGTGAATCGGGTGGCGGAAAAGCTGCTCTGCCCGTGCGGATGCAAGATGAACATGGCGTGCCGCATGGACCCCTATCCTTGCCGCACCTGCTGGGAAAACAAACAGAAGATTTTGAAATATCAAAAGGCCGGCCTTTCCGATCAAGCCATCCTGGACCAGTTCGCGAAGGAGAACGGCAAAGACATCATTGCCACGCCGCCGGGCTTGATGGGTTCGCTTTCGATGTATTCGGCTGCCTTTCTCGGCTTGATTCTGGTTGCCTTCACGATCCGCCGGTACAGGCGCAAGCCTGCCGCCGCCGGTAGTGCCCCTTCCGAAGATCCCGCGCTTATTCGCTATCACGACCAAATCGAGAAAGAAGTGGAAAAGCTCGATTGATGGTTCTGACGGCAGCGGTTCTCGTCGCGCTCGGCGCAATGTTTTTCACCTTGTTCATCCGCCCGCGGGATGTTCCGGACGCCCCGCCAGTCTCCCCCACTGCCCACTTGGAGCAGCGCAAGGCTCAAATCTACGAAAACCTTCGCGACCTTCAGTTTGAATTTCGTGTGGGTAAGCTCTCGGATGTGGATTACCAGAAGACGAAGCTCGATTTGCAGCGCGAACTGGCGAAGGTCCTGGCGGAAATCGATACGATCCAACCGGTGAAGCCGGCCGCGCCACCTCCGAAACCGAAGCGCGACGGCAAGACTTGTCCCCATTGTGGCGCTAAATTTCCGCAGCCCTTGAAATTCTGTGGCGAATGCGGAAAGGCCATGGCGTCATGAAGATCCTTTTGCTGTTGCTGGTGCTGGTGCTGGCGTCGGCGTTGGCGGCAGTCGACGGCACGGTGATCAACGGGACCACCGGCAAGCCTGCTCCAAACACCATCGTCTCGCTGGTGCAACCCGGGCAGGGCGGCATGCAGACGCTGGCCAGCGTGAAGAGCGATGCACAAGGAAATTTCCGGATTGACAAATCGGTGCAAGGCCCGCAGCTTGTGCAAGCGCTTTATGCCGGTGTTCTTTACAACAAGGTGCTGATGCCCGGCGCCCCTTCGACGGGCCTGGAAGTGGTCGTCTTCGATTCCACCAGCAAAGCCGGCGTCGCGAAAGTGAGCCAGCATTATATTGTGTTGCAGCCCAGCGCCAAGGATATGGGCGTGAGCGAGGGCATCCTCTATCAGGGTGATCCTAAGCTCACCTTCAACGACCCGGCCAACGGAACTTTACGTTTTTATTTGCCGCCGGAAGCCAAGGGACTAGTGAGTGTGACCATCAACGCTCCCGGCGGCATGCCCATCCAGCGGCCAGCCGAAAAAACCAATCAACCGAATGTGTACAAGGTTTTGTATCCAATTAAGCCTGGCGAAACACGCTTCGACTTGAGCTACGTTATTCCGGGCGCGACGCCGTTGACGTTCGCGGGAAAGATTCTGCACAACGAAGGCTCGTCGGCTCTGGTGGTCCCGAATGGCGTCACGATAACCGGCGGCAACTTGACCTTAGCCGGCCAGGAACCGAAGACCCAAGCCAGTATTTATCACATCAATGGCGCGAGCTTCAAAGTGGAAGTGACGGGGACCGGTTCTCTGCGCCCGGCGGAAGCGGCGGCATCGGATGAAGACACTGGCGCGCCAAGCATCGAACAGGTGAAGCCGCGCATTTACGAACAGCTCTACCCGATCCTGGGCATGACTTTCACCATCCTAGCTCTGGGCTCATTCCTGCTCTACCGAAAGAAGTAGCACAGGCATTCTTGCCTGTGTTGGGTTTAGAAAGACAAATTTGGATTTTAAAAAAAGTAGTATGACCTATTACGAACGAAATCTTCCGCACTGGCATCCAGAAGGGACTTCAGTATTCGTAACGTGGACGCTACACGGGGCGTACGATAAATTCCGGACGCATCCTAGAAATGCAGATCCGGGCAAAGCATTCGCAGAGTTGGACAAGTGTCTGGATCAGGTGTCTGTCGGGCCCACATGGCTGAAGATCCCCGAGATCGCACAATGCGTGGAAGATGCAATTCAATTCGGCGACCGGCAACTAGGCCTCTATATGCTGATTGCTTACGTCATCATGTCGAATCACGTGCATATAGTCATCCAACCCAAGACCACCTTGCCTCGCATTACGAAGTCGAGCAAGGGATTCACCGCAAGGAAATGTAATGAGTTGCTCGGCCGGACCGGTGAAAGGTTTTGGCAGGATGAGTCGTATGACCACTGGGCGAGAACTGACCGGGAACTGCAGAAGATTATTGCGCACGTTGAAAGGAATCCCGTTCGGGCTGGTTTGGTTAGTTCGATTGAGGGCTGGTTGTGGTCGAGTGCGAGCACAAAGTACAACACAGGCAAGAATGCCTGTGGCACACAATCATGACTGCTGTCGCTATTCAGGGCGTGTGGAAGTTTTACGGCGACTATCCGGCGCTCAAGGACATCAGCCTCAGCGTCAACCCTGGTTCGTGCCTTGCGCTCATTGGCCGGAACGGCGCCGGCAAGACTACCCTGCTTCGGATTCTTGCGGGCCTTTCAAAAACCGCTAAGGGCAGCATTACTATCCTGGGGCAAGACGCCCGCGATGAAAATACGCGCCGCCGCATCGGCGTGCTTGGCCACGGCATCGGCGTCTACGAAGAACTTTCCGCCTTCGAAAACTTGCGCCTCTTCGCGAAACTGTACGGCATAGCCGATCCACAAAAGATAGCGAGCGAGTGGCTGGAGCGTACCGGCCTGGAGCGCGTTCGCGACGGCTTGGTCCGGGAATTCTCGCGCGGCATGCGCCAGCGGCTCGCCGTGGCCCGCACGTTCCTGCACAACCCGTCCGTGCTCTTGCTTGACGAGCCATTCACCGCTCTCGACGATCGCGCCATCGCCGTCCTGCAGGATCTGCTGAAAACCGCGCTGGCCGAAGGCCGGACAATCATCATGTCCACGCATCAATTGCGCGAGGCGCTTGAACTGGCCACCGGCGTCGCGCTCATCAATCGCGGCAAGTTAGCGTTTACCGGCCCACGTACGCGGGAGATGCTGGAAGATCCGGCGTGGCTTTACCGGAATTACGGGGAAGCATGAATTTTCTCCGTCAATCGCTCGCCATCGCGGGGAAAGATCTGCGCTCGGAGCTCCGCAGCAAAGAGACGGTGAACGCGTCGCTGTCGTTTGCGCTGGTAATCCTATTACTGTTCAGCTTCGCCTTCGACCCGGGTTCGGAACAGGTCCACGAAATCGCGGGTGGACTGCTATGGCTCGTCTTTGCCTTCGCTGGAACTCTGATTCTCAACCGCAGCTTCGCCCGCGAGCTGGTCAACGATTGCCTGGACGCGCTGATCTCGTCGCCCGCCAGTGGCGCCCAGCTCTTCTTCGGAAAATGCCTGGCCAACTATGTGCTGCTGGTGGTGGTTGAATCCGCCTGCCTTCCGGTCTTCGTTATCTTCTATAATTCCCACTGGCCGCGCCAGTGGCTCTTGCTGTTCCTGGTTATGTTGCTCGGCACCTGGGGAATCACTGTGATTGGAACGCTCTTCAGCGCCATGACCGTGAATCTCCGATTGCGTGAATTGATGCTGCCCACGCTAATTTATCCCATGCTGATACCCGCGCTCATGGGCGCGATACGGCTCAGCACGCTGATCCTGGCAGGCGAGCCGATCGGCGCCGATGACCAGATCTGGTTCAGACTGCTCGTCGCCTTCGACATAATATTTACTATCCTGACTCTAGCGCTGGTTGAAATCGTCTTAGTGGGGTGAAAAAACTGTGCGTCTGAAAATCATCTTGACTCTATCCGTGGTTTGCGGCCTGATCCTGGCGTGGAACTTGCACACGATGTTTATGAAGGTTCCCGACGAAGCGAATCAGGGCGCCATCTTTCGGATCTTTTATTTCCACTTTCCGGCGGCCATCACTTCCTTCGCCGGCTTCTATCTGGGGATGTTCGCGGGCGTGGGTTATCTGATTACCAAAAATCTGAAGCTCGATTCCATCGCCGCATCCATCAATGAGGTCTCGCTCGCTTTCGCCACCATCGCGCTGGTCACCGGCAGCATCTGGGGACGCGTGATTTGGGGCATTTGGTGGACCTGGGATGCTCGCATCACTTCCTATTTCGTCTGTTGGCTGCTGTACGTCGGCTACCTGATGATGCGCCGCGCGATCGACGATCCCACCACGCGCGCCCGGTTGTGTGCGGTGCTGTCCATCTTCGCCGCGATTGACATCGTCATCGTGTGGAAATCGATCGAATGGTGGCGCACTCAGCACCCCGGCCCGGTATTGGAAATCCGCGGCGGTGGCGGAATGGCCGCTGGAATGGAAGCGCCGCTGTGGTGGAATTTCCTGGCCATGCTGCTGCTCTTCACGGTTTTGATTCTTATCCGCATGCGGCAGGAATCCATGCGCCGCGAGATTGACTCGTTGCGCCGTTACGCTCACGCATTTTAAGGAGACCCCATGGATCAAAACTTCACGTTCATGGTTTACGGATTTACGGCAGCCTGGTTGATCGTGATCCTATATGTGATTTCACTGGCTTTGCGTGAAAGCAGGCTGCGCCAGGAACTCGATCGCGTAAAGCGCATGCTGGAAGAACGCGAAAAATAGCCGGCCAACTTGGCTCAATCCAAAACTAAGAAGACGAAGCCTCAAGCGCCGCAGCCACCTTCACGGGTCACTTCCAAGTGGCTGTGGCCGGCGCTCATCGTGGCGGCCGTCATGGTCTTTTACTGGATACCCATCACCAGTTCTGAAGCCAGCATCCAGTGGGACGCCGTCGACGTCCACTACTCCTCGCAGAAATATTTTGCCGACCACGTGCGCGCCGGCGAACTTCCGTTTTGGACGCCCTACATCTTCTCCGGATTTCCGTTTCTCGCCGATCCGCAGGTAGGCGCCTGGTACCCGCCCAACTGGCCGTTCTTTCTGGTCGGCGTCACTCCCCGCGGCATTCAATTCGAGTTGCTGCTGCATGCCGTGCTGGCCTGCCTTGGTGCATTTTTCTTCTTGCAGCGATTTGTCTCAAACCGGCCGGCGGCGATGGTGGGCGCGCTCGCCTATGGTCTCTCCGGATTCTTCGCCGAGCACAGCCCCCATGTGGGCATGTTCTGTACCGCGGCGGGGTTACCGTGGCTGCTGCTGTGCTTCGACCGGGCGCTTGAAAGCGCGCTACTCCGCAACACCATCTTCGCGGGCCTGGTCGGCAGCACAATGATTCTAGCCGGCCATTTTCAAGTCGCCCTATACTCGTTCGCCGCGCTTGGACTGTTCGCTACAGCAAAACTAATCGAACGTCCGAAGAGCGCTCTTCGCGTGTTTTCGATTCTTGCCGGAGCGGCCGCAATCTCGCTTCTGCTGTCGATGATTCAGACTTTGCCCGGCTTGGAACTAGCGGCGAATTCTGTGCGCTCCGGCGCAAATTACGCCACCAGTCACGAGCGCGTGCTCCAACCTTCCGCGTTGCTCAACTTCTTCTGGCCGAACGCCACCGGCGTCTTCAACGGCGTCAGCGACGCGTCTTACTATCTTTACAGCGGCTTTTTTCTAATCCCCCTGGCGTTGCTCGGTTTGAAAAACAGAGCGCTGCGAATCCCAGGACTGCTGCTAACGGTGCTGCCGCTCTGGTACATGCTGGGACCTGACGGCGGATTGTACCGGCTGGGAGCGATCATCCCCGGTCTGCACAGAGTCCGCGCCCCTATCCACTTCCTATTCGTGGCGGTGCTGGGCCTAGCGATGCTCGCCGCCTCGGGAACGGCATGGCTATTGGAGCGTTGGAAAATGCGCTGGCTGATCGTGCTGCTCCCCGTCCTGTTTTTCGTCGACGTCTTCTATTGGAACTCCGTCGCGAATCCTCTCGCCTACGCGCGCGCGAGCTTCGACGACCTGTACGGAAATCGCGAGCGCCTGGCCGAGGAAAAGGTGCTGCCTACCCAACCAGCGTTAACGCGATTCGAGATGCCCGAACGCCTCACCGTCTTCGGGCCGTTGAATCATCCCCTGGATCTTCGTCTGGAGGCCGTGTATGGCTACAACCCGCTGGAGCTGCAATCCTATGCGGAGTACATGGCCGCGGCACAAACGAATCGCAAACTGCTTAATGGGCTGAATGTCACTCGCCAACTGAATGCCAAGCTGGGCGCCATCGAACCAAACCCAAACGCCTTGCCCCGCGCATATTTCGCTCGCAAGATTATCCAAGTTTCAACGCCGGCGGAATCGCTAGCTTTGCTCCCAACCCTGGACCCCGCCGAAGCCGCAATTGTCCAGGGAACCGCCTCATCAAGTGAAGGGACAGTGTCGAGTGAACCCGGCTACAAGTTCCAGTACCGCACCGCTCAGCCTGCCCTACTAAAGATCAGCATCCCCTACTTCCCCGGATGGACGGCCAGTATTGCGGGACGCCAATATGAAATCCTCCGCGTGGACCATGCCCTAATGGGAGTCATGGTCCCGGCAGGCCAAAACGAACTGGTCCTGCATTACCGCTCGAACAGATTCTCCTTGGCCGCCACGCTCACCGGCATCACTCTCCTGGCAATCCTACTCGTCCTGGCTGGGACGTGGCGCACCTCTTCCCGAGTGCCGATTTCACACTAGTGCCCCAACAGCGCATCAATATCGCGGCTACCGTGCACTACATGCAGAATCCGCACGACATTGTCCTCTAGGATGCTGTGCACGATGACATAATCACCCGCCGGGAAACTACGCATACCGGGACGCAAGTCGTCGCGTCCTCGTCCCATAAACGGATACCGCGCCAGTAGCCAAAAACGTTCGGGTGATGCTCTCTAACACTCGGGTGGCGATATCGGCGCTGCCGCTCTCGCGGGCGATATGTATCCATATGCCGTCAAGTTCGGATTCCGCCTCGGGCGAAAGACGAAACTCACTCATTTACGCTGATTTTTGCTCGGCGGCAAGTCGCGCCCTACCGCGCCGCTCGACGTCCTCCGCAAGCTGTTTTACTTCGTCGTGCGTCGTAATGACGCGGCCCTCGCCGCGCGCCAGGGAGGCTTCTGCCTCATCGACACACGCCAAGATCTCCAGTCGCCGCCGCTCGCGCTCTTCCCACAGCAACATGGCTTGATGCACCGCATCCTCTTCGCGGTGGAGTCGGCCACTTGCAACGGCCTCACGGATGAACGCTTCCTGAGCAGTGGTCAAATGTACTTCCATACGCCTCTAGCGTAGGAGTCGCCAAGGCAGGTGTCAAGCCAGATGCAACCTGTGCTACCCTATGTATGTATAAAAAAGAGATTAAGTTAAGACGAGGAGTACCTATTCGAGAATGGCACTGGCGACTGATTCCAAACAACAAGCAGTAGAAACTTTCAGAGTCCACAAAACCGATACCGGTTCGCCAGAAGTGCAGGTAGCAATCCTGAGCCAGCGAATTCTGCAGCTACAGGATCATTTCAAGTTGCATCGGAAAGATCATCATTCCCGCCGGGGATTGCTGTCGATGGTCGCACGCCGGCGCCGCATGTTGAAATACCTGAAGAGCCGTGACACGGATAGGTACAAGAACCTGATTCAAAGTTTGGGTATTCGATCCAGGCTCAGGTAACCCGCCCCGGTGGGCGGCGCTCCCCCAGTTTCCTACACTCCAAAGTCTCCTCTTAATTCTTAACAGGCGAGCAGAAAGCTACGTCTGGATTAAAAGGATATCGAATGTTACAAACCGTTGAAATTGACCTGGATGGTCAAAAGATTACTATCGAGACTGGAAAGATCGCGAAACAGGCCCATGGGTCCGTTGTCGTCCGCTCCGGAGAATCGGTGGTGCTGGTCACCGCTTGCTCGAATGACGAGCCCAAACCGGGGGCCGGATTCTTCCCGCTCACCGTCGACTATCGCGAATATACCTATGCCGCCGGCAAATTCCCGGGTGGCTTTATCAAACGTGAGGGCCGTCCCTCGGAAAAAGAAATTCTGACCAGCCGCTTGATTGACCGGCCTATCCGCCCGTTGTTCCCGGAAGGCTACATGAACGAAAGTCA
>CATPCJ010000182.1 GCA_955652915.1 uncultured Bryobacteraceae bacterium
AACCCGTCATTGAAGAACTCCTGCACCATCCTGCTCCCGGCGGTTACCTCCAGTACCTCCGCCTCAAGTTCCGCGGCATCCTCGACAACCCCGGCCCGGCCAAGGTCCAAAAATCTACGTTTTCAGATGATCGCTAACATGGAAAACCGGTCGCTGGATCATTTCCTGGGCTGGATGCCCAACATCGACGGAAAACAAGCCGGCTTGACTTACCTCGATAAGGCTGGCGCACCGCACGCAACGCATCCACTTGCTCCCGACTACCAGGGCTGTGGTCATCCCGACCCGGATCATTCTTATAACGGCGGACGCGTCGAGTATGACAACGGAGCCTGCGACGGCTGGCTTCGGGCCGGCAACAACGATGATTTTTCCATCGGCTATTACACTCGCGCCGATTTGCCTTTCCTGGGTCAGGCCGCGCCGTCCTGGACCACGTTTTCGCGATACTTCGCCGCCACCATGGCTGAAACCTATCCGAACCGCATCTACACCCATGCGGCTCAAACCGATCGCGACACCAACACCACGAACATCTCCACGCTCCCGACCATTTGGGACAGGTTGCTCGCCAAAAACATCCCTCGCCGCTATTACTTCAACGATGTCCCGTTCCTGGCGCTGTGGGGCGCGAAGTATCTGCCCATCAGCAGGCTGTTCCCGTCATTCCTGGCGGATTGCGCCGCGGGAACTTTGCCGGCCGTATCGTACGTAGATCCCCGCTTTATCGACGAGAGCAGCGGTACTTCCGGTGACGACCATCCTCATGCGGACATTCGCAACGGCGAATCGTTCATGAATCTGGTTTATTCCGCGATCACCTTATCACCGAACTGGTCGAGCACGGTATTGGTAATCACGTTCGACGAATGGGGAGGCTTCTTCGACCACGTGCCGCCCCAGCAAGCGCCGGACCCTAATCCACGCATGGCGTTACGCGGGTTTCGGGTGCCGTGCCTGCTCATATCTCCATTCAGCCGGCGTGGCTTCGTTTCGTCAGATGTATTCGACCACACGTCTTTCCTGAAGATGATCGAATGGCGTTGGGGCTTGTCGCCGCTTACGGTTCGGGATGCGAACGCGAACAATCTCGCGAATGCGCTGAATCTTCACGAAACGAACCCAATCGCTCCGCTTTTCGCGGTCCCGCCCGGTCCTTTCGGAGCGGCGTGTCCGGCGCCTGCGGCAGCGTCAATATTGACGTCGCAAAACGAATGGGCGCCGCTGTTAAGCATCGCTCGGGCTTCGGGTTGGCCCGTGTGATTTTTACGGCGCTTTATTCGAATCGTCAAAACTGATTGTGACTTTGACGGCCTTCCCCGGCGCAATGTTGATAGCCTCTGGTTTGGGCGGAGCCTTGCTGTACATTCCGAACGAAGAACCCTTTGGTGGTTCGGACTGGGCATCCCACTGACCCGTTGGGTCGTAAGCCGCGCTCACATAGACAGGCGATTTCTGAATGTCTGAAAATGTAACCGTCCCGTTTTTCGAGGTTGTCGATTTAACGGCGATCGGCGGCGCGCCATGATCCACGAAATCGGCCGAGTCCCACAGCGCAACATAAATCTTGTGGGTTTCGTCAACTGTTCCGGATCCGGTATAGTGCATCTGAACTTGGAGCGTCAGACCCTGTTGTGCCGGAGCCAATAGGGCTCCTAGTAGTAGAACTCCACTTATTACTAATAGACGTTTCATCGTTTGCAACCTCTCCCACGTAATATCCACAGCGCCCTGAGCATACCATAATGCCCATCACCAGAAATGAGAAGCAACCAACTTAGGCGACGCCGGCGTTCCCGAAATCACTTTGACGTGCAAGACCAGTTGAAGGTTTTTATTCTGCCAGCCTTTCGGCGCGTCGTGCAACGCCTCGCTCAGCAAGTCCGGACTCGTGATCAGGTCGGCGGCCGCCTCCGTTCCGTACTGCATTATTCCAACCACCTCCACCAACATCGCTTGCGTATCCGGGTGGAATACGCGCGTCACAATCGCGTAGTCTTCGTTGGTTCGCCGGTCGGCCGGGAGATTCGGTAGCGACCATTGCGTGGGCTTACCGTTATCCGTCACCATGCGCGGCCGGCTCTCGGCATCGATGAAGAAGCGCAGCTCCTTGCTGATTTCCCTCCAGCGCGTGTACGAATAGCCGATCAACACCGCCGGCGCGGTGCGCAGATCCTGAAACGAAACGTCGCCGCCGGTCTTCACCCGGTACGGACGGTGCAACCGGGTGAGCAGGCCGGACAGGCGCGACATGGCCATCAGATCGCCGCCGCCCACAAACTGATCCGTGAGAAGAACGAAATCCTCAAAGCGCGTCGGCTTCTCGGGAGACATTTTCGGGTCCACTCCGTACACCGGCACGTATGCCGCGGACAGCAGCACCGGCGCCGAGCCGCGCAATACCGGCGCCCAGAATTCATCCACCACCGTGGTGGGGGTTCGTAGTTTGAGCCAAGCCGCTATGCCAATCACAGCCAACATCACAAGCGCAAGTGGGACCAACCAGCGTGACCTCCGTGGCTTCGTAACAAGGACGGGTTTCGGATCGCCGGCTATGAGCCGCGGCTCCCCCCGGGTAAACTCCGGGACGTAGGTGCCGGCCGGCATCTCAATCCGGACTTCGTCGGTGTGGCCCTCGGTCGCGTAATAGAGACCCAGCCGCTTGCGTACCTCGCCGGCTTTCACGCGGACCGTGGCGTCATCGCTCGGATCGTATCCGGACAACCGTCCGAACACATCGATTCCGATGGTCCGTTCCTTCAGGGTATCGGCTTGCCCCTCCAGCGTCCGCTCCACAACGTATCTCAGAAAATCCTGGGAGCGCCGGCTGGCGCGAAAGCCCTGGCTATGAAGTACCCGGTCCAGCGCCGCGCGAACCGACGCTGGTGGAATGCTTCGAGACGAATCCCGCGTGTTTTGGTTGACGCCGTTGGATGGTCCGGACGTCTGCCCCTCATCCATCGAATCCTTCTTCCCCGGAACGATGCATTGATTCTAGCATCGCGATTTCCAGCCCAGTTCATGTGGGACGGGCCTCAGGGCATGTCCCCTGGAGTTGTGTGCCGAGCATGTTCGGCAGTTTGGAAGTGTAAGTCTTCTACCCAACCTGATGGAGGTGAAGGGTTAGTGAAGCGCAACGGCGTCGTCGCGAGGCGGGGTCGGAAGGAAGCGTGGAGCAAACGTGCGAGCC
>CATPCJ010000183.1 GCA_955652915.1 uncultured Bryobacteraceae bacterium
AAGGAAATCTAATGCACTACCAGCTTATCTCAAGAAGATCTTCGCTTCCAGACGCACTGGCAAAGTAGATCTCCTTCGAACACGCATAACTGACGCGGGATGTTTTTCGCCGAAAGTATCCGATCTCCAGCCTTCAATCAGCTCATTGTCATCCGGAAGTACGAGCCGCGCTCTGGCTTCGAGCGAACCCAGATGCCATAGCTGCTCGACATCATGCTCGCCGGGCGGACCATCGATTTCATCGGTGATCAGAATCAGATCCGGCTTCTGAAACTCGACGCGGCGACGATGCGTGAAGCCGGCGTAGCCGCACTCCGCTTCCAACAGATCGCGCTCGGAATTGGTCTTCCAGGATTGAATGCCGACTTCGGGGCGAGTCGCCCATCGGAACGGCCCGGCAGCGACGGCTTGATCGCGCCCATCAACGACTACAGTATTGTGCGCGTGCGTGCCACGAAACCAATTGCGCCATTTCTCGTCGCCGACGTAAGTAAATGTGCCAGGATCGATTAGGATCTCTTCGTCGCCTGAGCGCACTACAATACTCAAGGTGTCGGCGTGGCTGTGACCCGCGCCCCAGGGTCCGAAGGGGCCTGCGTCCACCACTATATGATTCAGGCCCGCGGTCATTACTGCGATTCCGGAGTCAGAGAATAATCTTGAGGCGGACTTCGCTCCGTCAGGAATGAGCGCGCCCTTGGCGAGGGGCTGCCGTAAAGCCTCGGCTTGACCGCGGACAAGGTCGCCCGTGGAGGAAGCCTCATGCCGACGGTCGCGGTTCTGATCGGGCGCGCCTAGCCACCACAGCGCTTGTGGTTGGAGGTCGTCTGCGTCGAGGAGCCAATCCGGGCGATCCAGTACGACGCTGGCCGTTGCCATGGTCGCGCGGCCGAAGCGATCGCGGCGTCCATATGGATGAAACAATCTGCCGCCGTCGTCATCGCCAATCATGGCCAGGGTGCGGGAGGGACCAAGGAGCGCGTGTAGGTACTCGGCCATGCGTTCGAGCTTGTTCATGTACGGACTATCCGGTTTTGCGAGAATCGCCTGGAACAGAAACATGTCGAGCGCGTAGACGTGATAATAGGTGGACTGCTCGAAATGACTTCCATCCGCGTGAATCTGCCGCTCCATCTGCTCGCGTGTCACCTTCGCGCCGAGGTGGTCCCAATGGCCGGCTTTCGGAAGCCCAGTGAAAAATAATCCGAGCGCATGCAGCGCGACAGCCTCGCCTAGAAGATGAGTGTTCGGCGAAAAATAAAACGACAAATTGTTTTCCAGGTGCCAAGCATGCCGATAGAGCTGCCGCAGCCAGTTCGCGCGCAACTCCGCTGGCAACTTGCCGCCAACCAGGTGATAAACCCACATCCAGGACAACGCGCGAAAAGCTACTTCCAACGCGCTGGCCCAATTGATTCCGCGATGAAACGGATTTGCCGCGAACCAGCTTTCGAGCTGCGCGCGAATCTCGGTCAAGTTTGACTCATCGCCTGTGAACAAATACGCCTGCGCCAAAATCACAAGATGCTGATGGCGGTTCAACTCCCAAATCATCTTGTGGTCGCCGGCGCGGCGGGCATCCAGATAGGCAATGCGCCGAAAGTAACTCAGTCCCGTTTCAATTCCGCTGAGATGATCGCGCCGCCAAGGCACCTGTGGTCCGGTATCGATGGTCAGGCCAAGAATCGGGAAGCGGTGCCGCCGAATCTGGACGGCAAGCCCTATGACTTCGCGCTCGAATGACGTGTCGCTGAGCTTGGTAATTATCGCGGCCGGTTGCGGCAGCGAGAGCCCGTGGGTAAATTTCGGATCGAATTGGAAGGCCGGTGGATTGGCAAATGCATGGACATTCTTCAACTCTTGCCTAAGCCGAACTGCGATCTCTCGAAGCGAGCGCAACTTAGCCATTCTAGCGGACGTGAACTGCCATAATCGTTATATGTGCGGTATTGCCGGACAATTTTTGCGGGAACGGAACGCGGAGCCAGCCGCCATCCGCTCCATGTGCGACCAGATCCGGCACCGCGGTCCAGACGATGAAGGGTTTCATGTCGATGGCGGATGCGGGATCGGCATGCGCCGGCTCAGTATTATCGATCTGTCCACGGGCCATCAGCCGATGTCCAACGAAGACGGCACGGTGTGGGTGGTTTTCAACGGCGAGGTTTACAACTATCAGGAATTGCGCGCGGACCTGATTCGCAAGGGTCATCGCTTCAGAACCAACAGCGATACCGAAACGCTGGTGCATCTCTACGAAGAAGAGGGGACGCAGGGCATTCAGAAACTGCGCGGCATGTTCGCCTATGCCATCTGGGATGCGCGGACCCGTTCCGTGCTACTGGTGCGCGATCGCTTTGGAAAAAAGCCGCTGTACTTCGCCGCATTGCCGGAAGGTTTGTACTTCGGGAGCGAGCTGAAATGTTTGCGAGCGGCCGGAGTGCCCTTGGAGATTGACGATGAAGCGCTCCAGCTTTATTTCTGGTGCTTCTATATTCCCGATCCGTGGAGTCCGTACAAAGCGATCCGCAAATTGCCGGCCGGCGGATGGATGCGCTATCACGCCGACGGCAAAATCGAACAGGGCCGCTACTGGCAGCTTCCCGTACCGGTGGAGGAAGCGGCGCCGGGCTTCACGGAAACCGAGGCGTGCGAGCGAGTGCGGGAACTGTTTGACGAATCGGTCCGGCTGCGGCTGATGGCCGACGTGCCGCTCGGCGCGTTCCTGAGCGGTGGAATCGATTCGAGCTCAGTGGTCGCATCCATGACTTTGCAAACCAAGGAGCCGGTCAAGACGTTCTCGATTGGGTTTGACGAACCCAATTTCAATGAGCTCCCTCTTGCGGCCGCAGTCGCCCGGAAATATAACACCGACCATCACGAGATGATCGTGAGGCCGAACTCGGTGGACCTGGTGACGAAATTGGTGCGGCACTTTGATGAGCCGTTCGCGGATTCGTCCGCCATCCCCACCTACCTGGTGTCGGAATTCGCGGCCCAATACGTGAAGGTGGCCCTCACCGGAGATGGCGGCGACGAATTGTTCGCGGGCTACGACAGCTTCTTCGCCGTGCAACGGAACCGGCGTATGGATCGGGTTCCACGGCCGCTGCGGAAAATGATGTCGATCGGCGCGGATTTGCTTCCCTATTCGGCATATGGGAAACACTATCTTCGAATGATGAGCCGATCCACCGCCTTGGATCGTTATCTCGAAAGCGATACTCCGCATTATTTGTTGCGCAAGCTGTTAAAGAAAGAATGGATGCCGGCCATCGACACGGCCTTCCTAAGGAGCCGGCTGGCTCACTGTCTTCCTCCGAATGGCGCGGATATCCTCACGCAGGCCCTTTACTTCGAGACCGCCGCTAAACTGACCGGCGACATGTTGGTGAAGGTAGACCGGATGTCGATGGCGAACTCGCTGGAGGTGCGCTGCCCGATGCTCGATCATAAGTTAGCCGAGCTGGCCGCGCGGATTCCCCATTCGTGGAAGATGAAAAACGGCCGCGGCAAGGACATCTTCATCAGGGCGCTGGGCGATCGTTTGCCGCCTGAGTTGCTCAATCAGCCCAAGCGAGGATTCGGAGTGCCGCTGGAACTTTGGTTCCGTGGTTCGTTGCGCAGTTTCTTGTGGGACCATCTCACCAGCGCGTCATTTCTAAACCGGGGAATGGTCTCGGCGGAGTTCGTGCATCATCTTTTGTCGGAGCATGACAGAGGGCGCCGCAACAATTGTCACCACCTGTGGAAACTGTTAATGCTGGAACTGTGGTTCCGGGATTTTGAGCAGTGCCGCGATGTCCCAGCCGCTGTTGGGGCGCAGGATCGCGCCGTCTAAAAACGTGCTTCTCCAACTCATCTTCTGGATATCGGTGCTGGCGCCTGTCTACGCGTACGCCGGATATCCAGTGGTGCTGCTGGCGCTGCGGTTGGTGATTCACCGGGGCGTGAAGAAACATCCCATCGAGCCGTACGTTTCACTTCTGATTCCCGCGTATAACGAAGCCGACGTCATAAACCGGAAAATTGACAACTCTCTGGCACTCGACTATCCCGCCGATCGATTGGAAATCGTAGTGGCGTGCGACGGATCGAAAGACGAAACGGTGCAGATCGCGCGGCAGCGGGCCGATGGGGGCCGCATTCGGGTCCTGGCATTCGCTGAGAATCGGGGCAAAGTGCCGACACTGAACGCCAGCATTCCCCAGTTGCGAGGCGAGATCGTGATCTTCTCCGACGCATCAGCCATGCTCATGCCGGATTCAGTACGCAAATTGCTGGAGAATTTCGCCGATCCGCAAGTGGGCGCCGCGAGCGGGCGCTACACGATCGTGAAAGCGGACGACGTCAGCATCGGTGCTTCAGAGGACTTCTACTGGAAATACGAAACATTCCTCAAGGTTCAAGAATCGGAACTCGCCTCCACGTTAGGCGGGCACGGGCAGCTAAACGCCATTCGTAAGGATCTCTACCCGTTCCCACCGCCAGGAACCATCAACGACGATTACGTGATTCCGGTTTCCGTGCTGGCGAAAGGCTATCGCGCGGTATACGAACCCACCGCCATCGTTTGCGAAGAAGCGCAGGAGATGACAGGTTTCGGACGCCGCATTCGGATCATGGCCGGGAACTTCCAGCAACTACGCGAGATCAAGGGCTTGCTCAATCCGCTGCGTCCATTGGCGCTGTTCTTTTTTCTGTCGCACAAACTTATCCGCCTGCTGGTTCCGTTCGCCATGGTGCTGGCGCTGATGGTGAATCTGTTCCTGCTTTCGTCGCCAATGTATCGAGGCCTTCTCGCCTGCCAGTTGATCTTTTATGTGCTCGCCCTGTTGGGAATGGTGTGGAAACTGAGGCCGAAAGTGCTGATGTTGCCTTACTATTTCTCTATGATCAACGCCGCCACTTTTTTTGGTTTTTATCACGCGCTAACCAGCCGCCGCGGTATGGCCTGGAAGTAAGCTAGCCTCATTGTCAGGGAAAAATATATGCCAACCTCTTTGTTCGCCGACGATTTTCAAAGCGTTCTGGAGCAAGCCCGCGATCGGGGATCCGGCAACCTGGCCTTGACTCCGTCGCCGGAAGACTGGCGCGACCAGTGGATTTACTTTCTGCTGGTCGACCGCTTCAATAATCGCCTGCACTTGCCGAAAACTCGATTCGACGATCCGAATTTTGTGGACTTTCAAGGCGGGACATATCGCGGCATCCAGGCGCAATTGCCGTATCTGCGGGAGCTGGGCGTGGGTGCGATCTGGCTCAGCCCGGTGCTTCGAAATCTACATTTCGAAAAGGGAACCTACCACGGTTACGGCATTCACGACTTTTTACGCGCTGAACCGCGCTTTGCCGAGAATCCGGAACACGCCGACGACGAGCTGAAGGAGCTGGTGGACGCTGCCCATCGACAAGGACTCTTCGTCATCTTCGACATCGTCCTGAATCATGTTGGCAATGTGTTTTTCTATCAGAGTGGCGCCGAGTCCGGCTTTCATGCCGCTGCGCAGGATATACGATGGCGCGATGCCGATGGAACACCACGGCCTGACACAACTCCCATCGAGAACATTGCGAATCCATCGCGCGATGCGTTTGTTTGGCCGAAGGAAATCCAACGCAACGAGTTTTTCCGGCGGCAAGGCGGCCCGGCGGAGGCGACGACACCGTGGGCGACTTTTCCTCGCTCAAACAAATGCGGACAGACAATGAAGATCTGCAGCGGTTTTTGATTCGCTCCTATCAGTACGTTATCGCGCGCTTCGACGTCGACGGATTCCGGATCGACACGTTGAAATATCTGAAAGGCGACTTGGCGCGGATCTTCGGGAATTCGATGCGGGAGTTCGCCCTGAGTGTGGGGAAGAAGAATTTCTTCACCTTTGGCGAGGTCTTCGACAATGACGAGAAGATCGCTCAGTTCATCGGCCGGGGCACGCGCGATCGCAGCGATCTGGTGGGGGTGGATGCGGCGCTCGATTTCCCGCTGAGATTCACTCTGCCCTCGGTAGTCAAGGGATTCTCCAGTCCCAGTAACGTCAGCGGCATGTATCAGCATCGAAAGGACGTGGAGCGGGACATCCTGAGCTCGCACGGCGATGCGACGCGTTACTTCGTCACGTTCCTGGACAACCACGATGTGAAGGAACGTATTCGATTCGTGGACCCCGCGGACGAACACAAACTCGACGGCCAAGTGACGCTGGGCCTGGCGTGCCTGTTCGGTTTGCAAGGTATTCCGTGCATTTATTACGGCACCGAACAAGGCTTGCATGGCCGAGGCACAGACGAAGCGGTCCGGGAAGCGCTGTGGGGTGGACCGGGTTTCGATCGTACCAATCCGTTTTATAGGGCGTTAAAAGACATTGCGTCCGCGCGCCGCCAAGAGCCCGCGCTGCGCTATGGCCGGCAGTATTTCCGTCCGGTTTCCGGTAAGGGAGGAAATGTCTACGGAGTGTCGCCATTTCCGGGTGGAGTCTTGGCATTTTCTCGAATTTTGAACGATCGGGAAATCATCACGGTGGCGAACACTAGCGGGACGCTCACGCTGACGATTGATGTAATCATCGAAGGCCAGCTCAGCCGCCAGGACGACGTTTATAGAATTCTATTCAGCAACCAGAAGCAGCCGACCGCGCCGAACCCTGTGTTTGTGCGTCCAGCGGGAAGCGTTGAAGTGCATGAGGTGGATGGAAGCATCGGCACCGGCCCGCTGCATGTGCTGCGGGTCACACTGAATCCGATGGAAGTCCAGATCCTCGGCCAATAACCGCAACGGCCGTAGTGTCCTAAAATGCGTTGGATCGTGATCGTCTGCTTTTGAAGATTGCCCTGATGCCTGCCGAGACGCAAAGGATTAGTCCTACCGGAACGAGACACATCGCTATGTACAAAACAATCTCAGCAGACGGGGTTGATGGTCCACAGACACCACCAGCAGTCAAGAACACGCCAACGAGACCAGCCGTGAGCACCCACAGACCAAATTTGAGGAGCCGGGACAAGAAACCATGCTACGCCGGCAATTAGTCGATGTTCAGTTTAGAAGAGTACCCCCAGATTGGCTCTATCACTGCTCCCAGCGCTCAAATTGGGACACTACCGCAACGGCACACGTGTTCCAATTGACACTTCGTGTATGGTGACACACGCGCCCACTTCCCATCTGACTATTGTTTTCAAAACTTTACAGGTTGGTGCACACCGTGCTTTTTCCTTTGCGTGGACGAAAGGGGAAAGACAATGCAGGCAATCAAGTTACTCACAATTCTGGCGGCTGCGTCTGCCGAGGTATTCGCCGAAGGTGGTTCACGCAGGCTGGTGATCAGTATTCCGGATCGCAAAATCGCTCTCTTCGAAGACGGCCGCGTCGTGAAAGTCTATGGGATCGCCGTCGGCAAGAGGAGCACACCGAGTCCGAAGAGATTGCCCGGATCTCCGTTGAAAGTTAGCGACCCTCGATTCTCATAGACTACGCGACCTCGGCTCCTTTCGCAATCGGTTTCTTGGAAACAGCGTTCGCCAACGAAGACAGCAACAGTGGGATCTGGCGATGACCGAT
>CATPCJ010000184.1 GCA_955652915.1 uncultured Bryobacteraceae bacterium
ACCGTATATTGCACGTACGGTCCGGTCTCGCCCTCAAAACTGAGAGCCTCCTGAAAATCGAATGCGATGACGGAATTGCGCGTGTACTTCAGCATGAAGTAGCGGAGCGCGCCAATGGCGATCAGCGTCGCAATCCGGCGCCGTTCTTCAGCGGGCGCTTCGGCGTGACGTGAATCCACCTCTTCGAGCGCTTTTTTTATCAGCATATCGATGAGGTCGTCCACTTTGACGCCGAGGCCCTTGCGGCCGGACATCTCGACATGGGGCCGCTTCTTGTCTTCTTCCGAAAGCTCCAGTCCCAGTTCGACGCAGGTGCGCGGCGAGAGCGCCACCACTTCATAGGAAAAATGAATGGAGCGATCCGCCTGCTGGTTGTAATCGAGCGCTCGCAGGCCGGCGACCACCACGTCCTGGAGGTAGGACTGGCGCGCATCGATTACGTTGTAAACCAAATCGCCATGACCGAATTGCGGAGCGCCCGCCGGTTGCGGTTCCGCGGTGGAGACGTACACGGCGTGCCCGTCGATTTGCTTCCAGGGGCGGTAATAAAAATCCTTGCCGAGCAGGCCGAACTTCCAGAGTTGATACGCGATGTCCTTGCCCACATAGGTGACGGTGTTGTTGGATCGCACGATGACTTTGCTGTCCTCAGTGTCTTCGTGGGTCTGTTCCTTGAAGGCGCTGGCGGGCATGACCCAGCAGTCTTTATTTTTTCCTTCCGTCTCGAAGTAGATAGCCTTGCGTTGCTTGAGCTGCTCGAAGGCAGTTTCCCAAAACTTGAGCTCCAAGATTTCGCTCTCGCGCGGCAGGACGTCGTACTGGACGCCCAGGCGGTTCATGGTTTTGAGATGGCAGTCGACAATCGCGTCGGAAATCAGGGCGGAGAGATGGATTACATCGCCGGTGCGATGCTCCATCGCGTGCAACGTATTCTTGCGCCAGTCCAAATCCTCGGGATGATCGTTGAAATAGTTGGAGACTCGGGCGTAGAGATCCCAGCAATAGTAATCGAATCGCACGGCGGGGTCGCGAAGAAGCTGTTCGACGTCGGCTGTGGATTTCTTTTCGAGGTAATGAAAACCGGCCACCACGTCGGCCACTTGCACGCCGGTGTTGTCGATGTAGTTCTGCACTTCGACGTTGCGGCCGCCGGCACGCAGCATCCGAACGAACGTGTCGCCCAGGATGGCATTGCGCAAATGGCCGATGTGGGCCGCCTTGTTTGGATTGATGTTGGTGTGTTCGACGATGATCTTGCCCGGCGGCGCTTCCAGAATCTGGTCCACGCCGCGCAGTACCGCCTGGCCATAAGCGCCGCGATCCAAGCGGACGTTGATGTAGCCATTGCCGGCCACCTCGAACGCACTGACGCCTTCGATCGCGCCCAGACCGTCGACGATTTCCGCGGCGATCGCCTTCGGAGCCTTCTTCAATTCGCGAGCCATTTGAAAGGCTACTTGGATGGAGAGTTCGCCGAACGAAGACTGTTTGGGTTGTTCGAGCGGGACCGCGATGTCGATGCCGTAACGGGCGCGAACATGCTCCGCCACTCGCTGAGATGTTTTCTTTTCGATGAAATGGAACACTGCTATCTAGTATGCCGTGGCACGTTGCATTCCCGCTCAACGATATAATGAGACGTGCTAAAGGTAACCATCGACGGGAAGACCGTGGAGTACGAATCGGGTAAGCTTCCCTATCATGAACACGGGAAGCCCGAATCGCTGCTCGACATCTGCCTGAACTTTGGGATCCATCTGGAACATGCCTGCGGAGGGAACTGCGCCTGCACCACCTGCCACGTAATCGTGACCAAGGGGCTGGAAAACCTTTCGGAAATGGATGACGAGGAAGCCGACCGGCTGGACATGGCCGCGGGATTGACGTTGCGATCGCGCCTGGGCTGCCAATGCGTGGTCGAGGGTGACGTGGAAGTGGAAATTCCTTCGTGGAATCGAAATTATGTCAGCGAAGGCGGCGGATCCATGAATCTCGGCGACGCGATTCCGGCGGGTAAGAAATAAGCCGCCAAGATGCGGCGTCCGATTTTTTTGTTTTGTCCCCGCGGCAAAAAGACATTCAGGCGGTTCCGCAATATTTGGATTCGGCTGCTGGATTGACACACTGGCCTTCGGTTGGTGGACCCGCGCTTGTTGAAAAACACTTAGGGACCACTCTAGAAGATTCAAAACTTTCAAAGACTGTCCTGAACGCGGTCCTTCCACACACCACCTTTGCCCGTCCAATAGCGGATCGCCGAATCGATGGTGGCGAAGATATAGAAGAGCGCGATCAGCGGTAAAAAGGGCGACCAGGCGATTGATCGGTTGTAGAAGCGCAGGGTTGGCAGGTAGGAGATCGTCATAGCCACCCACGCCAGGAACGCAAAGACTGACGCAGGCCGATCCGCGTTGACTGTCAAAACCGGTGGCCCAAGATAGATCGCCAGCATGCCCACAATGGTTGCCAAGAGCAGCAATGTGGAATGCTGAAGTTGAGTGAATGCAGTACGGGAAATCATTCGGCGTATTTCGGCGAAGGTGACGTACTCGCGAATACTGTGAGTGGTTTGAGTTACTCCTATCCAGATGTTGCCATCCCTCTTAACCGCGCGGGCGAGTGCGCAATCATCGATCAGTTCGCCGCGAATTGACTGGATGCCTCCTGTGCGCGCTAGAGCGGAAGGCCTGACCAGGATGCAGCCCCCGGCGGCGCTCGCGGCCCACGACGGCGGGTAGAGTTGAAAAAAGAAGTAGACGAAGGCGGGGATCAGCACGCGCTCCGGAAACGTTTGGCATCGCAACTTCACCATATAGGAAGCCAGATCCAGGTTCATCGTTTCGGCGCGGGCGACTAGGCCCGTGACATTGTCCGGAGCGTGAACGATGTCCGCATCCGTCAGCAAAATGAAGCTGGGATTGAGGGCCTGGGCGCGTTGCAGTCCTTCTGAAATCGCCCAGAGTTTCCCGGTCCAACCTTGCGGCAGCGGCCTTGTGCGCACGATAGTGAGACGTTCGTGAATACCCGCGGCTAGAGCTGTCACATCCGTGCTGTGATCGTCAACAACGAACACGTGGATGCGGCCCGGGTAGTCCTGATTGAGCAGCGATGCGACAGCTTGACCGATGACCGCCTCTTCATTTCTAGCGGGGACTATGACCGCGACGGATTTGGAAGGAATGCTCGATGCCGGCGCAGGTTGCTCGCGTACGCGCCAGAAGCCGCCGCGGCCGAAGAGCAGATAGATCCACGATGCGAGTGATGCTGCGCCGAGTAGTTCTGTGAAGTGTGGGATACCATTGGAATGTAGCATCCCGCGCCGCCCGCCAGTCTTTGGAGATTCCTGCCCGGTATGTTTATCCGAACTATCCTCTTAGCATTTTTCACGATTTCTCTTGGTCTTTCACAGAACCCACTGACGGATTTCGTATTCGGCGGTTCCGGGATTGATTCGGCCCGCGGCGTCACCGCCGGCTCTTCAGGAAACATCTACGTTGTCGGCACGACCTCATCGTACTGCTTTCCTGTCTTGAATGCGTTTCAGAACGCCGACACGGGCACCCAGGTTATCTACAGCACGGATGCAGGCGCCACCTGGAAGCCGCTAAGTACGCCGTTCCCAAACGCGAAAACAATCCGGCGGCACGTGGCTCAGTCGTGACGATTTTTCTGAGGGCGCCGGCTATCAGCGAGATTGTTCCCGTTGCAACAATTTCAGATTTCCTCGCCGCACCGAATACGGGACCGGGTCATGCCCTCCCCGGTTTTGTTCCCGGCATTTTTTCCTATGCCTTTCGGATTCCCGCTACACCTCAACAGCCATCACCGGCCAAACAAGAATAGTGCTGGGAACAGATTCGTCACTGCGTCAAAACTTGTTTGTCTATATCCGCCAGCTCCGCGCGGAAGGCATTATAGAACCGCGCGCGTGAGCAAGCGTTTTTCATTCGGTCAAACACTCCCTTACGGTCGCGGTTCTGAAACGCAACTTTCAGTACAGGCTATAATTCCAGCTTGAAGAACTTCGCTTTACTACTCGCTTTCTCTTTCGGCGCCTTCGCGCAACCCTACGACACGGTTATCTACAATGGCCGGATCATCGACGGCACTGGCTCGCCCTGGTACTCGGGCGACGTCGCGATTCAAAACGGCCGTGTCGCCGCCGTTGGGAAAATTGCCTCGTCGATGGGCCGCCGGGCGATTGACGCGCGAGGCATGATTGTAGCGCCTGGTTTCATCGACATGCTGGGCCAGTCCGAAGTAACGATACTGCTGAACCCGCACTTGCCGTCCAAGATTTTCCAGGGCATTACCACGGAGATCACTGGCGAAGGCGGTTCCGTTGCGCCGCTCAATCCCAGTATGGTGCGCGCCGACCATTCCAGTTACGAGCACTACAAAGTCACACCGGATTGGACCACTTTCCGGCAATATTTCGCGCGCCTTGAAAAACAGGGGCTGGGGATCAATCTCGCCAGCTACGTTGGCGCCACGCAAGTACGCCGCATGGTGCTGGGCGATGAGAACCGCGCGCCCGATGCCGGCGAGCTGGAACGCATGCGGGAGCTGGTGCGCCAAGCCATGCGCGACGGCGCCGTGGGCCTTTCCACTTCTCTACAATACGCGCCCGCGCCTTACGCCACCACCGAAGAACTGATCGCTTTGGCGTCGGAGAGCGCGAAGCTAGGCGGCATTTATGCAACGCACATGCGGAGTGAGGGCGATGCGATTCTCACCGCGATTGATGAAGTGATTCGCATTGCGCGCGAAGCGAAAATACCCGCCGAGATCTGGCATCTGAAGGCCGCCGGAAAAAGCAATTGGGGCCGCATGCCGGAGATCGTCGCGCGCATAGAAAAAGCGCGGCAATCGGGCCTCGATATCACCGCCGACACCTACGCCTACACCGCCTGGTTCAACACTTTTTCAGCATTCGTTCCGCCTTGGGCGCATGCCGGAGGAGACGCGCAACTCATCGAGCGATTGAAGGATCCAGCCATGCGCGCCCGTATTCGCAAAGAGATGAATACGCCCAGCACGGAATGGGACAACGAGTGGCAGGAGATTGCGGGACCGGAAGCGATCCTGGTGAGCGTGGTGCACAATCCGAAACTTCTTCCGCTGCAAGGAAAAACGATCGCCGACGTCGCGAAGCTCTGGAACAAGGATCCCATCGACACCATCTTCGATCTACTCATCGAAGACGAAGCTTTTACTTCTGTCGCGGTCTTCGGAATGTCCGAGCCGGATGTGGCCCTGGCGCTGGCGCAACCCTGGGTGTCGGTGTGCAACGACTCGCAAGGCACCGCGCCTGACGGATTGCTGGGCGGTGAGCATCCGCATCCGCGCGCCTACGGAACGTTTCCGCATATCTTGCGGAAATATGTCCGCGAGGAAGGCAAGCTGCGGCTGGAAGAAGCGATTCGGAAATTCAGCGCGCTGCCCGCGCAACGCCTGCGCCTTGCCGACCGGGGAGTATTGAAGCAAGGCATGTGGGCCGACATCGTCATCTTCGATCCCGCAGTGATCCGCGATCGCGCGACTTTTGAAAATCCGAATCAATTGTCGGAAGGGATGCAGTATGTTCTGGTCAACGGGGAAGCGGTGATTGAGAATGGAAAGGCAACCGATGCGCTTCCCGGTAAAGTGCTGAGGGGGCCGGGTAGTGTTGTTGAGTAACGACCGTAGCACGTGGCGCGGACACCTTGTCCGCGGCATCGAGATTCGTCTCGATGCTTCTGTTCTTAACCCCAAGAGGCTCGAGATGAGTCTCGAGCCCGCAGACAAAGTGTCCGCGCCACGTCTCACACTCTCAGATAAACGCCATCGTCTTGACGCCCGACACATCGAACCGCTTCCGGCAGCGCATGTTTTTGCACATCACCTTGTCATCCAGCAGCACCATGTAACTGGCCGCCTTCTGAAACTTGGCGCGGTCGCGTTCGTCGGCGCCGCCGGGCAGACGGTCTATCTTGGTTCGAACCACCCACTTCAAATCGTAGCTTTCAGCGGACCGGCACATCGGGCAAGTTAACGTCAGTGCCTTGGTGGTTTGAGATTCTTTGTAGAAAGCGCGTTCGTCCATAATCCCTCCCGATGATACTCAGGCGACGGCCATGGCCGTTTGCGCCTTCACGAAACTTGCGTCCAGCAAGCGCGCGAATTCGTCCACATCCGTCTTGCCGATATTCAGCGGCGGCGAGATGCGCAGCACGTTTCCGTAGTAGCCGCCCTTGCCCAGCAGGATTCGATTCTCGCGCGTGGCTTCCATCAAGGCCAGGGTTTGCGCGGTGGCGGGCTTCTTGCTTTCGCGATCCTCCACCAGCTCGATGGCCTGCATCAGGCCCATTCCGCGCACATCGCCGATGATCGGAAATTTATCCTTCAGCTCTTCCAGTTTGCCGCGCAGGTAAGCGCCAACTTCGGCGGCGTTGATCGAAAGATTATGATCGTCGATGAAATCGATCACGGCTTTCGCGGCGGTGGTGGCGATCGGATTTCCGCCGAAGGTCGAAATCGTCGCGCCTTTCAGCGAATCGGCAATTTCCGGACGCGCCATGGTGAGCCCGATGGGCGTACCATTGCCCAAACCTTTCGCGCTGGTGAGGATGTCGGGTTGCACGCCCCACTGCTCGATGCCAAACCACTTGCCACCGGTGCGTCCCCACCCGGTTTGCACCTCATCGCTGATGAACAGTCCGCCATATTTCTTGACGATGTCGGCCACGATCGGGAAATATTCCTTGGGCGGCGTTACGAATCCGCCGACGCCCTGGATAGGCTCGGCAATGAAGGCGGCGATGCGGCCGGAAGTTGTGGTGCGGATCACTTCCTCGACATCCTGCGCGCATTTCACTTCGCAGGACGGGTAGGTCAAGCCGAATGGGCAGCGGTAGCAATAAGCATTCACCGCGTGAACAACACCGGCTTGCGTTACCGGACCCAGCCGCCAGTTGGATTGCGCGGTGAGACCCATGGCCAATGACGACCGGCCGTGATAAGCGTAGCGCAGCGCCACAACCTCGGTGGATCCGGTGTAGCATCGCGCGGTGAGGATCGCGGTTTCGTTAGCCTCCGTTCCGCTGTTGGTGAAGAACGATTTGGTCAGCTTGCCGCCGGGCGAAATCGTCGCCAGTTTTTTTGCGAGCGCGGCCTGCGGCTCATTGGCGAAAACGGTGCTCACGTGCTGCAGGCGATCCATTTGGGCATGCACCTTGCGATTGACGTCGTCGTTGCAATGGCCGACGCTGATGGTGACGATGCCACCGAAGAAATCCAGGTATTGATTCCCATCCGCATCCCAGACATATTGATCCTTGGCGTGAGAAACCACCAGCGGTTCCTTGTAGTAATGGAAGATGGAAGGAAAAAGATAGTCGCGGTTCGCGAGGACGATCTCTTCTTTGGTCATGCTTGATTCTAATACGCGGGCGCCTCGTTAATGAACGGTGTACGGCGCTTTCAATCCGAACGGCGCAATCTCGATGTCGAACCGGCTTCCGTCCGGCCGGACCATCTGATAGGTCCCGTGCATGGTGCCAGTAGGCGTCTTGAGTGGGCACCATGAAGAGTACTTGAACGATTCGCCCGGCGCAAGAACCGGTTGCTCGCCGACCACGCCTGGACCTTTGACTTCCTCGGTGTGATCCAACGCATCGGCGATGATCCAGTGCCGGCTGATGAGTTGAACGGTTTCGGCGCCCTGATTGGTGATGCGCACCGTGTATTGGAATATCCAGGCGCCTTGAAGGGGCTGCGAGTTTTCGGGTGAGTATCTCGACAGAACCTCGACGCGGATATTGTTGGTGACGGCTTCGGAAATGGGAGCGAGTTCGGAGCGTAGATCGGGCATGATGCAATGCAATGATAGCAAGCGTTTGGCCCAACAGGCCAGGAGGCCTGTCCCACCTTTGCATCAGTGCCTTTGCAAGCCATGTGGGACAGGCCTCCCGGCGTGTCGGCCCCGCGCGATAATATGAACGCCAAGTTGTCAAACAAAATGCTGAAGATCGCGCTCGACGCGACGCCACTAACGGTTGCGAGCGGCGGAGTCAGACGGTACACCGAAGAGTTGAGCCGCGCACTCGCGGAAAATTTTCCCGGCGACGAATTCTGGCTGCTCTCGGATCAGCGATTCGATCCGTCGGCCCCCGCGTTGACAAACCTGAAAACCGGCCACGGCCCCCGCAACATGCTCGAACGCCGATGGTGGCTGTGGGGATTGCAGGCAGAAATATCGCGGCTGGGAATTCACGTCTTCCACGGCACGGATTTCTCGGTTCCCTACTTGCCGGTCCGGCCTAGCGTAATGACGCTGCACGATCTGTCCCCTTGGATGGATCCTGGCTGGCACATCGAAGGAGACCGGGTGCGCAACCGCACTCCTATGCTGCTGCGGCTGGGGCTCGCGACAATGATAATCACGCCTTCCGAAACTGTCAGACGCCAGGCCATGGAGCGTTTCCATTTACAGGACGATCGCGTAATCGCCATTCCCCTGGCGGCCGCATCGCTTTTCAGGCCGGCGCCCGCGCCTCGTGAAGGCCCACCGTATTTTCTCTACGTTGGAACACTGGAGCCTAGAAAGAACTTGCACCTGTTGATCGAGGTTTGGCGCGAAGTGCGCAAACAATATCCGGTCGACCTGATTTTGGCTGGCCGCCGGCGCGCGGATTTTCCCGAAATCGAAAGTGAGCCGGGCCTGCGTCTCTTGGGATTGACCGCCGAGGACGAATTGCCGAAGCTGTACTCCGGCGCCGTCGCCAGCGTGTATCCGTCATACTATGAAGGCTTCGGTCTGCCGGTGTTGGAGGCCCTGCAGTGTGGCGCGGCTGTGATCGCATCGCGCGATGCGGCTATTTCCGAAGCGGCGGGCGATGCGGCGTTCCTGGTTGATGTAGCCGACAAGCGCGCCTGGGTGGAGGCTTTGCGTGCTGCGATAGAGCAACCGGATCGAATCCAGGCGATGCAAAAAAAAGCTGTGGCTCGAGCCGCGCAGTTCTCCTGGAGCAAGACTGCACGACTCACTCGAGAGGTCTATGGACAAGCGGTCGCGCGCTCGCGAAAAAAATCCTAGCCGTGGCGCGGACACTCGTGTCTGCGGCCTCGAGACTGGTCTCGAGGCTCTTTCCCCCGCAGAGCATCGAGACGAGTCTCGATGCAGCAGCCTGAGAGGCCGCGCCACAGTCAAAAATTATGCGCGGCGAAAACCTTAAGGCGCTGTTTCTGTCTCCCCAAGCCCCGTATCCCGCCATCGGGGGCGGTCCGCTGCGCTCTGCGTCGCTTTTGGAATATCTGGCCCGCAGATTCGACGTACACGCCATTGTTTTCCGTGAACCCGGCGATCCGGATCCCGCGCGCGCCATTCCTCACGGGCTCGTCGCCAAGCTGGACACCATCAACCTGCCGTATCATTCCAAATACCCTCTCGCCCGAGCGTTCCGCAACGTGTGGCGTATCGCTCGAACTCGACCGCCGCTCATGGATCGTTTCTCGGGATTCGACAAAATGATTGCGGCGCTGATTCAAGGCCGGCATTATGACGTCGCGATTATTGAACACTTCTGGTGCGCCCCGTATGTGACACACCTGCGCCTTTGTTCGAAACAAGTGATTTTGGATCTTCATAACATCGAATCAGTTTGGCACCAAAGGTTGGCCGCTTCCGAAAGTCCCGCGCGCGCATTCGCGTTGAGGCGGTTTGCCACAGCTTCTGTGGCGTTGGAACGCGGCTGGCTCCCGAAATTCGATCGTCTCCTTGTCACTTCGCGGAACGACTTCGAGCGAGTTCGAAGCATTGTTACAGATTCAAATGTCACGGTCTATCCCAACGCTCTTCCTTACATCGACCTTCCCCCTCGTGACGAAAAACACGAGATTGTTTTCAGTGGCAATCTCGAGTACGCGCCCAACATCTCCGCTGTCCGATTCTTCCGCGCACGGGTCTGGCCAACGCTTCGCTCGCGCTGGCCGAATCTAAAATGGAAGATCGTCGGCGGAAACCCGGAGGCGATCCGCAACGTCGTTGAAGATGATGCCCGCATTGAATTGACCGGCTTTGTGGATAACGCCATTACTTCGCTGGCCCAGTCCCAAGTCGCGATAGTTCCACTGCTCGCCGGCAGCGGTACGCGCGTCAAGATATTAGAGGCTTGGGCCGCGGGAACCGCGGTGGTGTCTACAACTCTTGGCGCCGAGGGATTGGAGTGCCGCGACGGAGAGCATCTTATTCTGGCGGATGCCCCGGATAAGTTCGCGGAAGCTGTATCCCGCCTTCTGGAATCGCCGGCAGATCGGGCTGGAATCGGCCATGCGGGCAGGGTGTTGTTCGAACAAAGTTACACCTGGTCCGCTGCCTGGACCCAACTGGATGACGTGTTTGGAAACACAGTTGCACGTTCAGTGGTCTAATAGGAGCAACGTAGCCCGGAAGGTCGGGTTAGTAAATAGGGTGACACAACGCATAGGGTGGTTTGTCACTTGTAAACATTTTGTAAGGGTTTCGGGCGCAAAGTGAAACCCTCTATACTGGAGATGGTGATGCGCTTTTCCGTAGACGCCCATGCGATCGGCCAGCATTTAACGGGGAACGAAACATACATCCGAAACCTGTTGAATTGCTTCGCTAAGCTCGATCGCGAGGCGGATTTTGTCACGTACCTTTCGCGTGAAACCGCGTTCGAGAGCGTGCCGGAACGATTTTTCAAAAGACGCGTGGCGATAAATCCCTTCCTGCGGCTGGGGTTCGATCTCCCACGCAAGTTGCGTCGGGATCGTCCGAATTTGCTGCACGTTCAATACACCGCGCCGCTATTCTGCCGGGTCCCGATTGTAGTGAGTGTGCACGACGTCAGTTTCTTGGAGCATCCGGAATACTTTACTTCTTTCCGTTCAAGGCAACTCCGTTATACCGTGGACCGGACCGTGCGGAACGCGGCTCGAGTGCTCACGCCGAGTGAATTCTCCAGACGCAGAATTCTGGATGCCTATGGTCTCGGCGAAGAGAAGGTGGTCGCTCTGCCCAACGGCGTGTCCTCCTCATTTCGGCCGATTGCGCGCGAAACCGCGCAGCGCGCCGTGCGCTCCATGTTCGGCTTGCCTTCGCCCATGATCCTTACCGTCGGCGATCTTCAGCCGCGCAAGAATCATATTGGTCTTATTCACGCGTTCGAGCAGCTAGTGCGCGCGCATCCGCAGTTACCGCACCATCTGACGATTGTCGGCAAGGAAACCTGGTACACGCCGGTCATTCGGGCGGCGGCGAAAAAGTCGAGCGTATCGGATCGCATTCACTTCACCGGCTTCGTCTGCGATGACGATTTGCTGCGGCTATATGGAGCTTGTGATCTTTTTGTTTATCCATCGTTCTACGAGGGTTTCGGGTTGCCGATTCTCGAAGCCATGGCGTGCGGCCGCGCGGTGGCTTGCTCCAACACTTCCGCCATGCCCGAAGTGGCTGATTCGGCCGCGCTGCTCTTCGATCCGCATTCGGAAAACGAAATCATGCTGGCCTTCCGGGATCTGCTTTTGAATCCCGAGCTGCGGCAGCGCATGGAGCGGCTGGGCACTCATCGTGCCGCCATGTTCAGTTGGGAGAACTGCGCGGCGAGAACTTTGGATTTGTACTACGAAGTGGCTGGCCAGGCAAAGAGACAGCAGGTCCCGGCTAGGAACACGATTTCGGCGGCGCGCTAATGCATCACTTACTTGCCGGGTCCGCATTTCCGTTTCTGTTGCTTGCAACTTTTGCGATATCAGCCGCGCCGGTCGGCGCTCCCGGCTTTAACAACGAGACGCTGCGTTATAGCATCAATTGGTCCAGCGGGCTAAGTCTTGGCGAAGCTAACCTGCATGCCACGCTGCTGAAGCCGGCGCAGGAAGCCGAGCGGCGTCATCTGGAATTCGATCTGGATGCGGCGGTGCCGGGCTATGCCGTTTCCGATCGATATCGCTCGGATGCCTCTTCGGACTTTTGCTCCGCGGAGTTTCAAAGGACCACCACCCACGGCAAGAAGAAGACCGACGAGAAGACCACCTTCGACGCGCAAAGCGGCACCGCGACGCGCCAGACCGTTGGTGGCGGCAAGTCGGAGCTGAAGTCTCCCACCTGCGGAAAAGATGCGCTGGCTTACCTCTATTTCGTGCGCCGCGAATTGAGCCAAGGCCGAATTCCTCAACCGCAGACCGTGTTCTTCGGCGCCGCCTATGAAGTTCGGGTTGAGTTTGCAGGCACCCAGAAGATTCGAATCGGTGAAGCTCAGGTCGACGCGGATCGCATGACGGCTTCAGTCAAAGGAAGCGCTTCCGACATCAGCTTCGAGGTATTCTTCCTGAAAGACGCTGCCCGTACTCCCGCTCTCGTGCGCGTGCCCCTTGCGCTGGGCATGTTCTCGATGGAGCTTGTAAAATAGTTCCGAATTCTCCCGGCTCATCCGTGGCAAACAAGATCGCCTTCTTTTCTCCGCTTCCGCCGGCTCGGAGTGGCATCGCCGACTATTCCGCGACATTGCTGGAAGAGCTGCGGAAGCTGGCGGATGTCGAAGTGTTCTCGTCCAAGCCGCCCCGCTTCAACCCGGCCGATTTCGATGTCGTGCTTTACCAGGTGGGAAACAACGAGCATCACGATTTTTGCTACGAAACCGCGCTGGAACATCCCGGCGTGGTGGTGGTTCACGAGGCGAACCTGCACCACCTGATCGCCGACATCACCATCAAGCGCGGCGATTGGGATGCTTACATGCGCGCCGTGGAGCAAGAGGGAGACGCGCAGGCCATCGAGTATTCCAAGCGAGTGCGGACCCGCGAAATCGGGCCTGACTACGAGGGTGTTCCGATGTTGCGCCACCTTCTGTCGCGTTCCAAGGCGGCCATCGTGCACAGTGGCTGCGTGGAGACGGAGCTGCGGGGGGCGGGATTCGCTGGACCTATCGCGAGAATCCCGCACGGCGCGTGGATTCCCGAAGCCGGCCGCTTGGAATATCGAGACCGATTGGGCGTGAACGAAAACACGGCGCTCATCGGAGTCTTCGGTTTCTTAAAGCCGTACAAACGAATCGCTGAATCATTGCGGGCGTTTCGCCGGCTCGTGCGCCTGCAGCCGGACGCAAAGATGATTCTGGTGGGAGAGCCGCATCCCGAGTTTCCGCTCCAGTCCATCATTCAATCGCTGGATCTCTCGGCAAGCGTGCGCTTGCTGGGATTCCGTCCGCTGGATGAATTCGTTGGATACATCGCCGCCAGCGACATCGTTTTGAATTTACGGTATCCCACCGTCGGAGAAAATTCAGGAACGTTGATGCGGGCGCTTGGTCTGGGTAAGGCGGTGATTGTTTCCGATGTGGGATCGTTCAGCGAATTGCCCGGCGACATTTGTCTGAAAGCGCCGGTGGATGCCAGTGAAGAGGATCACCTATTTGAATACCTGAATTTGCTGGTAAGCCGCCCGGATCTGCGGGAGCTATTAGGCGCGCGCGCCCGGAAATGGGTCGAGACCGAGTGCACCTGGCCCAAGGTCGCGCAACGCTACGCGGAGTTTCTCGAACGAGTCGCGAATAACGGCGCTCATGCCCTTCCGAGCCGCGACCGTTGGCCAGAGGCTTCCTCCCCGGGTGACCTTGTCCCCGGACAAGCTGAGCCTTTACTGCAGTCCCTCGCCAAGGGAGCGTCAGTTATCGAGCAAATCAAAGTGGAACCGGAATACATCGCGTCCTGGTCGCCCACCGAAGCTTCCAAAGCCTATCTCCAAACGCATTTGACTCGCCTTGAGAAAACTCTCGCCATCACGCCGCCGGCTAGCCCGGCCGATCGCATCCTGGAAATGGGATCCTATCTGCAAATCACTCCCGCGTTAAAAGAGAAGCTGGGATACGGCGAAGTCCGCGGCTGTTATTACGGTTCCGCCGGAAGCTCCGAACGCCGCCGCACGACCTCTTCGACCGGCGCGGAATTTTACTGCGAGGTAGATCTCTTCGACGCGGAGAAAGATCGGTTTCCCTACGAGGACGAGCATTTCACAACCGTACTCTGTTGCGAGCTGTTAGAGCACCTCACAACGGATCCCATGCGCATGCTGGCCGAGATCAATCGGATCTTGAAACCCGGTGGCCACCTGGTGATCACCACGCCGAATGTCGTCTCATTGCGAGCGCTCGCGGCAATTCTAGAAGGTTTTCATCCAGGCTTTTTCCCGGCTTATATATCGCCACCGTCGGACGGAGTTGAGCCCGAGGCGAGACACAATCGGGAATACGCGCCTCGGGAAATTGCCGTTCTGCTGCACGATTCCGGGTTCGAAGTCACGCTGCTGGAGACAGGTCCGTTTCGCGAAGAACCAAAACCGGAGCACGAGTGGGTAATCCATCTGCTCGAGCGCTACAAGTGCGCGCAGGATCTGCGTGGAGACGGAATCTATGCCGTTGGCCGCAAGACCGGCCCGGTTCGAAGCCGCTATCCGGCCTGGTTATATCAGTGATGCGCGCCGAATTTCGCGATGTAGATGTGCGGGCTGAGGGATCGACACTCCAACTCCGCGTCGTGCTCGAAAACAAATCGCGAGAGAGCTGGAACCCCGAGAACTTCTTCTTGGGCTGGCAATTCTTCGATCCCGAGACGAACCATTTTATTCAGGAAGGCGAATGGACGCCGCTTCCGAATGCAGTCCCGCCTGGAGAAACGGTTGCCGTTGAGATGTCGATTGTCTTTCCACCTGAAGCCGCTGGATACCTCATTTACGTTTCGCCCATCCAGCAGCCGGAAGGTTGGGCCTACCAGCGCGGCGAGCCATTCCTGCGAATCGATGCTGACATCTCCAGCGGACAGGTTCGCGTCCGGGGGCAGGGGATCACGACCAAACGCGCGCAACGTATGAGCGGCGCCCTGCAGGCCTTACCCAAGCTGTTTTCCAGCCCGTTCGAAACCATCGGGAAAAATCATCGGCTGATTCGCTCCATGGCCCGGCGCGATATTCTGGCCCGCTATCGTGGCTCGTTCGGCGACGTGTTCTGGACGGTGCTCAATCCAATCCTGCTGATGGCGACATACTTTTTCGTCTTCGGCGTGGTGATGCGATCCCGATTCGGCGCCGATAAAAGTCCCACCAGTTTCGCTCTCTATTTTCTGGCGGGCATGCTGCCGTGGCTCGCCTTTTCGGAACCCGCCGGCCGCGCGCCGCACGTGATCCTGGAGCATCGCAACTTCGTAAAAAAACTAATTTTCCCGCTGGCCACCTTGCCGGTGAACCAGGTATTAGCCGGCCTGGTTACGGAAATGTTCGCCGCTGCCGTATTTCTAGCAGCCTTGCTGCTGATCCGCGGCGCGATTCCGGAAACTGTACTGTGGCTGCCTGTCCTCCTGATTCCGCAACTTCTATTCACCATGGGACTCTGCTGGTTCCTGGCCGCCCTGGGCGTCTTTGCGCGCGATCTCGGGCAGATCATGGGCTTCCTGCTCACGCTGTGGTTCTTCGTCACTCCGATTTGCTACGAGGAAGGAAATCTGCCGGCCAGCGCCATGGTTATTCTGCGGAAGAATCCAATCTTCGTTCTGGTCCGCGGCTACCGGGCAATTTTTCTGGAGCATCACGCCCCTGAGTTGCTGCCGTTGGTGAAGCTGTGGGCGGTTGCGATATTGGTTTTCTTCCTAGGCCACGCCTGGTTCTACAAACTCCGAAAAAGTTTCGCGGACGTTATTTAACTTTGAGGCTGTGGGACAGGCCTACTGGCCCGTCGGCGCGACGTTCAAGTATTACAACTCCAATACTTGCTGAATCCGCGGCTCACCATACTGTGCATCGCCGGTTAGCACCTCCAGATTGTCCAGGATGCGCGCGACCCCGGAGCTATGGGTATGCCCGCACAAAACCTTCATGGCATTGTGGGAATGATCGCGCATGATCGCGGCCAGCCGATCTCCCACGGCGCTGCAAGCGAAGTGCGGAAGATAGTCGTCACTTACGATCCGGCCTTCATGCCGGCACGCTTCGCGGAAGGGCGGTACATGCGTCAGAACCAGGACGTTCCGCCATCGCGCTAGCGCTTCGGAGGTCCGATTTCCCAAGAACTCCGCGGCCTCATCGCCCAAGGCGTTCAGCTTGGCATATCGTTCCGGCTTGTTCAAGCCGCGCAGTTCCGCGATGAGAACATAGTCGTTCAGCATCACCTCCGAGCGGAAGAAGTCGCCGAGACGCCCGTCCGCCCAGGAATCGTGGCCAACCAAGGCGGTATCGCCGGTTAGTGGAACAACGCCGCTGGCGGGAAGCCATCGCAGCCAGCGAGAACCGGCGGTCTCCCGCGCCACCATTTCCCGGACCCCGCCGATGGACCCACGATAAAAGTCGTGATTGCCGAGCACGAAATAAATCGGCACGCTAAGACTGCTTTCGATTTCGGTCAAAAACTGCATTACCGAGTTTGCCTCGCCAATATCGCCGCTGAGCAGAACCGCATCGAGTTCTTGTTCGCGAATCTGAGCGTAGAATCGCGAGCGCTTGGGAGAAGCTACGAAGTTTAAATGGATGTCGGTGAGCCAACCAAGTCGCAAGCCAACAGTATAGCCGCGAGTGGCAGCGAGTGAAAAAAAACTATTGACTTACATACTTACGTGTAAGTAGAATACACGTATGGCAATTCCGGGACAGCTCACGATGCGCCAGGCCCTGGCCATCCCGGCCTTCCGCAAATTATGGCTAGCGCAGGTAGTTAGCATCTTTGGAGATTTTCTCGCTCTCTACGCCGTTCTCAGCGAGATGTCGTTCAGAATGCACGCATCCGCTCGGGCCATCACTCTTGTAAGCGTGTCTTATCTGCTTCCGCTGGCTCTCATCGGACCGCTCGCCGGCGTATTCGTCGACCGCTGGGATCCGAAGCGCACCATGGTGGTGAGCGACCTGTCGCGCGCGGCGTTAGCGCTCGGATTGGTGATCACCGGCGCACCTTGGCACATCTACCTGGTGTTCGTGGCCATCAGCGCCTTCTCCAGTTTCTTCATGCCGGCGCGTTCCGTAATCTTGCCGCAGATTGTGCCGCCAACGGGACTCTTAAGCGCGAACGCGGCCATCCAACAAACGATGCAGATGGTCCAGATGGCCAGCCCCGCGATTGCCGGCGCATTGGTCGGCTGGGCGGGCCCCAGTTCCTGCTACTACCTGGACAGCGCCAGCTTTGTGTTCTCCGGCCTCATGATCTGGAGCATGACCATTCCGGCTCGTCCCGCTCATGCGAACCAGCATGTAAATACCGTGGTGCGCGATCTTTTCTCCGGAGTGCGCTATATCCTGACGCATCCGGTGATGAGCTTCGTGATTCTGTCGATCTCCGCGGGCACGTTCGCCATGAGCGCCTTCGGATCGTTGATCGCCGTTTTTGTGCGCGACGTTCTGCATGCCAACTCGTATTTGTTCGGCGCTCTTGGATCTCTCATCGGCGCGGGGATGCTGGCGGGCGGAGTCGCGGTTACACCACTGGCCCGCCGGGTGAAAGAGAAGGCCCACTTGGTCAACGCGGGAATTCTGGCGTGTGGGATTGCGATCGCCGCCATCGCGTGGATTCCCAACCCGGTGGTGGCGGTGCTGGGATGCTTTGGTCTTGGCGCCGGCGCATCGCTGCTGATCATTCCGGCAATGGCCCTGATGCAGGGGCAGGTGCCGGCGGAAATGCGCGGCCGTGTGAGCAGCAGCGCCATGTCGATGATCTCGATATCGCAGGGCATCGCGCTGCTTTTTGCGGGCAACCTCGCGTCGCGATTCGGCATCGTCGCCGTTTTCCACGGCAGCTCGGTGTTGCTTCTGCTGATTTCAATTGTTGGAACCATCCGGCTTAGAAAACCTCTCGAAGCGAATCGCGCGCAGGCAGCATAAGGAGCGGAATCGCGTGGCCAAGAAAAGATTCTTGTTTGGAGTTGGGCGGGTAGATATTCCGGAGCTGCACGCGGCGCTGGACCGTCTCGGCGCGCGGGGCGAAGGACGAAACAACGTAGTGATGGTGCGCCTGACTGACGATGCCTTGGCGCGGGTGGATCAGCTAGTGGAAGCGACCTTGGTCAGCAGCCGTTCCGAGGCCGCGGCGGTTCTCATCGGCGCCGGTATCGAGAGCCAGAAGGATCTTTTCGAGCGGCTCAGCTCGCACACCGACGAAATCCGCATGCTCAAGGAACAACTCCGCAAGGTAGCGCTGGACGCCTTAAGGCCCCCGCCCGGCAAGTAAGAACCGCGCCCGTCAGTGAGCGGATCGCACTGAAATCTTCGCACCCCGGCGAAATCCGCCTGCTCCTTTCGTTTGAAAACCTCTGACCACCCGTGGTTAGTTGACCCTATGCCGTTACTCTTCACGGGTCTCATTCCTTACAAGCCGAGTCCAACTCGCCGGCGAGCGAATCGGCTCACCACAAGATGACGTTGGTGTGACTCTTGCAATAGCAAGGGTAGTTGATTGACCGCGAGGCTAAGGTTGATACGAGATGCCTTCATCGCGCGCCATGGATTTATTTCAAAGGAGAAATGTCATGCTCGGCTTAGGACTGGTTGGAACCAGCTCAGGAAACGGTGGAAAGCAGACTTAGTCTCCCGACTGTAGGTGCGGGACACCGTACGGGTTCAACTTACCGCTTCCTCACGCGCGCGGTTCTGGAGCGCGCCCGTCTTATTCTTATAGAACCGCGACCGTAAGGGAGTCGACGCGCTCCCAACCAATGGCTACCATCTAATCGAAGCCCAAGATGATCTACTGCGACGTCAGCCTCCCGGTCCCGCTCGATCAAACCTTCACCTATCGACTCCCGGAAACACTCCGCCACCGCGTTAAACCAGGCTGCCGCGTTCTAGTCCCATTTGGCGCCAGAAAACTAACGGGAGTAGTCGTAAAAACATACGACGATCCGCCCGAAGGGTCTCTAAAAGACGTCCTGCGCCTAATCGACGAAGAACCCGTCCTCGACACAGCGCTTATTTCTCTGGCCCGCTGGATCTCGCAATATTATTGCGCGCCGCTCGGCGAAGTGCTTCGCGGCATGACGCCTCTCACCGGCGAAATCCGCAAGACCAAGGTCTATTCGCTAACCGACTCGGGTCGCGACACCGCGCGCCAGCTTCTGCTGGGCGCAACCGAAGACGATCCCACGCTCCAGTTGCTGCGCCTGCTGGAAGCCCGTCCGCTCTCGGCGACGTATCTCCAAAAGAAACTGCCCACCGCCGCCAACATCATCCGATCCCTGGAAAAGAAGGGCCTCATTGAGATCGAAGATGTCCAGGCGCAACGCGACCCTTTGCGCGCTTCCGCCACGCGCCTGCGCGCTTCGTGGCTCGCGCCCGCCCAGGAGGGTGTCAAGCTCACAAAGCGCGAGCGTGAGTTGCACGCATTCCTCGAGCTGCATCCCGGCACGCACAATCTCGCCGAACTCGAAATCTCGGTCACGGGCGCCAGCCAGGCCGCCAGATCGCTGGCGCGCAGAACTCTGATCTTGCTGCAACCCGAAGCAGTCTCCGGCGTCTTCACCATGGAGGCGCCTCCGCGAACGCTCAATCCGCATCAACTCGATGCATACCAGCAAATCGAAGCAGCACTCCGTTCGGCGAAGTTCCAAGCTTTTCTCATCCAAGGCGTGACGGGTTCTGGCAAAACCGAGGTGTACCTGAAATCCATCGACGCCTGCATCGCGCTGGGCCGAAGCGCTCTGCTGCTGGTTCCGGAAATAGCGTTGACGCCCGCCATGGCCGGCCAATTCTTTCACCGCTTCGGCGATCGCGTGGCCATTCTCCATTCGGCTTTCCACGATTCCGAGCGTGCCGAGCAATGGCGCAGGATTCGTGCCGGCGCCGCCACCGTCGTGGTCGGGACGCGTTCCGGCGTTTTCGCTCCCGTTCAAAATCTCGGCCTGGTGGTCGTCGATGAGGAGCACGACCAAAGCTACAAACAGCAGGACACGCCGCGTTATAACGGACGCGATGTGGCGATCGTGCGAGCGCAAGCCGCCGGCGCCGTTGCAATTCTCGGATCGGCGACGCCCAGCCTGGAAACACGCTACAACACGACGCGCGGCAAGTACATCTTGATCGAGCTTCCTGAGCGCATCCAAAAACGCCCCATGCCGGACGTCGAAGTGATCGACATGCGTCAGGAGTTTCTGGAAACCCGCAAGCAACTAACTTTCTCCCGCCGCATGGTGGAAATGGTCAGCGAACGCCTGGAGAAAGGCGAGCAGACCATGCTGCTGCTCAATCGCCGTGGATTCTCGAGTTTCGTCGCGTGCCGCGCTTGCGGCGAGCGTATCGAATGCATCAACTGCGCAGTCACCCTCACCTTTCACCGCCGCGATCGCCGCCTGCTGTGCCACTACTGCAACTACGCGCAGAAAGTCCCCACTGTCTGTCCGAAATGCGGCAGTGAGTATCTGAACTTCATCGGCACCGGCTCCGAAAAAGTGGAAGAAGAGCTGCATCGCGATTTTCCCGCCGCCCGTATCGCGCGCATGGATCGCGATACGGTGAGCGGCAAGCGCCACTTTGAAACCATCCTGCACGGTTTTCGCGAAGGCGATTTCGATATTCTGGTCGGCACTCAGATGATTGCCAAGGGACACGATATCCCGAACGTCACCCTGGTCGGTATCGTGTCGGCTGACATCGGGCTCGGGCTCCCGGATTTTCGCTCCGCGGAACGCACTTTCCAACTATTGACCCAGGCTGCCGGGCGCGCGGGCCGCGGCGATTTGCCCGGAATCGTTCTGATACAAACCATCAATCCCGAGCACTACGCCGTCCGCTATGCCTCCGAACAAAACTACGACGGCTTCTACGAAAAGGAACTTCAATTCCGCAAGCTCATGCGCTATCCGCCGTTCAGCGCGTTGGCCAATGTTTTGGTCCGCAGTCAAAATCAGGAAGATGCACTGGCCATGAGCACGGAGCTTGGACGTTTGCTCGATCCCGCGCCGGAGGGGTTGAAGGTTCTGGGTCCCGCCGAAGCGCCCGTGCCGAAACTGAAGAGTGAGTTCCGGTATCAGCTATTGCTGAAGGCCGCCGACCGTAAGCGCCTCAATGAGACTCTGCGGGAGTTGCAGCGTTTCGCTCAAGAAAGGAAATGGAACGCGACTGCTCTGGTGATCGATGTTGATCCGTTGACGCTACTTTAAGAAGTAAGGTACTGATCCGTGGTCCGGGCAAAATGATGCCGGCAAGATTCAGCGGATCGGCATTCGAGACTTCCATTGTTTCGTCCGCATCCGATTCAGCTCGTCTCACAGCGCGCAGCAGGTCGAGCGCCTCAGGCCGGGCAAACTGTTCGCCGGAGAAGCCGGAAACAAATCGTCCTCCGCGAATTTCGCCTTGCGCTTCCTTCCGGCGCAGCACCATCAATAGATCGCGCCACGGCGGAGCTAATGATTCACGCGCCAATAAATCCCGGAATATTACACCCCAGCGGAGCAACAATTGATCGGCAAACGCGGACGCCCGAGCTTCCGTGGTTATTGAGGTTGCCTCATGCCGGACCAGCGCCCATCGTCCCGCGGCATGACGCGGCCTGGAGTGACGGCCTCGGCCTTCACCGCGCCGCCGTTTCGGATCCACCAGCGAGCGCAGATTCTCGAACCCGTCGGCGGTCACCAATCCCGCCGCTACCAGTTCCCAAAGCCCATCTTCCACTTCGCTCGAAAGCCGCTTGGTGGCGCGCAGGAGATCGCCGAAGAAAGATGCGCCGCGTTGCTCGATCTGCGTCAACACTTCACGAGCCGGATGCGAAAGAACGGGGTCCGTCCGCTCGCCTGGAGCCAGCCACTCCGTGCTCTCGCGCAGGAAAATCGCAATCGGCGCGGTTCGCGTGGGACGCACACGCCGCGGCTCCGGATCGTCGAATGCCGGATGCGGCGAAAGCCTGGCCCACATCACCTCACCTGAAAGGCAAAGCTGATCGAGAAAGTCAGGCTCGTAGCCCACGATCCGCTGCGCGAGCACGTCTGGTTCCCAAGCAGCCGCTGAAATTTCATAGCCCTGCAGTTGTCTGATGATTTGCAATGTTCCATCGGCGCCGTGCAAGCGGCTGCCCAAAACTACGTGCTGCCAGCGCCATAGGAAGCGCTGAAATTGGGCGGCGGTAACAGGCTCGATCTCGCGTCGAAGTGTACCCAACGTCAGTCGATGGATGCGCGCAAGAATCCGCCGGTTGCACCATTCTGTTTCATCCGGTGGAAGCTGAGGAGAAAAACGCCCGCGCATCACTTGGCCCTCGGATTCGAGTTGTGCCAAGACAGACTCGATAATGTCGCGTGGATGCGCCAGCTTTTCGACGAGCCATGCAACGGTAACCGGACCCACTGACTCCATCCATCCACGCATCGCCGCCACTGCATCGTCCGCGAGCAGCCGCCGTTCGGTCGCTACCCAGAATTGCTTGCCCACACGATCGTGAGTGTGTGCGCGTCCCGTTGCAACCAATTCTTGAAAGCATCCCTGCCACTCGTCGACAGGAGGCAGCACGATCAGGGTCAACAGGGCATCGTGCAGCTCATCGGCATCGCGGACATCCGGCCAGGATTCCTCGGTTACCTTGGCAATGGCGGCCTGATCCAGATTTCCGGCTCCGCCCGCGAAATCCGTGGGCAGCGTTCGCCGCAACTGAACGGCGCGGGCGCGGCGTTCCTCGAGTGGGGCATCGTCAAGATAAGCGTACGGATTCGCGTTGAGAATCTCATGCGAAAAAGGCGACGGCTCGGCATTGTCGATCGCGACTTTGCGAATGCGCCCAGACTCCAAGCCTTCCAGAATGTTTTTCAGCCCGTCGAGATCCATGGCCTCATGCAGGCAGTTGTCGATTGTCTCTTTGACCAGGGGATGATCGGGAATCTGAATCTCGCCGGTCAGATTCTCAGCGCACGCCACTTGATCGGGAAAAACGGACGCCAGCAAATCCTCCGAGCGCATTCGCTGAATAGGAGGCGGCACTTTGCGGCCGCCTTGAAACCTGAGAATCGCCAGCGCGCGCGATGCATTCCAGCGCCAACGCACGGTGAACATCGGAGCGTCGAGCAAAGCCTGTGTCAGCACGTGCTCCACGGTTTGCGGTTTCAGAAATTCAAAAACCAGATCGAGTGGAAAGGCGTGCTGTTCGGTGAGCGAAATATTGATTCCGTTATCGGTGGCGGCGGCTTGCAATTCGAAATTGAAGGAGCGGCAGAAGCGTTTGCGCAACGCCAGTCCCCAGGCCCGGTTGATGCGCGATCCGAAGGGAGCATGGATCACAAGCTGCATCCCGCCGGCTTCATCGAAGAATCGTTCCGCGACCACCGTGTCTTGCGTGGGCATTGCACTCAAAGAGGCCCGCCCGGCTTGCACATAGGCAACGGCCTGCTTGGCGCCCCCTTCATCCAGCCCGCACTCTTCCGTCAAGAACGGCATCGCTCTGGAGGCGTCGCGCACAATCTCTTCTCTCACCTGCCCGACTGCTTCGGACAGCTCGATGGTGCGCCCAGGCGCTTCGCCATTCCAAAAAGGCACCGACGGCGCCGCGCCATGCGCATCCTCCACACGCACGCGGCCTGGCTCCACTCGCTTGATACGCCAGGAACTGGTTCCCAACAGAAACACATCGCCGGCCAGACTCTCCACCGCGAAATCTTCGTCCAGAGTTCCGACCACTTTACCGTCGGGTTCCGCGACAACCGAATAGGCTGCGTTTTCCGGGATCGCCCCGCCGGAAGTGATCGCCGCCAGTCGCGCTCCCCGGCGGCCTTTCACCCGGCCGTTCACCTGATCGCGATGCAGGTATGCGCCGCTACGTCCGCGCTGTGTTGTGATGCCGTCGGACAGCATGGTGATTACGGAATCGAATTCGCCGCGATCGAGGTTGCGGTAAGGGTACGCCTTCTTCACCAGGTCGTAAAGGTCGTCCTCACGCCACTCGCGCGCCGCCGTTTCAGCGACGATCTGTTGCGCCAGAATATCCAACGGCTTTTCAGGAATCGCCAGCAGATCCAGTTCGCCAGTGCGAATCGAGCGCACCAGCGCCGCACATTCAATCAACTCGTCGCGCGTGGTGGCGAAGATTCGGCCTTCTGGTCTCGCGCCCACCCAATGGCCCGAGCGGCCGATGCGCTGCAGAGCAACCGCGATGGATCGGGGCGATCCGATTTGGCACACAAGTTCCACCGACCCGATATCGATACCCAGTTCGAGCGAAGCCGTTGCCACCACGGCCCGCAGTTCGCCATTCTTTAAGCGAGCCTCCGCGTTCCAGCGGAGAGCGCGAGAAAGACTTCCGTGATGGGGCAGCACCAGATTCGGGCCCAGCCGTTCTTCGAGAGCGTGCGCCACGCGTTCCGCCAGACGGCGCGTATTTACGAACACCAGCGTGGTCCGATGAGCGAGAATCAACTCGGCGACGCGATCGTAAATCTCGGCCCACATTTCGTTGGACGCCACCGGACCCAGCTCATCGCGCGGGACTTCGACCGCAATATCCATTTCACGGCGATGGCCCACGTTGACGATGCGCGCATCCGGGCTGAGAAATTCAGCCACCTGATCGATGGGCTTCACGGTAGCGGAAAGGCCGATGCGCTGCGGCTTGCGGCCACGTGTTTCTTCGGTGAGCGCATCCAGACGCTCCAGCGACAGCGCCAGATGCGAGCCGCGCTTGTCGTCGGCCACCGCGTGTATTTCGTCCACGATCACGGTGCGCGCAGTGCTCAGCATGCCCCGTGATTTTTCAGCCGTCAGCAGGATGAACAACGACTCCGGGGTGGTGACCAAAATGTGCGGCCGGTGCTTGCCCATCTTGACTCGCTCGGCCACCGGCGTATCCCCGGTACGAACCGCTGTCCGAATTTCAGCGAACGGAACGCCGTGGGTCGCGGCCAGCGCGGAGATTTCCGCCAGCGGGATTTCAAGGTTCTTATGGACGTCGTTGCTCAAGGCCTTGAGCGGCGAAACGTAGACGACTTCAGTTTCATTAGCCAGCGTTCCCGTGCGGGCCTGGCGGACCAATTGATCGATGCAAATCAGAAACGCCGCCAGCGTTTTTCCGGAACCGGTAGGGGCCGAAATGAGAACATCGCGCCCCGCCCGAATCTCGGGCCACCCCAGAATCTGCGGTTCCGTGGCGAAGGCAAAACGGTTCGCAAACCATTCCGCGACGAGGGGATCAAGCTGGTCCAGGGGACCGTAATCGGGTTTGGGAAGCGAACTCACCTATTACTATTAGATCGTACTCGTTGTCCCACATGACGCCCGCTCACTCGTGCGGCTCTATGAGGAGCTCGATTAACTCACGGGCGCCGATCGCCCGGGTTTTCTTCCATCGGCCGGGAAAATGCCGTAGAGTGTGGCACAGCTTTCGAATCGTCTGGAGCGTTCCTTCGATTACGTCCAGCGGTCTTTTCAAGGATCACCTCGTCATACTCTGCAAAGACCACATCGGAGACGCAAAGCTGAACCCGGACGAGAAAGGGCCAGCATGAACACGGCACCCGGAAAGCCCTCGGGATGGAGCAGCGCTGAGACAAGAATATTGGTGTCGATAACGACCCGGATCATTGACCGCGTTTAGACTTGGCTCTGCGATCGCGTTTTTCACGGCGGCTGGCGGCGATCTCGGCGTCGATGTCCTTCATAGTCAGTTTGTCCAAACCTTGCCGCTTGGCGCTGTTCCACGATTTTTCCAGCCAGTCCGGCGGGGGAGCGAAAGTCTTGACGTAGTCCGACACGCTGAGAATCAAAACGGCGGGTTCGCCGTTCCTCTCCACAAGAAAGCGGTCGTTGTTCTCGACGGCGCGATTCATGATCTGGCCGAGTTGCGTCCGGGCGGTTAG
>CATPCJ010000185.1 GCA_955652915.1 uncultured Bryobacteraceae bacterium
GCTCAGGGGGTTCCACTGGCTCAGGGGGTTCCAATGGCTCAGGGGGTTCCAATGGCTCAGGGGGTTCCAATGGCTCATGGGGTTCCAATGATAGACCAGCCCCCTTCGATGCCGCCGAAGCGTTCCTTGGACGCCGGAATAATCGCGGAAGCCGCCTACTTGGCAATCGCGGCTCTACTGCTATTCCGATTCGGATACGGTTTGTTCCTGACCCGCCGCGTCCTGCGGAACTGCCACGCAATAGATGACCGGCGATTACTAAAGGCGCTGTCGGAGCAGGCTTCCGCGGCGAGTATCCAAAAGGCGCCGAGGCTTCTGGAATCCGGCGCGCTGGCCGTCCCGATTACCATTGGCTGGGTGCGGCCACGGATAATTTTGCCCTCAAGCTGGCGCGAGTGGGACGAATCGAAGATCGGCGTCGTTCTCGCCCATGAACTCTCGCACGTGCGCCGCGGTGACTATGCCACGTTGCTGCTGTCGTCGCTCAACCGCTGCATTTTCTGGTTTAGCCCGCTCAGTTGGTGGCTGGACCGGCGCCTGCGCGAACTGGCCGAGTTGGTAAGCGACGATTCAGCTCTCAGCGCCAGCCCCGATCGAACCCATTACGCCGAAGTTTTGCTCGGTTTCTTCGAGGCGATGCGGAACCAGGGTGGCAGGGTACGCTGGCAAGGCGTTTCGATGGCGCGCTCGGGAAATGCCGGCCGGCGCATCGATCGAATTCTCGCCGGTAACCGCAAACTTTCGGTGTCGGCGCAATGGCCAGTGCTGCTCGGGGCCGCGGTATTGACGAGTCCCCTGCTCTACCTGACGGCGGTGGCGCAGCCAACTCCACGGAGCAAACCCAAAACCGTAACGGCGACTTCGACGTCAGCCGCGTCGGAAACACTCGATAGCTATGTCATCGTTTCCGGCGACAACGCCACCATGAGCGGTTCCACCGGCGAGCTGAACCGGGCGCGGGGGTTCCGCCATAAAATCGGCGACGAATATGTCTGGTTCCGGCAAGGCGGAAAGGCCTTCATCATCCATGATCCGGATACGGTGAAAGCCGCGAAGAAACTTTTCCAGCCGCAAGCAGACCTGGGACGACAGCAGGGTGAACTGGGTGAGCTGCAGGGCGAACTCGGTGAACTGCAGTCCAAGCTCGGCGAGCGCCAGAGTTCGATTCGAACGACACTACCGGACTTGACGCGGGAGATCGAACGGCTCAAAGAAAAGATGCGTAGCGCGGAAACTTCGGAACAGCTCGGAGAATTGCAAGCGATGCTCGGCGGCATCCAGGCGAAGATTGGCGAGCAACAGGCCAAGATCGGAGATCAGCAGGCCAAGATAGCCGAAGAGCAAGCCAAGCTGGGTGAGCGCCAGGCCAAGTTAGGCGAGCGGCAAGCGGCCCTTGGAGAGCTCCAGGCAAAGCAAATTGAGGAAGCGTCCCGAAAACTCAAGGCGCTGTTGGAGGAGGCTTCTAAGAAAGGGGTCGTCGAGCCTGAGCCGCGATAGTAGACCGAATAAAGCATTGAGAATGAAGCACTTTTAATTGCCACTTAACGTCTGGTTCATGTCCGCCTGCGAACATGAAAGTGCACTTAGCTATTAAGCTAAAAAATCTAGGAGACTCCGAATGAAGAAATTGATGACCATGCTGTTGGCCCTGTCGTTCCTGGCCACCACCGCGACCCTGACCTTTGCCGCCGACGACAAGAAGCCGGCCACCGAGAAGAAGACCGCCAAGGCCAAGAGCAAGAAAAAGAAAAAGGCCACCACGACCACAACCACAGACGCCCACAAGTAGGGCTACCAGCGGTTGTATTGCAGTTTCGTCGCGCATGCGTCCCCCCATCGGGCAGGCTCATGCGCGACAAGTTTTTTCACGCCTTCGCGGGATGTCCATACAGCACTGCTGTCCCGGCTAGCCGGCGTATTCCCGGGATCGACAGCGCCATCGAATCGATACTCGCGCACAGGTTGGAGATCGCTCGTCTCGGCCAAGGCGATCGTTCGTAGTTGTAGTTCACCAGGAAAAAACGGTCCAGCCGGCTCAGCAGCGTGAAATGCTGAAGGCGCAGATCGGGAATGTAATGGCGCAGGACCGCGATCTCGGCGAACTCCAGCGGCCGCTCATCGGGCGTGACGTCCGTTTTCACCGGGATCATGAAACGAATCCGGCGCAACGTTTGATTGAAGTTGACCGGCTCGCAGAATACCATCAGCGCATCCGGTTTAGCCCATTCGGTGAGCTTGCCCAGCACCAACGGCAGCTCCGGGATAATGTGGTGCAGGATCGCGTCCGCCCAGACGACGTCAAAGGTGTGGGCTTCCAACTCCGCGGTTTCCAACGGACTGCATACGAAGCGGCACGATGCGGCCACTTGATTTATCTCAGCCCGTTTCTCCGCGATCTCAATTGACTTCGGCGATATATCGATCCCGGTCACGGCCGCGCCAAGTTTCGCCAGCAGTATGGAGTTGGTGCCTTCACCGCAACCGACATCGAGGACCTTCTTGCCCCGCAAATCGCCCAGCAGGAACAGGCGATACTCCTTGTTGAATTTGCGGCGCAGCGGCCCCCGGTAACGCGCGAGCGCCAGCGGGTCCATTGGCCGCAGGTCGATTTCGGCAACCGTCTTATCGAAAAAGGATGCCTCTTCGCGCCAGCGTTCCTGTCGTTCCTTAAGCGGTTGGTCGAGCACGCAAACCCATGATATCGGACTTGTGGCAGGATGCCGTCCTGCCCCACGCCGCCGTCAAACAAACTTGATGCGCCGCATCGCCAGCACCACCATCCGGAGTAAAAGCCATCCATGGCTCCAGCGCTGAATATTGCTTTCGCCGCGGACCCGCTCGCGGTAGCGGATCGGTAAATCTACAATCTTCAAATTGTATTTGGCGGCGCCGAAGATGAGATCGAAATCTCCGAACGGATCCATTTCGCCAAAGTACGATCGGTTGGCCGCGATCGTCTCATAGTGCCGCTTGCTGAGAGCCTTGGTGCCGCACAGCGTGTCTTTGACGCTCTGGCTCAGCAGCCAGGTGAAGGCCAGGCTGAAGAAGCGGTTTCCGATGAGATTGAAGAAGCGCATGGCGCGTTCTTCCATGGGGTAGACCAGGCGTACGCCGTTTACGAACTCGGCTTTTCCCGAGCGCCAGCTCTCGTAAAAGCGCGGCAGATCTTCCGGCGGAACGGTGAGGTCGGCGTCCAGAATCATTAGCAATTCGCCGGCCGCATTCGCGAATCCCGTACGAACCGCATCGCCCTTGCCTTGGCCCGGTTGCTTGAACAATTTCACGCGCAGGCGCGCGTGGCGGGTCATCTCGCGTTCGATGGCTCCGTAGGTATCGTCCTGGGAATTGCCTTCGACAAAAATCAGTTCCGTGCCGCCGCCCATTTCCGGGACGCGGGCAAAGATCTCAGGAATGTTGCCTTCTTCATTGCGCGCGGCCACGATCACGGAAACAATGGGCTCCGGGTCCGGCTGCTCCACCGGACGCGGCCGGGCGATCAGGAAATTAGCCAAGGCAAACCAGCGAAACGGCGCGAAACGGACCAGGTATTTGTTGGCCAGAGAGTTCAATCCGGGAGTGCGGATGGGCCAGAGGATCTCATGCCAGGTCCGGAAGGTCTCGAAATCGGCAAGGTAAAGGAGATTCGAGACATCCTCGCTGGTGAGCCAGTTTTGTTCCAAGTGGGGTCTGCTGATGCGCAGTTTCTCGGCGAAGCGCCGGGGGATCTCCCAAAGCCGGCTGTAAGTATTGAGAATGATTTTCGTGCCGGAATGGGAGTGGCGCCGGGCGGCCTCAAAGACCTGCTGAACATCATAAAGATCGTTGACCAGATCGGAGCAGACGATGAAGTCAAACGTCTCTCCCAGGTCGAGCGCGTGCACGTCTCCTTCGAGAAACGAAAGCTGCGGATGTAGCTGTTGCGCTTTGTCGATCATGACCGCCGACCAGTCGACGCCCACGCCGTAAGCCGGCCGCAAAGCGGACAACAGATTCCCCTGGCCGCAACCCAGCTCCAAAACGCGCATGCCCGGTGGGATCAGGAACGAGTAGATGTGACCCAGGCGTTGATGGTAGTAACGCTTGATCGCCCAGGTGCGCGAATCCGAGGCCACGTTGTTCCAATAGCCTCGACGCTGCCGGCCGTATTCCGTCTGTCTATCGTGAACCACTCCGCCGGCTTCAACAGTGGTGCGCGGTAAAATCAACACTGCTTAGTATAGCGATTCAGGCCCTATGGTGGCCCGAAGTTCACGGGTAGAATACCCTAGTGAAACGCGTCACAGGCATAGGCGGTATTTCTTCAAGGCGAAGATCCCGGCCGGTCCAGCTTCATGATCATTACCGCGTCGGGAATCTGGATGCTGGGGAACGAACCCTCGGCCCCAATCCCTAGCCCCCAGCCGGCGGCTCCCACAGTTCGACCCGATTTCCTTCCGGATCCAGCCCCGAGCCCCAAATCCCTAGCCCCTTTATTCTCAATCTCCGAACGAACCGACTTCTTCCCGCTTCGCCGCAGGCAACGGAACGGCCGACGGCGCCGGAGCAATCGAGGTCAGTTGCACCAACTCCGGACCCGGCTGTTCCTTCAGCACGTGCTCGCGGTATAGCTTCGCCATGCGTTCGTTCTCACGCGTCTGGCGCAGCTTCTCGTCGCGGGCGCGGGTCTTTTCTTCGCGGGCGGTCTTGGCGATTCCAAGCTTGTCCAGATCGGTCTGCTTGGTGTGTTGCACGTCCTCGATGCGCAGCACCAGGGAATGGTCCGTGTTCTTCAATCCCACTGCTTTGCCGCCGGCGAAGATCTCATGCTTGCCGTGCTCTTCGTACCATTTGGTGAGCGTGGAAGTCATGTGCATTTTCTCGATGATGTTCCGCCAGCCGACGCCGGTGTTGTAAGCGCAGAAGGAAATCTCGCCCTCCTGCGTGGCGTAGGGGATGATGCACTGCTCGGTGCGCCGGAAATCGTAGTTGAACAAATCCTGGAACCACATGCCGGCGATGAACAGGAAGTTCCAACGGTCCTGGCGGCGCTTATCGATATCCGCCATGGTGCGATCGGCGGTCACCTTGCCGTAATTGGTCTTGGACATGCCGAAACATTTGTCGAATTTCTTCACCAGATCGCTCATCTTGAAGTGCGTCGGCGCTTTGAAGGGATTATAGTTGCGCAACAGCGCGAGCGTCACGCCGGCTACGGAAAGGAACTTGCCGCGCGCCGCATCGTTCACGCGGGCTACGTCCTTGGCCAGCCTGTCCGCGTTCAAAAACGCAGTCACCGGAACTGCTTCCTTGGTCTCTTTGTCGCACATCACGGCCATTCCGATGCCGCAATTGGGATGACAGCCGCAGCTCAACTGGCCCCAGTTTGCATCGGGACCGTGCACCAGATCGGCGAAGTCGGAGAAGGTGCTCATGAACGAAATCGGGAACCAATCGCGAACCGGCTCGCCGATGCCGGTCTGATTCTTCACGTCGTGCGCCAAGTGCGACAGCGTGTATCGCTGGGCCTGACGGCGCTCGTCCGTCACCGCTTCATCGCGGCCGGTGAACGAAACCGGCTGGAAGCTAAGGAACGGAATCTTCTTCGGATTATCGAGCGCGAAACGCACCACCGCGCCCACTTGCTCGTTATTGATGCCGTTGATGATGGTGATGACCGGGACAATATCGACGCCGTTGCTCCAGAGGTTTTCAATGGCGCGGATTTTCACGTCGAACAGATTGCCGACCGCGCGATGCGAATTGGCGTCGTTGCCGATGCCATCGAATTGCAGGTACGCGTAGCGCAGCCCGGCCGCCGCCGCCTTCTTACAAAACTCGGGGCTCTTCGCGAATTCGATACCGTTCGTCGCGGCCTGCACGCTGTTGTAGCCCACTTTGCGCGCGTACGCCACCGCGTCCAGAAAATAGGGTGAAAGCGTTGGCTCGCCACCTGAAAACTGCACGGACATCTGCCGGCGCGGCTTTATCGAGATCGCGTTATCCAACAACGTCTTGATGTCTTCCCACGTGAGTTCGTGGACAAACCCAACCTGGTTGGCGTCCATGAAACAGGGATCGCACATCATGTTGCAGCGGTTCGTCAGGTCGATGGTCAACACCGATCCGCGGCCGTGCTTGATAGTGCTGGTGCCGTGATTGTGCAGCTTCTCATCGTTATGCGCGGCAATATCGCGCCCCGGGAAAACGTCTTCCAGATGTTTGAAGAACGCGGTGTCCATTGCCATCAAGTCTTCAAAATGGCCATGCTTGGGGCAGTCTTTCACCATCAGGATCTGGCCGTCGCGTTCGATGATGGTGGCTTTGATTTCGCCAACTTTCTCGTTGAGCAGGATCTCGTGCGGCAGCTTGCCGTCGACGATCTGCTGGCGGATTTCGGGTACGCACTTGGGGCAAAGCGAGTCAGTCTGGCGGGGCCAGCCGAGGGGCGGTTTCTGCTTCTGGTAACTCTTGAGCAGCGGCTTGTCGGACCATTTCGGCTTGAAAGACGGGCTCTGATTGATTTGATTGAGCTTATCGAACACGGTCCAGGCCGCGCCTGCGGCCAACGTCAGAGCTTTCTCGGCGTACTTGATGGGCTTTTGCATGTTTTTATGGCTCGACTCTCGAAGCTGCCTCCTTGATGTGTTTGAAATACGAGTATAAGTTAGCCTCAATTAAGAAGGCTACACGATTGTGTTAAACCATCGGTTTTTGGCACTCGACGGGGATATCTCGGATTGAACGGGAACCCGTCCGTACCCCTGGCATCGATTGAAAACGTTAGGCTTAGGATAACACACTGCGATTTGGCATGATGGGAATGTGACGTCGACCGAAATCAGGCGGCTGGCCCAGGAGTGTGGCTTCGAATTGGCGGGCGTGGCCCGAGCCGAGCCGCTCGCCGAGGACTCCCAGCGCTACTTGGACTGGGTGTCGCAAGGGAAAGCGGGCGCCATGGGCTATCTGACCGATCGGCGTGCCACGATTCGAACCGATCCCCGGACCTTGCTGCCGAGCGCGAAATCCATCATTTCGGTGGGGAAGCTCTACAACGGAATACAGCCGCATTCGACGGACCTGAAGGATTCCGACGCCGGCTGGATTTCCCGCTATGCCTGGGGCGAGGATTATCACGATGTGGTCCGGAAGGGTTTGGAGAGGCTGGTGGAGAAGCTGGGTTCCCACCACGAATTCAAGATTTGCGTGGATACCGCTCCGCTGCTCGAAAGGTCGTACGCTCGCGAGGCCGGCTTGGGATGGATCGGGAAGAATACTTGCTTGATCAATCAACAGATGGGTTCGTGGTTTTTCCTGGGCGAGATCCTGACGTCGCTCGAAATCGATCCGGATTCGCCGCCGCCGGACCGTTGCGGCACGTGCACGCGCTGCATCGACGCTTGTCCGACGCAGGCGATCCCGCCGGAGGGCTATGAGGTTGACGCCCGCCGCTGCATTCCTTATTTCACGATTGAGCTGCACGGATCGGTGCCGGAGGAGATGCGCGCCGGCATCGGCAAACATCTTTTTGGATGCGATATTTGTCAGGATGTGTGTCCCTGGAATCGTCAGGCGCCGGTGGCGGACGAGCCTTCCTTCGAACCCCGTCACTTCGCTCCGCCGCTCGATAAATTGGCCGGATTGACCGAAGACGAATTCCGCGAAGTGTTTCGCTCGAGTCCGATTCAGCGGGCCAAGTATGCAGGATTTCTGCGCAACGTCGCGATCGCGATGGGCAACAGCGGTCAAACAAAATTCCGGGTGCCGTTGGAAAAGCTGGCGGCGTTCGAGAACGAGTTAGTTGCCGAGCACGCGCGTTGGGCGCTGGGACAGCTCAGTACAGAATCCGTGCTCATCTCCGTTCCTCAGCGGCCAGTTTTTGCCCGCCGCCGATAAACGCTGATACACGCGGATCGGATCAGAAAATTTCGATCGCGCCGACCTTCGCCGGACCTAATACCGGCACGAGTTGAATCGTTACCTGGCCGTTGCCGACCATCACCGGAATAGATACGTCGTAGGCAGTATTCGGAGGCGCCGCCGCGAGAATATCGAAATTTGAGAAGTAGGTGGCGCCATTGATCACGATGTTGAACGTCCGCTGACCGGGGAGCGTCCTATAGAATTCCGCGAAATGTAGTTTCACGGTGAAGGGCCCGTTCGGGACGGTGAACTGGTATTGCAGAGTGCTGTTCGACCAGGCCTCCGTCTGATACAGCGCAGGCGTGCTGGTGTTGGCGATGGTGACGTTGGTCACGTTGCGGTTTAGGGCATTGTCGGGCAACCACACGTTGCCGATGCTGTCGGTGATTTGGGGACCGCCGCAATGAATCCGAATCGGCGTGAAGGCCGTGCCCGTTTGCCCGCCAAAAAACAGACCGCTGACCACTGGATAGGAGGAAGGATTCAGATTGACGATCCGCATCGTGACGTGTCCGCTCAAATTCCAAACCAGGTACTGACCGCCCACGAAATGCGAGACGGTTCGAGTATCCAACACCGCATTGTTGGCATCCACAATGTCCACCCTTTCGACGCGTCCATAGTAGTTGTCCCAATCCAATACATAGAGCGCCACCTGATGCACGTTGTTATCCGTGAAGGGCAGATCGATGTTGAACGAGCGCCATCCGTACCAGGAGGAGGCGATCCGATCGGCCGCCGATGAAGCTTTTTGGAGGCCGCGCGGATCAGCGGTGGAGGCCGCCCAGGTGCGCGTTAGGCCGGACGATGTTGCCGTGACATAGGAAGGATAACTGGCCGTGTCGCCGATGACGTTGAATCCATCGGACCCGTAAACACCCTTCCATGAACCCGCGGTTGTAGTGTCTGTCTTGATGAACATCGCAGTGCCGCCGGATGGAGGCGGCGGCGAGATGGACACGTCGCAACCAAACGTTTCATTCGATTCATCGATACCGGCGGGACGCGGGCCATAGATCGGCGTGGGACATCCCGACTCGACAGCTCCAAGATCCGGAGCCGCGCCAGTGTAGCCATCATTCACATTGGGGAGAACCAAACCGCGATCCACTGCATTCGAAGCCGGAGCCAAAGTGACATCCTGGGGCGCGAGGAATGCCGTGTAGGAAGCAGGAGCGGCCAGCCCGCTGGCAAAGATAGGCTGGTTCAGCATCAGGCCGTGCGTTTCAAGACCCCCATTCTGCGCGGCCGAGAAGCTGGGAAAATTGCGATAACCGATTCCCAGGAAGTTGAAGACGAACCAGCCGTCGGAGAAATAACCGTTGTAATCGAACAAACCGTCATCGATCGGACCGCCCCACTCCAAGGCGTTGCCAGGCAACTGAGCCGGACCCACAAAGAGGTTGTTCTCGATCCGGAAGTGATGCGTTGTGTTGGGCGTGTTCATATAAAGATCGCGGTATGGAGAAACGAAAGTGTTGTGATAGGCCAGCGCGCCATTGGTTTCCTGGGGAGGAATGGTCCCCAGCGCGTGAAATTTCATCTGCTCGCCGGCAACGTTGACCACAATATTGCGAAGCACGTAAGCCGGCCCACCCAGAATCGGCTGCAGGCTGATGGTATCGAACGTGTTCGTGAATCGATTGCGAAAGCAGCGCACGTTGCCTTCCGACGTGTCCAACTCCAGGCCATCATCGTAGGTGTAGAGGACTTCATTGCCATAAACGTCAATCGCGCGGGATCCATCCTGATTGATCTGCATGGCATCGGCATAACCCGAGATCCGGTTGTGGCAGACTACGTGCCCCGATCCTGCGACAACCACGCCGTCATCGTTTGCATGCGCGCCCCCGTCGCTTCCATAAGTGAGAGGCCATGCCAGCCGGCCTTCCACCTGGTTGTCGCAAATATAGAAATCAGTCTGATTCTGGCGATCGCCAATGGCCAATATCGTGTTCTGGATGTGCACGCGGCGGACGACATTTCCCGTCGCCCCCGCGGTTTGAAAGCGGATCGCGCGCTGTGCGTTCTGCAAGGTCATGCGTTCGATGTGCACATAACTTCCGTACACTTCAAGAATGTTGCAGGCAGGACAGTTCGCGCCATCCAACACAGTGCCATCCTGACTTGCGCCTCGAATGACAATAGGATTCTGCGCGGTCCCGGACCGGAAGAAATAGATGGTCCCGACGTTGTAAAACCCATCCGCGACGTTGATGATGTCCCCCGGTTGAGCCCCCTGCAGGGCGCTGAGGAGTCCGTTCACGTCGCTGACGTTCACCAGGCGTGCATTGAGTGGATCCGCCGGCACCGCGCGTGTTGTGGCGGTCAGGGTAAAGAGCTGATCCACCGGTCCATCGGGGTCTGTTAAGTGCAGTTCTATATCGTACGACGTGTTCGGCCGAAGATCGAAAACGCTTCCCGCGAATTGCGGCGCGACGATCCAGGGCGAGGTATTTTCCGGATGGACGCGAAATAGCGGCAAGGCTTGCCGCCAATTGCCGGTGCCCGTTTTGCGATAGCGAACGGTAACCGACGCATTGAAGTTGTCATCGCCTGAGATTGGAAGCTGAACACCGAGAGTGGTGAGAGTCGGGCGATCGAACACGGGCGCCCCTGGGTGAACGGTATTGTCCGCAAGTGCCAGGCCCGCGGACAGTACTCCTAAAATGATGATGATTGCACTACGCACAGTATTAGAACCCACGTGGATCTATCGGCAGTATCGAAGGGCCTGTATAGCGGACAAGAGCATTTCAACGAACATATGAGGCAGGACATACGACCACGACAGCGAAGGGATAGGCGTATCTTGAAGTGGACTCAAACGAATCGTTGTGGAAGAAGGCATGTGCGGCGACCAACCTTGCATTCGCGGCCACGCATTCGCATCAGCGACATTCTTGAGCTTCTCGGCAACGGGGCTATTGAATACGCCGCGCATCACGCTGATAGCGGATCATTTTCGCGAAACCTGCCGACGGATAGATCCCGCGGCTGGCAAGTCTGCGCGTCGGGCCTTTTGCATTCAAGCGATTGACGCATATGGAGCGACCCACCGCCCATTTGTCGCCCCCCCAAATTTTGAATCTGACCCAGGGAGGGGGCCCGATCAGGCACTTTTCAGGGTCGCAGATCCGCACTGCCAACACCGAAATCGGAACGTTAGTCAGCGTCACGACTCACATGACGGTCGACACCGGCTCGACTTCATTCAGCGTTCTAATTCCGGCGATCAGCTTTGCGGCGGTCTCCGATCACAAGGCGTTTGCGACGGAAGGCATTGTCACGTCCCACACCGGCCCCAATTCGGTTCCGTCGACCGGCGTGCACGAAACGTATCAATTCATCCCATTGAAAGGCGAAGCCAGCTTCGTGCTGTCCTTGCTCCAGCCAGTGATGGGAGCACTCGCCAAGGGTGGGAGCGCGTAGTCTGGGACGCCGTTCATCGACATTGCTCCGCGGGCAATCAGCGCGATTGCGAGATGGAGTGGAGAGGCATCGCCTGGAATAATTTCCAGGCCTTACTAAATCCACTCTCGAACGTCAACGTCTCGCAACGGAAACAGACAGAAACCGAGATCACGGTCGGTAAAGCAGCCCGCGAGTATTTCCTCTCAGAGGCCGAACGGTCCCATACGTAGAAGTTGATTGGGGTCGAAGGAAGGCAGAAGCGAATTCAACCAACCACTCACGCAACCGATTATCACCCCAGACGACCCGGCGGGAAGGTTCGGCTTCCAGGGCGGGAGACGACTCAGCCATTGGGCCAGACGGCGTAACTGCTCTGTCTGTATGCGTGTATGCATAGATAAATATTAGCATGGAACGCATACATAGTCAACGGGCTATCTTTGGAAAACGGGAGAGAACCCGTTGTCGATGAATAGACTGGGCCAAACAGTGAAAAGTATTCGTGAACGCTTGGGTCAGAGCCAGGTCGAATTCGCCCAACGGTTAAAGGTTCAACAGACAACCATTA
>CATPCJ010000186.1 GCA_955652915.1 uncultured Bryobacteraceae bacterium
AGGTCCTGCACGATTCCAGCTTTAGTTACCCACCTCGAGGTGAGATTCACCACACATAGTCCGAAGCGCACAACACGGTCTCCAGGATTTGGCTGTGGCAACTCTAATCCTCTACTTAAGGAATTAGATAATACCACAAACCTTGTCTTGAGACTGAACTCCAAAACCATCAAAATAATCGACGTAGGACTTTGGATGGAGCAGCAAAGCTTTAGAATATTACGTCCTTCTGTCTCTGATACGGTATTAGAAACATGAGTGAATCCGCATTCTTCGGGCGACCGGCGCGGCGTGCTGATAAGCACGCGGGCCCTGCCAAAGGAATGGGCATGTTCTGCGCGTATACAGTTAGGGTTAGCTGCCAGAACGGGTTTAGCAGCGGATACGGCCGGGGAAATACCAGACTTGTCCAGCCGGTACGTCAGATATACCGGCTTTCAAGCGCCCAACCCCTACAGTACGCGCTTCCAGAGATCTGCATGGTGGCCGCAGCTAGGGACTGTGGAGGACTTGGTTGACACGCTTATCAAGGCCAGCGCTCAAATGCATGACGGGACCGTCGGAGTGTGAAATGTTGTTATTTAATAAGGGCTATGTTTGTAATTTGTTGCTAATTGCGATTTTATTACATTTACCTCTGTGTGAAAATACCAAGTTGGCCGCTCAAAGCCTCCCACCATCCACGCCGTCCAGGGAATACGTTTACATGGGCAGCAAATTGGTGGCGATCGAAGCATCAGGACAAGGGTCCACGTCAATCGGTATTAGTAGCGTAATGCCGTCCTCCGTAAATCTAATCTCGGGCGGCAGCTCGCAGAGCATAGCGGTAACGCTTACTCGCACTAATTTCACCGACAATGTGACGCTGACGATTGGTACGTTGCCGAGCGGTGTCGTCGCAACAATCACGAGCCCTAATGCAGGCAACAGTGGAACCATTGTGCTGATGGCAAACGCTGGAGCTGTCGCAACAGCAAGCCAATCCATTTCCTTTACGTTGGCCGGTCAAGGAATTAGCTCGGTTTCCAGTTCGTTTTCTCTGAGCGTCAGCGCATCCGGCCCACCAGCTCCGCCTAGCTTCACATCATTCTCGGACGTAGCCGGCGCGGCGGTTCAGGTTCATGACCTCGCCGTTGGCCCTGATGGCGCAGTATATGTTCTTTTCCCCACTTCCGGAAGCACACTTCAAATCGTCAAAAGCACGAATGGCGGTGCCTCTTTCGGTGCACCGATAAACATCCCGAACAGTTCGTTCAGCAATTTCGAATACCGTATGACTGTAGATTCCGCGAACGTGATCCACGTAGTCTGGTGGTTCGGTGCGAGCACGACCGAAACTTACTATTCCCATAGCACCAACGGTGGCGCAAGCTTTAGCGCTCCGATCAAAGTGCGAACCGGCAATTCGTACGGCGGTTATCGAACGGACAACGCAATAGAGCCGGTCGTGGCTTCCAATGGGAATGGGAGTGTTTACGTCGCGTACGCCGCATTTACACGTGATTCGTCGAACACGTTCGTCGGCTATAACATTTGGATCTCGAAGAGCACGGACGGCGGGAACTCGTTCCAGCCGGAGTACTACACCAGCAACCCCAGCAGTTCTCAGAAGAGGCCCGTGAGGATCTACGCAACCTCAACGAAATATTATGTTCTTTTTGTCGATGAAACCAATAACAATCTGTACTTCCATCAGGGCAACGGCAATTCTATCTTGAACAACGCTACGAAGGTTAACGCAGGGAATAGTACGTCCCTGTATGGAGGCGGAGACATCGCCATTGCTCCAAACGGCAGCACCATCTATGTCGTGTTTGCGGATACGACCAACGATCCGGAGGGAAACATCACATTCTGCAAGAGCACCGATATCGGAGCGACCTGGGGCGGTTGTGTGATGGTCAACGATAATCAGTATCGATGGCAGTATGCGCCTTCTATAGCCTTGGACAATTTTGGCGTGCTCCATGCGATCTGGACGGATCTTCGATCCAATTCCAAATTCCAAACCTACTACGCTCGGTCCATTGACGCCAGTACTTTCTCGGCAAATGTCAACATCTCCGCCGACCAGCCTGGAGTAGATTTTCAACAGCCGCATTTGGCATTGGACAATACGAATTCTTTGCTTTACGTGTCATCCACAAAGAATGTGAGCCAGGTCGTTTTGTCCCATGGCGCGATCAACTTGCCGCCGCCATCCATAGCCATTGGGTCAGTGAGTCCGTCGTCGGTGACGTTGATTGCCGGCACCTCATCGCAAAACGTAACCGTAAATATCACTCGCAACAATTACGCTGGGAGTGTGACGCTCGGCGTTGGCACGTTACCGAGCGGCGTTACGGCAGTTGTGATGAGTCCTGGTAGTGGAAGCAGCGCCACCATCGGCCTGACCGCGGTCGCGGGTGCGCCAACAACTGCGAACCAGACCATTTCGATCACTTGTTCGGGGCAAGGCATCAATGCGGTCTCCTCTTCATTTACGCTCAGTGTCAACCAATCTCTGGCCATTAGCGGGCCGGCAACACTATCGGCCGGAACGGTAGGCGTGTCGTATCCTTCGACTACTGTGACGGCGACGGGCGGCACAGGTTCGTACATTTGGTCGTCGACCGGCCTGCCCACAGGGTTGAGCATCAATGCCAACACCGGCACCATAACGGGCACGCCAACTTCCGCAACAGGTAGCCCGTTCAGCGTGACCATCAGCGTGAAGGATGCCGCGTCCGTCACGGCCAGCCGCTTGTATTCACTGACGATCAATCCACCCAGCACTTCGACAATGCTCGCTGTCAGCCCAAAGACGTTGAATTTTGGATTTAACGGTTCGCTTATAACTCATTCCCAAAATGCCACGCTCACATTTACTGGTGGCAGCGGAGTAGGATGGACAGCCACTTCGAGCCAGCCAAACATCACCGTATCCCCGACATCTGGGGCCGGTACCGCCACAATCACGGTAACAGGCGCCGCTGGTCCGAGCGGCGTGGTTACTATTACAGCTCCAGCGGCGTCG
>CATPCJ010000187.1 GCA_955652915.1 uncultured Bryobacteraceae bacterium
CTTCAAAGCTCCTCCTCCCCCCGTGAGCAATGAAGATGAGGCGCTGATCGGGGAGATCGAGGAGTTGGCAGCGGTCATTTACCGCCAAGGAAACCAGGGCGGGTATTCAGACTTACGCAAAGTGGAACAACACCTCAGCGAACTTGCCGGTCTCCTGTCCCAACCCTGGGACGGGAAACTTTTGCGGCGCGAAGAATTCGAGACCGTGAAGCAGAATTATGCAGGAGAGCAAGGAGCCGCGCGCGCCACATCGGCACGGTAAACCTGGAATCGTTTGGGATCGCGATTCCCAACGCGGCGCCTGATTATGTTGAAGGACGAAAATTTCCGAAAGTGGGCGGGCGGCCGGGGCGTCACTCCCCGCTTCCGCCCGGGACAGGATGCGGATGCCCTGGAGAAGTTGGATCTGCTAATGACAATCGAGGAGTTAGGAGATCGGCTACTGCTGCTGGAGCAATCCGGGCAAATCGACTCGGACCGCGCGAATCGGCTGCTCGACAGGCTCCTGAAGTGCTATATTGAACCGGTAAAACAAGCACGAGAAATCGTTCAAATCGAGGCAGAAATCAGAGTACCCACGAAATTATGAAAATGAGAACAATCATGTTCTATTCGTACAAAGGCGGCAGTGGCCGGACCGTGGCCGCCGCGAATGTAGCCGCGGCCTTCGCCAAGCTGGGCAAGCGGACGGCCATCGTCGACCTGGACTTCGAGGCGCCGGGCCTGCATCATGTCTTTAATGCGGAGGAGACTCCTCAGTGCCGGGGGAGGTACGGAATCCAACATTATCTAAAAGGCGACACTAAGCTGGAAGATTTGATGAGGGATTCGGTGATCGACGTGTTTTCCCCGCAAGGTCCGCTTCGTTTCGAAAAGATTCCCCATAATGGCGAGTTAAAGTTTATCGTCGCTTCCGAGAAGGTGGCATATGTCGATTCGCACGAGCCAGAGGTCGAATCGCGAATGACCCGCCTGCGCGAGCGGTTGGATGAGGATGGGACTGAAATCCTGATAATCGACGCGGCCAGTGGAGTTCGTGACGCCTATTCGATCGCGGCGCAGGCCAGCGACGAAATGGTGATTTTCTTCCGGTGGTCCAAGCAGCACGTCGCCGGCACGTTGCGCATGGCTGCTTATATGAAACGCCTTCGGGAATATGGAGAGCCGAAGCCCTTCCGGCTGGTTGCTTCCGCGCGCCCCAAGCAGGCCGAGATCGATCAGGTTCCAGACGAGGCGATGCGTGAAGCCCTCTCTAAGGTTAGGGATGTCAACCTGGTGAAAATCCGTGCCATACTAACAGAATGCCAAGCCGATCCGCCAGACATTTTCCACGAGATTTTCGAGTCGACGGAAATGAAATTGCAGGAATCGGTTGTGGTGTTTCGGGAAGGTGTTTCCGATTATGAGGAATTAGCGAGAATGCTGATAGCGGTTAATGCGGCAGGCAGCACTTCCGGAACATGAGTAGGGGGCTTGTCCAAACCGCGCTTGAGCCGATCGATCGGCCCGGGCTCACCCAGGAGGGGTAATGAATGAAAGAGGACAATAGCGATTCGGAAGTAACCGCGGTTCTATCTATTCTCAAAGAGTCGCATGCATACGACCGCCTCGGTAACGTCCGATCATCGCCGGGAAGCGTGCCCAACCTGCCGTATTACTACACGATACTGCTCTGGTTTATCGGTCAAAAGGTTTTGCTGCCTCCTTACCTGCCGCGAATCAGCGCTCGCGTCGAAGCGAGCCGCCGCGACGATATTCTGAACTCGCTCCGAGAGCTCTCTAACCAGTATCTCAAGAATTATGGAGACCATAAGCTGACCGTCAAGGAATCCGCCGAGGTGTTGGAGTGCGTTCAACGCGTGGGCGGAAAAATTGCAAGCTATCCTCATCCGTTGTATGATTGCCTGAAGTTTCTTTGGGAGTCCGAGACTTCGATCAAGAATCTGGTGATTCACACCGACGAACACTCGATCCCTTGGCACTTGGCATATAGCGAGTATCGTCCAGACTTCGAACACCTTTGCGATCGGTATCCATGCGGAACAATCCTGGTGGAAGACTGCGACAATGAAGCTTTTAAACGGTTTATCAATTATAACAAGCGCCATCGGCATCAGGATTCACTGCAGAAGGCCAAGGGGCAGATTTGCCTCGTCGCGGGGGAGTTGGGCGAATCGGCCAAAGGCGGCAAAGATTGTGGAGTGGCCTACGTCGAGCGGCTAAAGGCGTTCCTGGAGCGCTTTGAACATTTGCACGGCATGAAGGTCCGATGTATTTATCCTGAGGAATGGAAGCAATACGAGGGCAACCGCAAGCGAGCCGTCCACCGGCTCGACGACCTTTTTGACCAGGCTCAAATCGTGCATTTCACTTGCCACGTCGTGGAAGAAAAGGACGCTCGCACCGGAGAGCCCGTCGGAATGCTGAAGCTCGGCCGGGATCTCATGATCGGTCCCGACGATCTGAAGAATCTATCTGAGTTAGGATCCAGACCGTTGGTGGTGCTGCACGGGTGTTCTTCGGCGGGTCCGGTGGCGCCAGGAAGCGACGGAGCGCAACTGTGCAAGGCGTTTCTCTATCGACGGGCAGGCGGATGCCTCGCGACCGTCTTTCCGGTCAACATTCCTACAGATCCTACGGGCGGCGCCGAGGACCTGCTGGAGTATTTCTATCACAACGTGTTTTTGCAGGATTCCTATGGAGTCGCGTTGTACAAGGCACGCCAATCGATGCGCGAACATTCCGAAAAGTTGGGAGTGGAGAAAGACCCACAAGCGCTGTTCTATCAACTTTACGGCGATCCCAGGGAAACCTTGATTTCCACACGGAAAGAAACGATCGCCGATAAAATCGCGCTGATTCAGAAGATGGAGATGCCGGATACACCCGAGATCCAGACCTGCATTGTTCGGGTTTCGGGCGAGAATATTGACGGACAGGACGTACTTCAGGTCCTGCGGATGCTGGATGGGGTCGAGAATGCGGATTTGCAGCCGCGTGCGGCGCTCATGGGGCCCGAGATAATCTCCGAACTCATGGACCTCAATTTGGTTTTTGTTGTGACCGGATCGTGGGTTGCTTACGAACTGGGCCGCGTTCTGCGAAATCGGTTTAAACACGCCAAGGTTGAAGTCGACGTTGCGCGTGGCTCGTCGCGGCACGCAGGGACAGTTTAACGGAATGAAGCGGTTCCTCTGGGGTACGGCGCCTTTTGGCCTGATGCTTATTGTCTGGGCATTGCTAACTTCAGGGGGGTGGGTGCCGGATATCTTCCTACCCTCGATTCAGAGCGTGTTCCGGGCGCTGTTTACGGTATTCGCGCAGGACCACTACCTAACCGACGTTTGGGTCAGTATTTATCGGGTGTTGACAGCGTTCGTACTCTCGGTGCTGCTGGCGATTCCACTCGGAATGACCGCTGGACACACGCGCCGTGGCGCCGAGGTGATCGAACCGGCGGTCGGATTCGTCCGCTATTTGCCTGTGCCCGCCTTCGTACCGCTGTGTATTCTATGGTTCGGTCTGGGCGACAACGCTAAGATCGTGGTTATTTTCCTCGGCACATTTTTTCAGCTTATCCTGCTCGTCTCCGATGTAGCTCGCAGAATTCCAATGGCGTATTTCGAAGCTGGACTGACGCTGGGCGCCACCCGGCAACAGATCGTCAGACGAATTTTGTGGCCGGCATCCCTGCCAGGAATCGTCAGTGCGTGCAGAACTGCCTTGGGATGGGCGTGGACCTATCTGGTGGTTGCTGAAATTGCCGGCGCCACGAGCGGAATCGGGTTCCGAATCATGCAGGCGCAGAGGTACGTCGAAACTCCGAAGGTTTTTGCCGGAATCGTAATTATCGGCTTGCTGGGGATGGCTACGGATCTCTTGTTCCAGGCGTTTTACAAGTGGCGCTTCCAATGGCTTTAGCCCCACGCCATCCGGCCAATCCGGGATATCCCCATACATGAGGATATGGTCCGACGTCGAGTATGTTTACAGATGTCTGGCTGACACGCGGCGGACCAATGCATTTGAAGCCGCGATCCAGGCCACGGTCAAGCCCGGTGACGTCGTAGTCGACCTGGGGACGGGATCGGGGATCATGGCATTGTTCGCCATGCGAGCCGGCGCGCGAAGAGTGTACGCGGTCGAGATCGGCGACTACCTGTCGCAGTCAGCGCGGCGGACTTTCCGGGACAATGGATTCGAGTCCGGCATCGTGTCGCTGCAAATGGATGCGCGCAATTTGACGCTCAGCGATGTCGAAATGCCAGACGTTGTGATTTGTGAAATGATCACTACCGGTTTGATCGGAGAAATGCAGGGGCCGGTGATCAACGCTCTGCGGCGCTCCGGAGTGATCGGCAAGCGCACGAAACTGATCCCATCGTACCTGCGCCTTAAGGCATCTTTAGTTCACGTGGATTACGGTTTTTCCGGATTTCAGCTTCGCTTCCCAATTTTCATCGACTATTTCAGCGGCCGATTCGAGCGGCCGATGGAGAATCTGTCTACTTTCGCCGACCTGTGTTCCGTGGAATTCGGCGAACCGTTCAACGAAGCAATCCAAGCCCGCGCGAATTACAGCATTATCGGGGCTGGTACGATCAATGGATTGCGCCTTGAATCGACAACCGGACTGGCAGCGAACACGTCCCTCGCGGATTCGACCTCTTATTGCCAGCCGGTGATCGTTCCCTTAGACCCGCTGGAAGTGAACGTTGGAGATCTGGTATCGCTTTCCTTGAATTACACGATGGGGCGCGGATTCGACGATCTTAATTGCGATCTCAAAATCCAAGGGTGAGTAAACTCGAAGGTCAGTCCGGATCTTTCGCAATCTGGTTGCGGCGGTTGCGCTTTCGCTGACGTGCCTGCTCCCGCTCCTGTGCATGCGCGGACAGGCGCGCGAAGATGACGGTGAGCCAGAAGATTCCGCACAATACTTCGCCCGCGACGAGCACTTTCGCGCCCGGCGTTACGGGCGTGGAGTCGCTATAGCCAAGAGTGCTCACGGTCAACATCGAAAAGAACGCGAAATCAAAAAAGCTGGAGGTGGCAGTCAATTGATTTCCGAATGCTTTTGGTTTGAAGATGGTCAAGACCGCGAACAGTCCTGCAAACACGTAGATGATGAGGACGTAGCCCACGATAAAGGTGGCGAACTCCCACTGGTAGCGCGTCAGATCTTTCCAAAGCCGGCTAAAGTGATGCCACAGCCGCTCGGCCCATCGCCTCAGGCCGAATCCCAGCATGAGTCCACCGGCCAGCGCCAAACCAAGCGTCAGTCCCGGGATGCCAATTGTTTTGAATCCCTGCACGGATTCGTAAACCGCAACGGCGAACGCAACAAATCGAAGGCGATCCGCTACCTGTTGCGGGATGAGCACGACGATCAGTCCCATCAGAACTCCGGCGACAAACCACAGAACGTCCCGCGTCACCAGAGGCGAAGCAAGTGTGCTCTCTAGCGGCGGCTCCGTCCACAGATATACGCAGGTGACAAGAGCCAGCGTGGAAGCGAAGAAACTAGCCGTGATTTTGGCGATCGAATGAGCTTTTCCGCCCGACCACATTTGCCAACCCGCATAAGCGACGGTCGCCGCGAGCGGCGTTATGACGACGGCGAAGATGATCCACAGAAGGCCTGTGGACCCTCGCATCCTGTAGTAAACCATCGGTGCGGAAAGAAAGAATATCCAAAGGGTCGACCAGAGCGCACGCTTGATTCCCAGGGAAAGGCGTGTTCGTAGGTGTAGCATGGGTAATCTGAAACAGCCATTGTCCCAGGTTTCTATGTGAATCGTCGGCTGCGTAAGTCCACCGAGCCCTTCTCCGATCGCGCGGATTGTGTTCGAACGGCTCCGGCCCGGCTGCGTTAAGAGGGATCGGGAGCGCTTTTCGCGATATCGCGCCGTATCCCGTATTGGCGGATAACAGTGGCGGGAGGCGGTACGGACTGCTTGAGCAGACGATTGAAACGCCAGCACCGGCCTCCCGCAGCCATTGGTAATCGGCCCTGTCAACCATACTTCTCATACCACGTGTTACCATGAAAAATCCCAGGAACACTTTGGGTTTTATTCTCGTTATCAATCGTTTGAAGGACTTTTTCGAGGAAACTTATGAGACGTTGTGAATCCCTTGTGGCGCTGTTGTGCTCGGCCTTGATGCTGGCGCCTATCTCTAACGCGCAGGAGCCCCAAATTCAGGAACCGGGCGGTATTCCAGGTACCCGCAAGTATCATCCGCCCGCCGTCGCGAAGGTTGATTTGTCGAATTCTGCCCGCATCGACGCTCTGCTTCGGGCCGGGAACCTCTATCTATCCCTGCAGGACGCCATCGCCCTCGCGCTGGAGAACAATCTGGACATCGCCATCCAACGCTATGGACCGCTCGAGGCCCAAACGGATCTTCAACGCGCCCAGGCCGGCGGCGCTCTCCGCGGAGTGAGCCAGAGCATCACTCAGGGTCCCGGCAGCGCATCCGGTGGACTATCGCTCAATGCGTTCAGCAACGGCAGCGCCAATATCAATACCAGCACCACAACCGGTGTGAACGGTGTAGTTTCTCAGCTTGGAACAGCCATCCCGAACTACGATCCCATCTTGACCGGCATCCTATCCTGGGGCCACACCAGTTCGCCGCAGAGCACCGGATTCATCTACGGAACCACATCGCTGGTAACCACCACCAAGCTCGCCAATTTTACGGTCCAGGAAGGTTTCCCCACCGGCGCGACGGCAAGCCTGGGCTTTAACAATAGCAACCAGTTTCTGAATTCCGGACGTCCCGATCTGAACCCTCTCAACACCGGCAACCTGACGCTCACCGTTACCCAACCTTTGCTATCCGGCTTCGGATTCGCCGTCAATACCCGTGTAATCCGGCAAGCCAAGAACTCGCTCAAAGCCCAGGATTACGTATTCAAGCAGCAAGTCATGGCCACGGTGGCCAACATCGTCCAATTGTACTGGGACCTGGTGAGCTTCAACGAACAGGTGAAAGTATCCCAGCAAGCCCTGACCACTTCCCAGAAGCTCTACGAAGACAATAAAAAACAGGTGGAGATCGGAACGCTGGCTCAGATCGCTATTGTCCAGGCGGAAGCCGAAGTCGCCACGCGTGAACAGGACGTGACCGTGGCGCAGACCAATGTCCTGCAGCAGGAAACAATTATCAAGAATGTTTTGAGCCGCAATGGCGTCGCCAGCCCCGCAATTCAGTCGGCGCACATCATTCCGCTGGATAAGATCCGCGTCCCGGGTACGGAGCCCATCGAGCCTCTTCAGGATATGGTTGAAAGAGCGTTCGCGGAACGGCCGGAGCTTTTCAGCAGCCGGCTGAATATCGAGAACTCCAGGATAAGCATCACCGGCGACCGGAGCGCTCTCCTGCCCGCCGTAAACGCTTTCGTGACCATGACCAACAACGGTCAAGCCGGACCCATCAGCACGCAGACTCCGCTGCCGGGCAACTTCCGCTCCCCCGATCCATTTTTTGTGGGTGGATACGGAAGCCTGCTCAGCCAGGTCTTCGGGCGGAACTTCCCGGACTATCGCGTGGGCGTGCAGCTCAGCATCCCTTTGCGCAATCGCGCCGCCGAAGCCGACTATATTCGCGACACCATGACCCTGCGGCAATCCGAGCTGCAATTGCAGAAGCAGATCAACCAGATCCGCGTCGACGTGCAGAATGCGGCCGTCAGCGTGCAGCAGGCCCGCGTCCGCTATCAGGCCGCGAACAAGAGCCGCATCCTGGAGGAGCAGACTCTGGACGCCGAGCAGAAAAAGTATGCCCTGGGAGCGTCCACCATCTACAATGTGATTCAGATCCAACGCGACCTCACCACCGCCCAAGGCAACGAAGTCACCGCCGAGAGCAACTACATCAAGGCTCGCGCCAATCTGGATTTTGTCACTGGCCAAATCCTGACGGCCAACAAGATCGACATCGACGAGGCGTACAAAGGACAGGTTTCGAGACCGCCGAGTCCGATTCCCGTGCTGGACCCGAACGGCGCCGCCGCGCCAAACGCTCCGAACGGCAGTCACTAAATTTCACCTGGTGCTAACCTGAACCAGAATTGCACGGCTCCGCGTTCTAATCTGGTAAATGTTGCTGGGCTATTGGCGCATACCTGACTGGGCTCCTTGCAAATGCGGGGCATGGCGATTTGGCGAGCCACGTGCTTCAAGAAAAGCGAGCGATTATGCAAGGTTCAAGGAGCAGTGGTTGATCCGCCTGTAAATCCGCCCGAGATCTCTCCAATAGAAACTTCTATCAAAACTTCCCAATCTCCCGCCCAACCCACTCCTTGAGCCTTCACTAAGACCCCCGAATCGAAAAACTAAGGTGACAGACTGTCCACGCGACGAGGACGTTTAGAGGTTTTGTTGGGACGTCGGGCGGCTTGGGACAGTCGCTGTCACCTTAGTTTTTCGTCATACATTAAAAGCATGCTCCGCATAGTCTCCCTGATCGCCAGTGCCAGCGAGATCGTCCATGCCCTGGGCCTGACTCCGTACCAGGTCGGCCGCTCTCACGAATGCGACTACCCGCCCGAAATCCTTCCGCTTCCAATCTGCACCAAACCAAGCTTCCCAATCTCCGGGAACAGCGCCGAAATCGACCGCTTGGTCAAAGAGCGAATCGCGAGCGCTCTCTCCGTCTACGAAGTCTTCGAAGACGTCCTCGACACCTTGCAGCCCACGCACATCGTCACCCAGACGCAATGCCGGGTATGCGCGGTCAGCCTGGAAGATGTCGAGCGGGCGCTAGCCCGTTCCCTGACCAGCCGTCCCAAATTAGTACCGCTGGAACCGAACTCACTCGAGGACATCTGGAGCGATATCCGACGCGTAGCGGACGCTTGTGGAGTGGCGGCCACCGGCGAAGAAATGGTCTTCGGTTATCAGGACCGCATGCGCCAGATTTCGGCCGAAGCCCGCCGTGCGCCGGCGAAGCCGCGAGTGGCCTGCATCGAATGGCACGAACCCTTAATGGCCGCCGGTAATTGGGTGCCCGAACTAGTCGAAATGGCGGGAGCCGAAAATCTGTTCGGCCAATCCGGTCTGCACTCCCCGTGGATGACCTGGGACGAACTGATCGCATCCGACCCCGACGTCATCATCACCATGCCCTGCGGATTCGATCTACACCGCACCAGTGCTGAAATGTATTGGCTCACCGATAACCCAAGCTGGTCCAAGTTACGCGCCGTCCAACAAGGCGAAGTCTACGTCACCGACGGCAATCAATATATGAATCGCCCCGGCCCACGCGTCGTAGAGTCGCTCCAAATCCTGGCCGAAATTCTACACCCGGATCAATTCCACCCGAAGCTGAAAAATCTTGGCTGGCAACAGTGGAATTAGTTTTCCCAGTAGGGCGGACCCCCAGGTCCGCGCGGTCCTCCTGGACCCGCTGTTCATTTGAAGAATCCAGTCGTTGCCGACCGAGAAAGGCCGGCCAGGGGGCCGATCGCGGACCAGGAGGGCCGCCCTACAATTTATGCAAGAATGATTGTCAGGCGGGCTTTTCGTTACTTGTTCGTGGCCGATAGATCGCGGTGTGGCGGACAGTCTGGACCAGACGCTCCGCATTCGCGATCAGCATTACATCCACGACAACAAACTGGTGGCCTTTTCGTTCAAAACGATCGTGGATCAAACCGCGGGCCGAGATCGCATCGTCATGCCACGCAACGCTCCAGTTATTAATTTCGCTGGCGACATGAATCCAGGGGCCGAGCTGGAAATTGCGCACTAATATTTCATTGGAGAATTGAAGCAGCTTGGTTGGATGAGCGGGAGGGTTCGAGCCGTGGTAGATCGGCAGCCGTTCATTCCTTAAATCAAGAAACGAACTGTCGAAAAGGTTCAACTTTTCGACGACGGTCCCGAGTGGCGCCTGGACGATCAGATTATCGGGGGAAGGTATGGGACGCCGATCCGGCAACGGATGTTCGGCAAACCAACCCGGCGCTCGCGCCGAACGGGTCTCGGTGGAGCCGTGCCCTTGCGCGCAAACTGCGCCATCTTCGCGCTCAGCGGTGACGTCTATCGACCCGTCCTCATTGGCATCCGCGCGAACGGCGATTTCTTCGCCGTCATAGACCGGTTCCAAAAACTTTACGTGCATCGATCCGCGCTCGAGCCAGGCCGGCTCGGACTCGACAATGGGAACCGTCATGTAGCCGTAAACTGTCACCCCTGGTACCAGGCCGCCGCGAAAGCCGTATTCGGCGGCTACGCGATCGTCGTGAATCTTGTTTTCCGAATCCGGCGCGGTGTTTCTAGCACGGACGCGATAGAGAGGAAGGGAGTGGCTCACTGCCGGCTACACTGCCGCTGTCTCGGCGACGCGCGCGGTGTAGGTGCGATCGACATACTTGTTGAGCATGTCGATGAACTCGGCGACAATATGATCGCCGCGAAGAGTGGTGACAAGTTTACCGTCGACGTAAACCGGCGCCACCGGCTCCTCGAAAGTGCCGGGCAGCGAAATTCCAATATTTGAATGCTTCGATTCGCCGGGACCGTTGACCACGCAACCCATCACCGCGACCTTCATTTCTTCCACGCCCGTATACCGGTCTTTCCACTGCGGCATCTGCTCGCGGAGGTACGTTTGTATTTGGTCCGCCATGTCCTGGAAGAACGTGCTGGTGGTGCGGCCGCAGCCGGGACAGGCGGTAACTTGCGGTGTGAAACTACGCAGTTCCAGCGACTGTAGAATCTGCTGGCTCACTATTACTTCGTCAGTGCGATCGCCATTCGGCAAGGGCGTAAGCGACGCGCGAATGGTATCGCCGATGCCCTCCTGCAACAGAACCGCGAGCGCACCGGTGGTGGCGACGATGCCTTTCGATCCCAGGCCCGCTTCGGTGAGACCCAGGTGCAAGGCATAATCGCATTGGGCAGCCAATTTCCGGTACACGTTGATCAGATCCTGCACGCCGCTCACCTTGGCGCTGAGGATGATCTTGTCCCGCGAAAGACCATGCCGCTCGGCCGCCGCGGCGGAAAAAAGCGCGCTGGCCACGATGGCGTTCATGGTGACTTCTTTTGCGTCCAATGGATCGGCAAGCCTGGAATTTTCGTCCATCATGCGCGTGAGCAGCGATTGGTCGAGCGATCCCCAATTGACGCCGATGCGCACCGGGCGATCGTATTCGATTGCAGCCTCGATCATGACGCGGAAATTATCGTCATGCTTTTTGCCGATGTTTACGTTGCCAGGATTGATACGATACTTGGCGAGCGCTCGGGCGCAGTCCGGATATTTTTTGAGCAGAAGATGGCCGTTGTAGTGAAAATCGCCGATGACGGGAACGCGCACGCCAAATTTGTCGAGGGTGTCGACGATCTTGGGGACGGCTTGCGCGGCGGCTTCGGTGTTCACGGTGACGCGCACGAGTTCGGAGCCGGCCTGGGCGAGCGCCATCACCTGATTGACGGTCGACGCGACATCGGCGGTGTCGGTGTTGGTCATGGACTGGACAACGATGGGATGATTGCCTCCCACCGTCACATTTCCAATCTTCACCGGCACCGAGACACGGCGCTTCTGAACAGCCATTCCACCTCCAGTTGAATCTTCATTGTAGCAACGGGGATCGCTTTGAAGCGGTATGCTTGAGGGGCCATGAGGATTTGCTGTGCGCTGGTTCTGGTAACCGTTTGTTGTGTGGCGCAGGAAAGCGCTCGCAGCATTTCAGGAACGGTGGCTGATCGTTCTGGCGCTGTTATGCCTGATGCCACGATAACCCTTTCCGGTTCGACAAGCGTTGTCGTCAAATCCGATGATCGCGGCAAGTTTGTGCTTTCAATCCGGGAACCGGGCATGTACAAGTTGAAATTTGAAATGACTGACTTCGTGCCGAAAACTTTGGACGTCACCATAAACGACGGGCCAATATCACTTGATGAAGTTGTGCTGGATATCGGCATTACTCATTGCCCCACAATTGTGATTGATGCATCCGACTTGCTGCGCACAGATGGAAGCATCTCCGGCGCGGTCCGCCACGGTTCGGCGGGTGTCGTCAACGCGCTTGTGATTCTTCAATTATCGGGCGAGTCTCATCCAGTAAAAATCGCTTACACAGATGCAAACGGCAACTTCCAACTCGACGGGGTTAAGCCTGCCCTGTATGACCTCGCGATCGAGACGGGGTGGGGGGTAGCCACGGTCGATTCGATCGCGTTGCAGGCGGGACACAAGGTAGTGCTGCCTACTGTTCACCTCGTGCGATCGGCGACCCGAGTTCGATAGAATCTACCAATATGAATCGCATCCGTTTGTTGTTGGCATCTGGATTCGCCGCGCTGCTTTCGCTGGGCTTTGTGGTCACTCGAGGCGATGCGCAAGCGAACACCGTAAAACAAATCGCTCCCGGGGTTTGGTTTCGTGAAGGCGATATCTTTGGCCAAGGGCATTGCAACAACGCCATCATCGAGATGAAGGATCATCTCATCATCGTGGATGCAAACTTCCCCAGCGGCGCGCGAGCCGTTCTAGCAGATGCCAAGAAAGTCTCCTCGAAGCCGGTCAAGTTCGTCTTCGATACGCACCATCACGGCGATCATTCGTACGGCAACGCGGTCTGGACCCAAGCCGGCGCGGTCACCATAGCGTTTACCGGCGTCGCCGAAGAACTGAAGCGCTACGAGCCGGCGCGTTGGCAGGCCACC
>CATPCJ010000188.1 GCA_955652915.1 uncultured Bryobacteraceae bacterium
ATTATGAGGTTTTTGAGGAGCGGGCCAAGCGGTTCATGGCGGCGATTGCGAAGGCGCGAGAGTAGACTTATGCCTGCTGAAAGCCGGGCCTGGAGTTTGGACATTCTACACTTTTCATGTTGCGCCGCGATTTTGTTCAACCTGGCATAAGTTGGTAACCTGCGGCCGATTGGCAATCGGCCCGTAAGTAATTCCGGATCCAACACCAGGCGGATTACCAATCCGCCGGCAGGATGCCATCCTGCCCCACATAAGAATGCCCAAGCTCTAGTGCCGGCTGAAAGCCACAAGAAAGCAGGGTCTAGTTATGGGGAGAAGAGGCGGTCGAAGATTTCCCGGGTGCGATTTCGGATTACCGATAGCTCGGCCTTTAGCGGCTGGCGGTTGAGATGATCCGGTGTCCATCGATGCACCAGTTCGGTCAAGACCCCAAGCTGCGTTTCGGAATTCGGCAGGTTTCCTTCCGGATGACCGGAGTAAACTCGCAGCCCATGATCGACGGCGCGATAGAAGGTGGCCGCGTCGCGCATAAACTCGGCATCCGCGCGCTCCAGATGGCCCATCGCTTCAATAATGTCGATGCGAGCCGGGGTGTTCAGCACTTTATAAAAAATCCCGGCGCTTTTCAGTCGCAGATACAGCAGCGAGAAATCGATGTCGTAGAATCCGCCCAGGCCGGCCTTTAACGGGTGACCCGCGCCCTGTTCCTTTTCGAGCCGCATGCGCATCTGTCGAAGATCTTTCTTGGAACGCCCGCTTTGCCCGTAGCGCCTCCAGTCCACTTTCTGAAGTTCATTGAGGAACGTGGTGGCGCGCTCTATGTCCCCGGCGACAGCTCGCGCTTTCATGTAGGTGATGCCTTCCCACGCTTCGGCATTACGCGCAAAGTAATCTTTGTGGGACGCTTCGGATTGCACCAGCGCGCCCGCGCTTCCATTGGGCCGCAGGCGAGTATCAACGGTAAACATCAAGCCGGAGCCGGTGTAGGCGGTGATGAGGTCGATCATACGGCCGGCCACGCGCGTCCAGAAAAGATGTTCCGCCTGATCTTCGTCGGGAAGGACGAAAACCAGGTCGGCGTCGGATGCCAGGTCAAATTCGCGCATGCCCAAGCGGCCTAGCGCGATCACCAGGAGTTGATGTTGCGGCACGTATCCGGGCGTGGACGGAGGACGCGCGGCGGCCACCTGCTGCAGCGCCATTCGATATGACGCCGTGATGGCGGCGTCGGCAAGATCGGAAGTGCTCTCCATGGTTTCGAAAACCGGAACGCGCAGGCACATACTCGCGGCCTGGATGCGGAACATCTCACCACGGAAAAAACGCCGGAGCGCCGCGACATCGTCCAGATGGGCGGTGGCTTCGGCGTAGGAGCCGGCGCTCTCGGCGATCAGATGGTCCAGCTCTTCGAGCAGTTCGGGAGCGCGCAGCAGCTCTTCGGCAAAATAGGGACTGTGTTCGAAGATGTCGAGCGTATAGCGCGCCACGGTGTCATTCGAATTGAGCAAGGCCAGCCAGGCCGGATTCGGGACGATCTTCTCCAGGAAGTGCTCGAAGGCCCCGGCGCCGCGGCGCAGTCCCACGCGCGAAACCGTTTTGGCGAGTTGCGGCGCGCATTGATCTAGAAAGCGGACCAGATTGCTTACCCCAAGGGCCGATGTTTCCGGCCCTTCGACCTCCGCCGGCGCCGCGGGAGCAAGGTTGTAGTAGCTGGGCCGCTGGGCGTGGATTACGCGCTGATAGATTTCCTGCACCGCTTCGAGATAGGCGTTCAATTCATGCAGCAACTTTTCGCCGGATGGCGCGCTGCCCAGGTGAGCGGCGGGCATTCGTCTGGCCAACAGATCCAGGTCGCGCGGCGCGGTGGGCAGGGTGTGGGTCTGGCGATCGTCGGCGAACTGCAGACGGTGTTCGAGATTGCGCAAGAAGCGATATGCGGAGACCAGGCGGCCATATTCGGCGGCAGACAACAGGTCTTTGTCATTCAGCCGTCCCAGCGCAAGCAAAGTTCCTCCGTGCCGGACCCAGGGAACGCGGCCGCCATGCAACCGCTGCAGGCACTGGACCAGAAACTCGATATCCCGGATCCCGCCTGGAGCCAGTTTGATATCGAACGCCGGTTTGCCAAGACGGCGGCGATTCAACTTTTCGCTGATGCGTTCGCGCGTGACAGACACTGCTTCCACCGCGGAGAAATCCAAGGTCGTGGAATAAATCAGCGGCTCGACGACATCCAGCAGCTCACGGCCGGTGTCGCGGCCGCCGGCGGCCACACGCGCTTTGATCAGCATCTGCAGTTCCCAGTCGCGCGCGCGAGCCTGGTAATATTTCTTCGCGCCGTCGAGAGAAATGCAGACTTCGCCGAGGCTTCCGTCGGGCCGCAGGCGCAAGTCGACGCGATAACACATGCCCTCGCCGGTGTACGTGGAAAGCAGTTCGGTGTACTGATTCGCGACCTTCTTGTAAAATTCCTTGTTCGAGATTCGATCGGGTCCGCTGGTGTCGCCGTTGGCTGTATAGACGAACATCAAATCGATGTCGGAACTGTAGTTCAACTCGCGGCCGCCTAGCTTGCCCAGGGCGATAACGGACATCCCGCATTCCTGGGAGTGGCCGTTCCGGTCAACGTAGCGGGGGACGCCATGACGAGCGGACAATTCCGCGCGGATGCGTTCATAACTGACATCCAGGATTGCGTCGGCGAGATTTGAAAGCTCTTCGGTGGTCTCCGACAACCCGCATAACCCTTGAACATCGCGAAGCAGGATGCGAAGCACATGCTGGCGGCGGAATAATGCCAGCGATAGCGCCGCGGGAGTGCCAGGCGGCTGGGCCGTCAGAAACCCCTCAAGGCACTTTTTGTATTCTTCCGCGGGCATGGCGCGGTGCAAGCCGCCGAGTTGTTCCAACCATTGCGGATTTTGTAGAATTTCGTCGGACAGGAAATGACTATAAGAAAAAACAGCGATGAGATTCTGCAAGCCGGATCGAAGCCGCACCAGTCTTTGGAAATCATCCGGCCTTTTCTGCTTCAAGCTGGCGAGATAATGGACCGCGCCATCGGGGTCGACGGCGGAAAGCAGCAACACTTCGACTTGTCTTTGGACTTCGACTGGAAGGCCCGCAGTTACCGCGGATATTTCGACCTGAGCGCGCCGGGGCTGGCGGAACGCGGAGCTTTCAAGCAAACTGGACATGAGCTGCTAGACGACTTGGTCTACCAATATAATTGTATCGTGTTGCCGGATCGTGCCTCCTTTCAGGACTCGCGCATAGAAGCCGCCGAGGCCCCAGCGGGGTGAGGATGAGTTGCCGGCTTTCACGTCCGGATCGTAGATGGCGGCCTGAATTCCCGGGTAAACGTTGAGCGTGGCGCAAGGAGCGCGGAGCTTGGTCAGCTCGAGAAATACTTCACCGGCGCGGTAGCGTTGACCCACGCGCATTTCGCGGCGATCGATTCCGCGCGTCGTCAGATTCTCGCCGAGCGCGCCGTAGAACAGAGAAAAGCCTTGACCGATCAGCTCGTCGATGCCTTCGGCGGCGATCAGAAGGAGTGCTTGGTTGCGGCCGCCATGAATATTCGGATGGGCCCAGGAATCGCCTACGATGCCCGCGGAGGTTACGATTGCTTCGCCGATGGCGCGCTTGGGGATGCCGCCGGGGGAGAGGTTGAGTTGAACAATTTGCGCCGGCACTATTATTCCCATTCTATTAGTGAGCCTGGGCCTGGAGTTTGGACATTCTCTTGTGGGGCAGGATGGCATCCTGCCGCGGATTGGAAATCCGCCTGGTGTTTTATCCGGAATTACTTACGGGCCGATTGCCAATCGGCGGCAGGTTACCAACAGTTACCAACCTGCCCCACAGCGGTTCTATTTCTCTTCGTCCGTTGGCTTGAGAGCAGGTACCGGCATATCCGAATTCAAGGGCGGATTCCGTTTGTGCCACTCGGTTGCCTTTTCATAAGCGCTCGCCAACGCCAGGACTCTACCTTCCGAGAACCGCGGGCCGGCGATCATCAAACCTATCGGAAGACCGCCCGATGTGAAACCGCAGGGCACCGAGATGGCTGGAATACCGAAGACGTTGAACTGACCGGTATTTTCCGACTCCGGGTTGCGGGGCTTATCGCTTTCTTCGCGCTTGATGGCTGCATCGATGGTGCGCGGAGTGTGCCGGCGTGTAGGCAAAACCACCAGGTCGAAATCGTTAAATGCGTCGTCGATGGTGCGTCGAAGCAAGTCGAGCTTCCAGCGGGCGTGGATGTAATCCGAAGCCTTGATGTTCGCGCCATTCTGCAGCGCGCGCCGCGTGGGGATCTGGTAGCGGCCAGCACCGTGCAAGTAGAACTCTTCGTGATAGGCGTAGCTTTCACCCGCGAGGACGATGTTTCTGGTGGAGGGCAGCGTGCAATCTTTTACGCTCCGGGTCAGCCGCGCCAGGACGCCGATCGCATCTTCGACGGCTTTGCCGACATCGGCATCCAGCAAGTCGAAATACGGGGCGCGTGGAATTCCGAGCCTGAGGCCGGAGACAGGCTGCTGCATCGCCGCGACATAATCTTCTTTCGGATGCTCAACGCTGGCGATATCCAGTTTGTCGTATCCGGCGAGAATATTGAGAACGATCGCGGCGTCTTCCACGGTGCGGGCCAGCGGGCCGCAGTGATCCAGGGAGAGTGTCAGCGGAATGATTCCCCGGATGGAAACCAATCCGTAAGTGGGCTTGAATCCCACCACGCTGCAGAATGACGCGGGTGTGCGTATGGAGCCGCCAGTGTCGGTGCCCAGCGCTCCGAAACACATATTGGCGGCTGCCGCGGCCGCTGAACCGCCGGACGATCCACCAGGATTTCGATCCAGGGCCCAGGGGTTGCGGACGGGGCCATAGTAGCTGGTTGCCGACGTACCTCCCATCGCGAATTCGTGCAGGTTGGTCTTGCCGACAATGATGGCGCCCGCCGCCTTGAGGCGCCGCGTCACCTCTGCGTCTTGGTAGGGAATGCGATCGTCGAAGACCGCGCTGGCGGCGGTAGTGCGGATGCCCGCGGTATCAATGTTATCTTTCAGCGCAATGGGAATTCCATGCAAGGGACTACGAAGCCGGCCAGCCCGTTGCTCCGCTTCAAGCTCATGCGCCTGAGCGAGCGCTTGATCGCGCAGGACCGTGATAAAGGCGTTCAGCTTCGGATTGTAGGTCTGGATGCGCGCCAGACAAGCCTCCGTGAGTTGGACGGGGGAGACGGAGCGCGAACGAATCCGCGCCGAAGCCTGGGCTAGACTGAGCGTCGATAAATCTTCGGATACTTGACCGCGCGCTGCAAGAGCGCCGATCGCGGTAAGGGTAAAGCCACGGCGAGTAAGGGCGGGCATTAGCTTATTTTAGGCTTGTGGGAGAAGAGGTGACAGGCACGGCTGTTACGCGCCGCAGGAGATCGAGCATTTCCTTCGGGATCTCGGCGGCTTGGGACAGCCGAGCCCGTCACCACTTGGCTAACCGGCCGCTGGGGACGGCGTCTAACGGGAATGATGCAATGGAAAATTGCCTGCCGTTCGTTGGCCCGGCGGCCCATGTTCTCCGCCGCTACGATTTTCATTCTCGCGCTGGGGATCGGTTCCACGACCACGCTGTTTTCGCTGATCGACGCGGTGCTGTGGAAACCGCTCTCGTATCCGAATCCGGACCGGTTGGTTTCGATCTATGAGGCGAATCCGGCGAAGAATCAAAACACCAGTCTGATCGCGCCGGTTCGCGTCGAGGATTGGAATCGGCTGGCCCAGAGTTTTGAGGGAATCTCGGGACTCTATAGCGAGAATGTCACCGACACCAGCGGAAGTGAGCCGGAGCGTTTGGCCGGACGCCGTGTAGCCCCGCGATTTTTTAGCGTTTACGGCAGTGCGCCGCTGATCGGGCGCGTGTTCCATGACGACGAGGAAAAGTTTGCCGGTCCGCTGGTCGCCGTGATCAATTATTCGCTGTGGCAGCGGCGCTATCACGGCGATCCGGGCGTGGTTGGACAGCGGCTGGTCCTGAACGGCAAGGGTTACACCATCATTGGCGTGATGGCGGAAGGATTTGGGCATCGCTCGGTGGATCTGTGGATGCCCGCGGGACTTCCTCCGCAACTCATGCGTATGCGGGAAGCCCGGTTCTTTTCCGGGGTAGGCCGCATGAAGCCGGGCGTCACGCTCACCGGGGCGCGAGCAGATCTGTCGCGAGTTCAAGCCCAGTTGGGACGGGAATTTCCAGCGACGGACAAGGGCTGGTCGGCGCAGGTGACCGATTTGAAGGACAGCCGCGTGGGCGACCATAGCGCATCCCTCTCGGTGATGTTTTGGGCGGTGGCGATGCTGCTGCTCATCGCGTGCGCGAACGCCGGCGGCTTAATGCTGGGGCAATTGCATCGGCGTGAACGCGAGCTTGCGATTCGCAGCTCACTGGGCGCGACACGCGGCCAACTGGTGGGCGTGATCATGCGCGAAGTCGTGGTGCTGGTGGCCGGCGGAGCGGCGTTGGGATGTAGCTTTGCGCTCTGGGGCGTGAAGCTGCTGCGCACCGTTTTCCTGAGCCTTCCGCGCATCGACGAAGTCGGGCTGGACTGGCGAGCGCTGGCTTTCGCGGTTGGCGCGAGCGTTGTGGCGGTGGCCATATTCGGGCTCGCTCCGGCGCTTGAAACTCTTCGCACTGAGAGGACCGGCGGACTATACCAGGCGACGCGCACGCAGCCGCGAGGACGCCGCCGAATGCAACACGTGCTGGTGGCGTCTCAATTCGCGGTGACGCTGGTGCTGTTGTTGGGAACGGGTCTGCTGGTGCGAAGTTATTCCAAGCTCACCCAAGTGGAGCCGGGTTTCGATCCAAGCCATGTAATCACTTTCCACGTCGGCGCCGAGTGGGGCGAGGATCGGCCAACGATCGGGCGAATGCAAGAGCGTCTGGTTGCCGAACTCGGGCGGTTGCCGGGCGTACAAGCGGCGGGGACGACTAATTTTTTGCCGGCCACCGGGGCGACGCTCCGCTTTGAAGGCGGCATGCAAGGCTTGAGCGGTGACCCCGATACCGGAAAGATGCTGGTAGGAGAGCGTACGCTAGGCGGCAATTATATCCAGGCGCTGCGCATCCCGCTGCTGCAAGGCCAGGCGTGCCCGGAACTTCGAATGGATTTCAACGCGCCGAGGAAGGCGCTGGTGAACCAACGCTTCGTGGACCGGTTCGCGAATGGAGCTTCGGTCATCGGACGCCACTTTACCTTCGGGAGCCGCTGGCAAGGGAACGGATCGGAAATAATCGGCGTGGTTGCCGACGCCAAGGAAGATGGGTTAAGCGCTCCCGCATACCCATATGTTTATGACTGCCAATCGGCGGGCTCGTGGCCCGATCCGGAGTATGTGGTTAGGACGGCCGGGGATCCGGTATCAATCATGGCGGCGGTTCGGCAGGTGGCGCGGAACATCGCACCGAATCGCGCGGTGTTTGGCGTACAGACGCTGGAACACTCGATGGAAACGTCTTTAAACACGCCGCGGCTGAGCGCGGAGGCGCTGGCGCTGTTCGCCGCGACGGCTTTGGTGCTGGCCGCGGTGGGCCTCTACAGCCTGGTGATGCTGGCGATCACGGCGCAGACGAAAGAGATCGGATTGCGTGTGGCGTTGGGTGCGGAGCCGTCGCGAATTGTCGCGGGGGTGATCTACGATGCCTCGAAGCCGGTGCTGTTGGGATTGGCGGCGGGCAGCGTGCTGGCCGCGGTGGCGCTGAATACCAAGGCAGTGCGGTCGGCGCTATTTGAAGTTCGCGTGACGGACGCGGCAACGCTACTGAGCGTGGTGGCAATACTCGCGCTGGTGTCGCTGCTGGCCGCCATCGTACCGGCGAAGAGAGCAGTGGGGATCGATCCGATACGGGCGTTACGGGAGGAGTAGCGGGATTGTTATTTTCTTCTTCACCGATATCGATACGGAGTTGGCCTTAACTTCCCAGACCACCATTTCCGCTCCGCCATCGAACGAAAACATCGTTCGCCGGCCTCCCTTGTCCATGGTCCGGTCCACTTTGCCAGTATTGCTGTAGTAAGCGACCACCTGGTCATAAGCATCATGGGTCATGTAGACAGCATGTGTCTCGTCGGACATGGGCGGCACGAGAGTGGATCCGGGATACACAGCGAACTGACCGGCTAGGGCGAGGGCCGACGATAAAGCCAGCATCAAAATTACTTTTTTCATGGGAACTCCTTGCGGACGAGCGCGGACTCAAGCGTAGCAGGAACCGCTATTTCAGTTCGTCTACCCGGCGGAGTGAAGGGAACAGCCACGTCCAAAGCAGGACGATGGCGATGGCGCCTACGCCGCCGAGGACTACCGCCGGAACCGTACCGAACCACTGTGCGGTGAGGCCGGATTCGAATTGACCGGCCTCGTTCGATGCGCCGATGAACACCATGTTCACCGCGCTCACGCGGCCGCGCATTTCGTCGGGCGTTGCCAGTTGCACCAAGGTGTGACGCACTATGACGCTCACCATATCGCATGCGCCCAGCAGAACCAATGCCGCGAGTGAAATGGCCATGCTGCCCGAGAGTCCGAAGACGATAGTGAAGACACCGAAGCCGAAAACGCACGCGAGCATCGCCGGGCCCGCGCGCCGGCATAACGGCCAGTGTGCAAGAGCGATGGCCATGCAAACTGCGCCAATGCTGGGCGCGCCGCGTAGCAATCCGAGTCCGGTGGCGCCGGTGTTCAGAATCTCGCGGGCGTAAACGGGCAGGAGCGCCACGGCGCCGCCGAGGAGGACGGCGAACAGGTCAAGCGAGACGCTGCCCAGGATCACTTTGTTGCGCCAGATGTAGTGAAAGCCTTCGAGAACCATCGTCAGAGATGCGGGATTCCGCTGGCTCGCGGCGGTTGGCACGCGAATGCGCCACAGCAGCAGCAGTGCGCTCAGGTAGGCGATCGCGGCGCAACAATATACGGGGACCGGACTGCTGGAGACGCCATAGATGACGCCGCCCGCCAGTGGGCCGAAAATCATCGCAGTCTGGAACATCGACGAACTCCAGGTAACTGCGTTGGCGAAGTGCTGGTTTGGGACGAGTAAAGGGAGAAACGCCTGGCTGGCCGGGCCGTTGAAGACTCGGATGACTCCGTTAAAAACCAGGACGGCGTAGATTGGCCAGACGGTGGCGAGCCCGTGAAACGTGAGCGCCAGCAGAAGCAGCGAGCATATCGAAAACGCACCGTAGCAGGTTCGCAGGATGCGGTTGCGGGCGATGCGGTCGGCCGTGTGGCCGGCCACGAGGAAGAGCAGAATACCGGGCGCGAACTGGGCGAGGCCGACGAGGCCGAGATCCATGGGGCGGTGAGTGAGGGAGTAGATCTGCCAGCCGACGGCGACCGATTGCATTTCCGATGAAGCTGTGACGAGGAACCGCGCGGTCATGAAGTAGCGGAAATTTGGATAGCGAAATGCGGCTCGGGCGGCGGGTGACGAGGTGGTGGGCGTCAACTTTTAGGGTGGCATAGTATGTTCGGTGGTTGAACGGCCGAGGAAAGAGCCTCGGTAGAGTCGAGGACGGGCGCGAGTGCTGGACGCTGAGCGCCGCCACGTTTCCCGTCCCCGCTCATCAAACCGGACGTGCCTATCTCCGGCATCCGGCTTTCCGACTGGCTTCATCGTAGACTCACGGACG
>CATPCJ010000189.1 GCA_955652915.1 uncultured Bryobacteraceae bacterium
GGGTTCATCGAATGGCTGCTGATTGTTTCGGTACGCCTGCTGGTGGGGGCGCAACCGAGATGGCAGGGCTGCGGACACTCCGCCGAGCAGCGCATTTACGTCGCGAACCACTCTAGCCACCTGGATGTCGTGCTGCTCCTTTCAACTCTGCCGGCGCCGCTGAGGCATCGAACGCGGCCGGTGGCCGCCGCGGAGTATTGGACTACTGGTCTGTTCCGCAGGTACCTGATCCATTCCGTCTTCCGCGGGGTGCTGGTGGGGCGCGACCGCAGCCGGTTGAATCCGCTCGAACCGGTGGCCAGTGCGCTACGCCAGGGCGACTCGCTGGTCTTCTTTCCGGAGGGCACGCGCGGGCCCGGAGAGATGTTGCAACCTCTGAAGCCCGGCATCTTCCATCTGGCGCGATGGTTCCCGAGCGTCGTTATTGTTCCGGTGTGGATCGACAATTCGTACCGCATTCTGCCAAAAGGCTTCACCATCCCCGTACCTCTGCTATGCTCGATCACGTTCGGCGCTCCGCTGCGCTGGAAAGAAGGACAGCAGGAGGAGGAATTCCTGGCTGAAGTTCGAGAGGCGCTGGAAGCACTGCAGCCCAGCTAACGATGCATACGCGGATTCTCGAAGTTTACTGGATTCTTGGCAGCCTGATCGCGGCGGCCTCGCTGGCAAGCCTGACCGGTTACGCGCTCCAGCGGCGCCAGCCGTCAACCCGGCGATCGAGAACCTGAACGCGCGTATCCGCTCCTGGTGGATGATGATCCTGGTGGGCGGTGGGGCGCTGCTGGCCGGACGCATCGCGATTATCCTGCTGTTTGCGTTCATATCGTTTGTGGCGTTGCGCGAGTTCGTGACGCAAACGCCGGTCCGCCGCGCGGATCATGCCGCGCTTTTCCTATGCTTTTTTCTGGCGCTGCCGGGGCAGTATGTGCTGATCGGTAGCGGGTGGTACGGGCTGTTTTCGATCTGGATCCCGGTTTATGGGTTTCTGGTTTTAGCCATAGTGGCCGCGCTGTTCAGCGGCACGGAACGATTTCTCGATCGTACGGCCGCAACGCAATGGGGACTGATGGTGTGCGTATACTGCGTCTCGCACATCCCGGCGCTGATGATGTTGCGGATTCCCGGCTACGAGAACCGCACGCCGCTGCTGATGGTTTTCGTGGTGCTCATTGCTCAGGTCAGCGACATCTCGCAGTTCGTTTGGGGAAAGCTGATCGGACGGCATCGGGTGGCGCCGAGGCTTTCGCCGTCGAAGACAGTGGAGGGGCTAGTGGGAGGGGCGCTGAGTGCGACTGTACTCGGCGCGCTGCTTTGGCGCATCACGCCCTTCACGATATGGCAGGCAGCTCTGATGGCTTTCCTGATTGCGATCCTCGGTTTTCTCGGCGGCCTGGTGATGTCGGCGATCAAGCGCGATCGAGGGATCAAGGACTGGAGCCACTTGATCGAGGGTCATGGCGGGATGCTGGACCGTATCGATTCGTTATGCTTTTCGGCGCCGGTCTTTTTTCACCTGACGCGGTATTTGTTCGACCAGACGTAGCGGACGGGCATTAGTCTAGACTAGTTCTTCCAGTGAATGAGCGCCTCCAGGCAGCCGTGGGCCAAGTTGAGAATTGAGGAGTTGTCGGAAACGACGATCAAGCGCCAGGCAGCCTTTTCGCCGGCTGGAGATCCTGCTCCATCGCCTCAAGTCCGTAGTGCAGTGGAATCTGCCGGCGTCGAGGAGTACGCTGAAAGTCGAGCTGTGGCAGGCCCGCGAAAAGCGCTGCCTGCCCAAGTGTCAGCCGTTCCTGCTGGAACAGCGCCAGCGCGAGTTCCGTCTTCAACTCTGCGTCAGTCAATTTCGTTGACTGGAGGAGTTCGTCTGGCAGCGTGCCAGGCATTGTAGGTACCTGACTTGATTCTATTCCCTCTCGCGTCCGGCTGCGACCTTATTGCCCTCGACTCGTATCGGGTCTTAGCAGGGCGGCGTGTCGTCGTGACCGGCCTTGTGCCCCGAGATGTTAACGGCCGCGCCTGCAAATCAAAGAAAAAAGCCGATAACCACTCCGGTCAGTACGTCGGGACGTGCTTCTCGAGCATCTTCCGCCGCACTACGCCACCGTATACGTTGCCCTTCGAATCCACACCGACGGCCTCGGCGCCGCTATGGTCTTCAGTGGTGCTTTCCAGATCCACAATGAACGAGTTCACCACTCCAGTCCTCGCGCTGCCAATGCGGATGCCTTTCTTCCAGCCCGGTTCATCCGGACCCCAAGACTCGGAATCGGCCACATACAAGGTATCGTCCTTGGTGATGAACATCCCGCTCGGACGGCCGAACTGTCGCCACTCGTCGAGATACTTCCCCTCCTGATCCATGATCACGATGCGATTGTTACCGCGGTCAGCGACAAAAATACGTCCTTGGGAATCGATCGCCATATTGTGCGGACCCATCAGGTCGCCGGGCATGCGCCCCTTTTTCATAATCACCTTGATGAACTTGCCGTTTTTGTCGAACTTCAGGATGCGTGACTTACCATACGTGGGTGCATGGCCCTCCCCGACGAAGATATCTCCCTTGAGAGTCACCAGCACCGCAGTCGGCTGATCGAAGCTATCCGCGGCGTCCACCGGCTTGCCACCCTTACCGATGGTCAGCAGTAGCTTGCCGTCGTTGCTGAACTTGAAAACTTGGTTTCCCTTGATGCCATCGGTCTGCGCGTCGGTGATATAGACATTGTCTTCCTTGTCTATCCAGAAGCCATGCGGGAACTGGAAGATGCCCACACCCCAGGAGTTCAGCAATTTCCCCGCTTGGTCGTAGATCAACACTGCAGGCTCGGTGCGTCCGGCGCAGGAATTCTCATGGCAGCGCCCGAGTACGTAAAGCCGCCCGTCGGAACCCTCCAGCGCGCCAGTGACCGCGGGCCATGTCATCCCCTTGGGCAGTTCCGCCCAATCCCGCAGCGTGCGATACGGATTCGGCAGTTCGTCATTGGGTGGCTTCATCAGTAAGCTGGGCGCCTGCGCGTTCGCTCCACCTCCGAGCACCACGATGGCCACCGCGGCCGCCGTGGCCTTGGTCAGAATAGTTGCTGATAGCTGGCGCATAGTCATGGTAGACGATTCTATCGAAAGGGAACCTCTCGTGCCGCACGTCTGCGACAGCCGGATGGGATAGCCTGCTTGAGAATTCCCCGTCCGAGTCACGCCTAGATTTAAGGCAAACTCGGAACTTATCCAAGGGGACGTAAGTGTCGCCTTCCCGTCCCACCTCCATCTTCGAGATCCGCGATGCGTTGACGGCACCGAAAGTTGATCTTTGGTGACATGTTCACAGTAGTGGTGGCAGGGGAGACCTTGTACACTTTTCCCAAGGTCTCCTAAGATACGGACCACCAGGAGAAATCACGCGCAAGGCGGATGGACATAGCGTGTGCGTAAATCTCCACGTTGATCCCAGTTCCAATCAGGAAGAGTTACGGGTGAGATAAAATGAACGACACGAGATGTCACCAAATACGCGGTAAACTCGCTTAACTAATCAGGAGGCCTGTGAAATGCCAACGGCAAAACCCGCAACCGAGCCAATCTCTGTCAAACCGGTCGTAGATCCAAACACCGGTTTCGTGACCATCAACGTTTTCGGTGGCAACCGGGAGGCGATGCCACAAGGCACACAAATTCTTCTGACCGTTCGCGATGGCGCCCAAAATCAGCTTTTCCGGAACGACGTCGCCGGTCCGAGCGTGAGGATGGAACTGCCATTCCACAACAACTTCGCGGACAACTACGCGATTGTGGCCTTCGCCGACGGATATGAAC
>CATPCJ010000190.1 GCA_955652915.1 uncultured Bryobacteraceae bacterium
CAGCACTCGAACGAGTTGCCACTACAAAACCAGATGGTGCGCTTCTCATGAACATGCTTGAAACACTTGCACAGGCTTCAGCCTGTACGAGGAAATCGAAATGCGACTTGAACAAGTAACTCTCCGCGAAATCCGCATGCGCCTCCGAGCGCCGTTCGAAACCAGCTTCGGCTCCATTCAGGACCGGCGGATTCTTCTGGTTGAAGTGTGTTCGGAGGGCCTATCTGGATGGGCCGAATGCACGGCTATGGAAACTCCCTCCTTCAACTCCGAGACCATCGACGTCGCCTGGTTGATGCTCCGCGAGCATTTGACCCCCTTGGTTTTGGACAAGGACATTGCCAGCGCCCGGGATCTGCCCGAAGTGTTCAAGCCAATCCGCGGGAATGAAATGGCCAAGGCCGCATTGGAAAATGCAGTCTGGCATTTAGATTCGCAGATGCGCAACGTCCCGCTACATCGGCTATTGGGCGGCACGCTCAACGAGATTTCCTGCGGTGTTTCGCTTGGCATCCAGCCCACCATCGACAAGCTGCTTGCACTGGTGGATAGAGAAGTGTCCGCCGGATATCAACGAATCAAGCTCAAGATCAAGCCGGGCAAAGACGTTGAGGTTGTCCGCGAAGTACGGCGGCGGTTTCCACGCATCAAGTTAAGCGTGGATGCGAACTCGGCGTACACATTGTCTGACGTAGATCATCTGAAAAAGCTGGACGAGTTTCAACTGCTGATGATGGAACAGCCGCTCGATTGGGACGACATTTACGAACATTCCCGATTGCAGGCGCAGCTTGATACGGACATCTGTCTTGACGAATCGATCCACAATCTGCGCCATGCCAGCGCGGCAGTCGAAATGGACGCATGCCGCGTCGTCAACATCAAACTGGGACGTGTTGGCGGCCACACCGAAGCCGGGCGCATTCAGGCTTATTGCGCCGCGCGCGGAATCCCAGCGTGGTGCGGCGGCATGATCGAGTCGGGCATTGGGCGCGCCCACAACATCGCCATGTCCACTCAAGCGGGTTTTGCCTGGCCAGGCGACGTCTCCGCGAGCCAGCGTTATTGGGAAGAAGACATCATCGAGCCCGAAGTGCAGGTTACGCCGCAAGGATCGATTCGTGTACCGCAGACGCCTGGCCTCGGTTATCAAATCCGCGAGCGTCGCATCGAAGAGCTTACCGTCGGGCGCGAGAGCCACGACACCCGGTCCGCTCAGGTTTCCGTCGCTTAGGAAAACATGCAGTATGAAATGGTGAGTTGATAGTGTATAGGAGTCATCCATGAATATTCGAAAACTGCTTGTCGCTTTGCTCTTTTCCTTGCCCATGTTTGCGAACGGGCCCGTACCGCCAACCCGGCTGCTTCGACACCCCAGCGTGAGTCGCGACTCGGTTGCTTTCGAATACGCCGGCGATCTGTGGATCGTTTCGCGAACTGGCGGACAGGCGCGCCGCCTAACGTCCACGCCAAACGTTGAGACCGATCCTTACTTCTCGCCGGACGGATCGCAGCTCGCCTTTACCGCTACGGTTGCGGGGAACACCGACGTTTATGTCGTACCGGCATCGGGCGGCGATCCCAAGCGACTCACTTATCACCCAGGCCTTGATCGCGCCAGAGGATGGACGCCCGACGGACGGCGCGTGCTCTTCGCGTCCGTTCGGGACAGCGCTCCGCAAGAGTCATATTTCCGGCTGTGGACCATTGGTCTCGACGGCGGACTTCCGGAGCCGCTGCCGCTTCCTAGGGGATGGTCCGGTGCATATTCGTCCGACGGCCTGCGCTTGGCCTACGATGAGATCACTACCGCGTTCACTCCGGGATGGTATGAAGCCAGCCAGTGGCGTCACTACCGCGGCGGCCGGACGCATCCCATCCGAATCCTGACTCTCGCCGATGCTTCGGTCGAAAAGCTGCCCTGGAACAACAGCGTTGACACGCAGCCAATGTGGATCGGCAACACCGTCTATTTCCTCTCGGACCGCGATCACACCGTCAATCTGTATTCTTACCGCCCCGATACGAAGCAAGTGGTCCAACTTAGTCATCACGACGACTTCGATATCATGAACGCGTCGGCGGGTCCCGACGCGATTGTGTATGAGCAGGCTGGATACGTCCACTTGTTCGATACCAAGACGGGCCGCGCGCAAAAGCTGAATATTGAGGTCACCGGCGATCTGCCGTGGGCGCGGCCGCATTTCAAGAAGGTCGCAAGCATGATCAGAGCCTCCGCTCTCTCGCCGACCGGGGTGCGCGCGGCCTTCGAAGCCCGAGGCGAGATTTTCACTGTGCCAGCGGAGAAGGGCGATTACCGGAACCTCACTCAAAGTCCGGGTGCGCACGATCGCAGCCCGGTGTGGTCGCCCGATGGGACGCAACTCGCGTGGCTTTCGGATGTGAGCGGTGAATATCAACTGATGCTCGGCGGGCCGACAGGCGTCACCAAGCCACGCGCCATACCCTTGCCGTCGACTGCGTTCTTCTCGGCGCCGGCGTGGTCGCCGGATAGTGCGCAAATCCTGCTCCAGGACAATCATCTGCATCTCTGGACGATAGAAGTTGCGACCGGACATGCCACGCAGATCGAAACAGATTCGTACTCCGATCCCGGACGTCAGTTTGATGCGGCTTGGTCGCCCGATTCTCGTTGGATTGTCTATTCCAAGAGCTTACCGAGTCACCTGCGTGCTGTGTTCGTATATTCGATGGCCGAAAAGAAAACGTATCAGGTTACCGATGGCTTGGCGGACGCCATCTCGCCAGCTTTCGATGCCGGTGGGAAATATCTCTACTTCCTGGCGAGCACGGACTACGGGCCGAGAACGGGCTGGTTGGAAATGAGCTCGCTCGACCGTCCCGTGCGGCGATCGATTTACCTGACTGTGCTCACAGCCAGTGACCCTTCGCCGCTCTTGCCGGAAACTGGCGACGAGCCGAAGCCTGCGGAACCCAAAGAAGAGCAGGCACCACGTCCAAAAGCTGACACAGCGAAAGCGGTCGCAGTAAAAATCGACTTCGACGGCATCGCGCAACGGACCATATCGTTGAATGTTCCGGCGGCTGATTACAGCCGGCTCACAGCGGGTGCAACCGGAACGATCTTCTACATGGAACCAGCCGGGCCGGGCGGTGCAGGCGGGGGATCGCTTCGATTGCAGCGATATCAGCTCAAGGAGCGTGCGGCTGCGCCGTTCCTGGAAGGCATCCGCACGTATACGCTTTCATCCGACAAGAAGAAGCTGCTCTACCAGGCCAGCGGCGGAGGCCCCGAAGGACGCTGGGGAATCGTGCCAACAGATAAGCCCGCAAAAGTTGGCGATGGTCCTATCAATGTCGCGCAACTCGAAATGCAAGTCGATCCTCGCGCGGAGTGGGCGGAAATCTATCGTGAGACGTGGCGGATTCAGCGCGAGTATTTCTACGACGCCAAGATGCACGGCAACGATTGGCAGGCGATCTATGAGAAATATCGGCCCTTGCTAGCCTACGTGGGCCATCGCGCCGACTTGAGCTATCTCATTGCCACCCTCGGAGGAGAGTTGACTGTTGGGCACTCCTATTTGACCAGCGGCGGCGACGAACCAAACGAAGATCCGGTGCCGGTGGGACTCCTTGGCGCGGACTTTGCCGTCGAAAATGGGCGCTACCGGATCAAGCGGATCTACACGGGAGAAAATTGGAATCCGGATCTGCGTGCGCCGCTGAGCGCACCGGGGATTCAGGTGGCCGAAGGAGACTATCTTCTTGAAGTAAATGGCAAGCCTCTGTCGCCCCCGACCAACTTGTACAGCCTGTTCGAAGGCACCTCGGGGCGGCAGGTGATGATCCGCGTCAACAATGCGCCTTCGCTGGAGGGTTCTCGCCTGGTGTCGGTCGTTCCGATTGCGAGCGAAGACTCTCTGCGCACGCGCGCCTGGGTCGAAGGGAATCGGCGGCGTGTCGACAAGCTGTCGGGCGGACGTTTAGCCTACGTCTGGTTGCCGAATACAGGGGGGCCCGGATACACCTCGTTCACCCGTTACTATTACGCGCAACAAGACAAAGAAGGCGCGGTGATCGACGAACGCTACAATCACGGCGGGATGGTCGCGGACTACATCGTCAACGAGCTGGACCGTAAACTGATGGGTTACTTTGCCCAGCGCGATGGCAACTCCTCGACCTCGCCGACGGCCGGAATATATGGCCCGAAGGTGATGATCGTCAATGAATCTGCTGGATCCGGCGGTGATGCTTTGCCATTCTACTTCCGGCTGCGAAAAGTTGGGCCGCTCGTGGGCACGCGTACCTGGGGCGGGTTAGTGGGCACGCTTGGCACTCCGGCGACGATCGACGGTGGAGGCATAACCGCGCCCTCTCTGGCCTTCTACAATCTCGCAGGCAAATGGGACATTGAGAACATCGGAGTGACGCCGGATATCGAAGTAGAAAACACGCCGGCCGAAACGATGAAGGGCCACGACCCACAGCTCGAGCGCGCCGTACAAGAAGCACTCAAAATTCTTCAGCAAAGTCCCATGAAGCGAGAGCCGCGGCCTGCGCCTATAGATCGGGTTTCCAAATAACGGGAGAATTGAATGCGCATTTTTCGAATCGCGCTGTTGTGCCTGGTTGCCGCCACCGCCGTAGGCGCCGCGGATTCGCTCTACACCCGCACCGATGAAATGATCCCGATGCGCGACGGTGTGCGTCTCTATACGCAGGTGTTCGAGCCCACACGGAGCACCGAAAAGTTCCCCTTCCTGCTGATCCGGACTCCTTACGGTACCGGCAATCTCGATTCGGCGAAGCTTGTGGCCAGCCTTCCGGAGCTGGCTGCGGACGGGTACATCTTCGTCATGCAGGATATCCGCGGACGGTTCAAGTCGGATGGACAGTTCGTCATGCTCCGGCAACCACGCGATCCGAAAGATAAGAGCGCGATCGACGAGAGCACCGACACCTACGACACCATCGAATGGCTGTTGAAACATGTCCCCAACAACAACGGCCGCGTCGGCATGGCCGGCACAAGCTATGGCGCCTGGCTAACGGTGATGGGCATGCTGGATCCGCACCCGGCGCTGCATGCATGCGTGCCACAAGCATCGCCCGCCGACATGTGGATCGGCGACGATTTTCATCACAACGGAGCGTTCCGCTTGAGCTACGGCTTCGAATACGCTTACCGGATGGAATCGTCGAAGGAGATTTCGGACCCCGCCGCCGTGATCGATCGCTATGACGTGTACGACTGGTACCTGAAATTGGGCCCCCTGTCGAATGTGAAAGAGAAGTATCTTCGTACGCAACTTCCCACTTGGAACGATTTTGTGAACCATCCCGACTACGATGCTTTCTGGAAGCGCCAGGGATTCGCACCATGGCTGAATCGCGTAACAGTGCCGACGTTGAACGTAGCCGGCTGGTGGGATCAGGAAGATTTCTACGGTCCCATCAAGATTTATGAGCTGTTGGAACAGCACGATTCGGCAAATCAGAATTTCCTGGTCGTCGGTCCCTGGAATCATGGCGGATGGTCGCGCAGCGACGGGCGAAAGCTCGGCCGCATCGACTTTGGCAGCGCAACTTCGGAATACTATCGGGCAAAGATTTTGGCTCCGTTTCTCGCCTTCAATCTGAAGGGTAAAGGCCGCCTCGATCTGCCGGAGGCATTAACGTTCCGGACCGGTTTGAACGAATGGGTGCGCCACGACGCGTGGCCACCGAAACGAAATGTTACCGCGCGCAAGCTGTACTTTCACGAAAGTGGAAAGCTGTCCTTCGAAGAGCCCCGCGAATCGGCAGACCAAGACGCCTCCAAAGACAAAGCCGCGTTCGACAGTTATATTTCCGACCCGGCGAACCCCGTCCCCTATCGTCAGCGGCCGATCGAATTGAATAGCGGCTGGACGCAATGGCTGGTTGAAGACCAGCGTTTCGTCGATCATCGCCCCGACGTGCTCTCGTGGGTCAGCGATACGTTGGACAACGATTTGACAGTTTCCGGCAAAATAAGCGCCGCTCTATTCGCGTCAACCACCGGCACCGACAGCGACTGGATCGTGAAGCTGATTGACGTTTACCCGGAAAAGTATGTGGCAGATCCGAAGATGGGCGGATACGAGCTGATGATCGCGGGCGATGTCTTGCGCGGGCGCTATCGCAACAGCTTTGAGAAACCCTCGCCTATCGTTCCGGATTCGGTGACGCACTATCAGATCGGCTTTCCCGCCAACGATCATGTCTTCCTGAAGGGCCACCGGATCATGGTGCAGGTGCAGAGCACTTGGTTTCCGGTGATCGATCGCAATCCTCAGCACTTTGTGCCAAATATATTTCTGGCTCACCAAGACGACTATCGCAAAGCCACGCAGCGCGTCTACCGAAGTAAACAATTCGCCTCCCATGTTCTCTTGCCCGTAGAGAGTTCCGGAAAACCATGAAACACCGACTGAGCCTGCTCCTCCTGCTGGCCTTTGCCGCGCATGCCCAGACTCCGGCTTACGACGTCGTCATCCGCGGCGGGCGCGTGCTCGATGGGCGCGGGAATCCGTGGATTCTGGCCGACGTTGCGATTCGCGACGGCCATTTCGTCAAGATCGGCAAGTTCGAAGGCGCAGGCCGCATCGAGATTGACGCCAGAGGCAAGTACGTGTCGCCCGGTTGGATCGATGCGATGGATCAGTCCGGCAGCGTACTGCCGGTGAATGGGCTTGCGGAAAACAAACTTCGGGAGGGCGTTACCACAGCCATCGGCGGAGAAGGCGGCACGCCCGTGCCGGCCGAGAAAGTCGCGGACTATTTCGCCGATCTGGAACAAAAGGGCATCAGCATCAATTTCGGATCGTACTTCAGTGAGACGCAAGCGCGCGTGGCCGTGCTGCAATACGAAGCGCGCGAACCGAATGCGGAGGAGCTTGAGCGCATGCGGGCCATCGTCGAAACCGCCATGAAGGGCGGCGCGATGGGGATGACTACGGCCCTGATCTATCCGCCTTCGAGCTACGCGACGACCAAGGAACTCACCGAAGTGGCCAAAGCTGCGGCAAAATACGGCGGCATCTATGCGAGCCATATCCGCGGGGAGGGCCGCGAGGTTGTCGATGCCGTGGACGAAGCGATTGCCATCGGCGAAGGCGCTGGATTGCCGGTCGAAGTCTTCCATCTCAAAGTCGCCTATCAGCCCGGCTGGGGCGCACTCATGCGCGACATCGGAAAGCATGTCGAGCAGGCCCGCCAGCGCGGCGTGGATGTCGCAGCCGACTTGTACGTTTATACGGCGGGCGGCACCGGTCTGGAAGCCACCATCCCATCCTGGGCGCATGAGGGCGGTAAGAAGGCGTTGCTTGAGCGACTGGCCGATCCGGAGATTCGTGCCCGTCTGAAGCGTGAGATGAAGACGGGCTCGCCCGGTTGGTGGAATATTATCGAGGCTGCGGGCGGCTGGAATGGAATTGTGCTTGGCAATGCGCGCAATCCCGAGAACGCGGGCTTGGTCGGCAAAAGCATCGCCGACATCGCTAAGGAACAGGGCAAAGATCCTGCCGACGCCGCGTTCGACCTGGTGGCGAAAGGCCAGGGACGTGTCATGGCGATTTATCACATGATGAGCGAGCAGGACATCGAAACCGCGCTCCGCTTTCCATGGACCAGCATCGGAAGCGACGCTGGCGCAGCGGTGGAATTAGGCGGCGGCGATGCCACCGGTCTCCCGCATCCCCGCTCGTACGGCAATTTCCCGCGCGTGATTGCCCGCTATGTCCGCGAGCGAAAGGTCCTGACCTTGGAGGAAGCAATCAGAAAAATGACGTCCTGGCCGGCGACACGAATGCGCCTGGAGGGCCGTGGATCGATCGCGGCCGGACTATGGGCCGACGCAGTCGTGTTCGATTACGACAAAATCCAGGATCGCGCGACCTACCTTGAACCAACCGTCTTTCCCGATGGAATCGAATCTGTGTTGGTGAACGGACAGGTGGTTATAGATCACGGGAAGCACACCGGGGCCCGGCCCGGAAAGATACTGTATGGGCCAGGGCGAAAGCCAAATTGATCCAGCTTCAGATCAATCTATTAAGGGTCAGTAAAACCAAAGTTTGCCGTTGTGAAAATTGGTCGACAACTCGGTCACATTTCTGCTGGTCAGGGTCATCCAGGGTAACGTTGGCGGCAGTTCCGATCCGCGCAATTTTCCTCTTGGCGCGTGAGGTAGATGAAAAGAGCGATGAGCCGCTGCTTCCCCACCGGGCCGATCTAATTCTGATTCAATAAGTTGTGCGTTGGTACTTCGATCTTCGCGTGTATCTTTGAATCGAATTTGTAGCTGACGTTTACTTAAGGATTCAACAGGCCGAACGCATCCGGATGGCTCCGCCAGTCTTTCTTATGAGCGCATCTGCTGTTTAGACAAGTGATCTACCTGTAAGCTATTGAAACTAAACATGCGACCCCCTGCGCCCAAGGCAGATTCCAGCGCTCCTGAAAACGGCCTCCTTTTCAAGTACTTACTTTTCAAGGACTTCGCAGCATGTTGTTGAATCGCATTGAAACCTGTTGAGTTCTGGGGACTTAAGTCACTACAAAAGTCGTTAGAAAACGAACCCTCGAACCACCAATGCTTCCAATAAGTTCCATCGAACGGCCTTGGCGTACTCGCACCTCACGCCGCGCAGCGAAGCGTTTTCATCCCCTCCAGTGTCGGCGCGCAGCGCCGAAATCGCGGGTCACCGCACTCCTCCAGCTCAATCTACCCGCCTTTCAATACTATCCACAATCCCGCCCACGCCTTCCTCCACGCTCCGTCCTACAATGAGACAGACTCCAAGGAGCATCCATGTCCTCACAACGGATTGTGGGGCGGGCAATCCTGCACCCAGTCGGCTTTCAGCCGGCCAGACCCGCTGGAAAGCGGGTCTCCAGCCTGGATAGGCTGCTCTACAGCGGCAGGCCATCCAGGAACGCCCGCACCGTAGTCTTGCCCAATGAAAACGCCGACGAGTATATACCTCCCTCCTCGTCCCACATTCAAGACCTCCATCCCACCGGTCCCGTCGAAATGGACTTAATAACCAACATCGTCAACGCCAAATGGCGTCAACGTCGCCTCTACAACATCGAGACCGGCCTGTTCGAGCAACAAATGGACAAACAAAAAGAAAAGATCGAAGCAGCCTGCGAATCGTGCCCCGAATCTGTCGAAAACTCCTTCGTCTTCCGGACACTCTCAGAGTCCGGATGCCTAGCAATGCTGAGCCACCTGGAGTCGCGACTGGAGCGCACTTACTCCCGCTCCCTCAGCGACTTACGCCCTCTCCGCAGCACCGGAAACAAAGACGGTGGAAAACGAACCGAATCCCAGGAACGGACACCCAGTGTGAATCCAAATCCACCAGCCCAACAAGAACAAATACGAACCTGCGTCCTCGCCGGAGCGTCGGGAGCCGGCCAAGGATACAGATTTAGGGCACTACCCCGAGCATTCTTCGCCGCGATTTGATAATGTTGCTCCTATGATTAGAAGCTTCGTTTGCTTGACTATGATCGTTGGCGGGGCCGCCTTCGCGCAGGAATACCGGGCCACCCTCTCTGGAAACGTGACCGATCCCAGCGGCGCCGCCATTCCGGGCGTCATCGTGAAAGCGACGAATGCCGCCAACCATCAGGTCAGTGAGACTAAAACTGCGGCGGCGGGTCTGTTTACGATTCCGCTGCTCGAGCCAGGCGTTTACACGGTGGAAGCCGTGGCCCCCGGCTTCCAGACAGTTCGCCAGGAAGGCGTGGTGCTCGCGGTTTCGGGAAAAGTAAATATCCCCCTCGTCTTACCCTTGGGACAGTCCTCCATCGAGGTGACCGTGCATGCCAACCAGGAGGTCCTCGACACCACGAGTTCGGATCGCGGCTTGGTATTCGACCCCACCAAGACGCAGGAACTTCCGCTGAATGGCCGCCAAAGCTATATGCTGCTGACCCTGACTCCCGGAGTTATCTTCACCCAGGAACAGTTCGGAGCGAGCGGCTTTTCCGGCACGCGAGGCTGGGACGTCAACAATAGTTACAAATTCAACGGCGCGCGCGCGGGCAACGGCAACAACGCGTTCCTGTTAAATGGATCCATCATCAGCAATGAAAACAGCATGTGGCTGTTTGCGCCCTCGGTGGAGGCCATCGCGGAGTTTAAAGCGATCACTACCGTTTTTGATGGGCAATATGGCCATGAAGCCGGCGGCGTGGTCAACACCATCATCAAAGCAGGTACGAACAACTGGCACGGCGATGTTTACGACTACTTCCGGAATCGCGTGCTCGACGCCAACAGTTTCCAAAACAACTTTAACGGTTTGGGGAAGGGCCGCCACAATCAGAACCAATTCGGAGGAATAGTTGGCGGACCCGTGCGCAAGGACAAGGATTTCGTTTTCGTCAGTTATGAGGGATGGCAGGAGGTTGTCCCGTTCCCTTCGTCCGCTACGACGGTTCCGGCCGATTTGCGAAATGGCACAGGATTCTCGAATCACGGCATGACAGTTTACGATCCGTTAACTACGCACTTGTGCGGTGGTCCGGGCGAACCCTGCTCGAGTTCTCAATATTGGCGTAGTCCCTTCCCCGGCAATGTCATTCCGGCGAATCGGATCAGTCCCATCGCCACCAAGATCCTTTCTTATGTCCCACCGGAAAACGGTTCAGGGACGGGAGCGGGCGGCATTAGCGGAAATTTCGTGGCCAGCCGCAATGAAGGCCGCTACTGGTACAACCAGCCGATCGCTCGATACGATCACGTCTTCAGTGAAAACGACAGGTTCAATTTCCTGTACTCCTATTTCCATGGGTACGAATTCCGGTCGTCGACCGGATACGCGAAGCCCGCGGCGACGGGCAACACTGACAACGAACGCACCTTTACGGGTATTAACATCGACGAGACGCATGTACTCTCACCAACCATGGTGTTGGACCTTCGCGGAAACATCGCCCGGTTCATTCAGCTCACCCCCGGATACAACAATGAGGCCTTGAAAATTACGCCGGACTCGATCGGGATGACAGGTATGATCCACGCGCCAACCGTGACCACCTCCGTGATCCCGAATATCAATATCACCAATTTCAGCGGACCGCTTTTCGGCAACGGAAGTTTTAGTTATGGGCCATATACTTCCTGGCAGTTCACCCCCAATCTATCCTGGGTGAGAAACCGCCACACGCTGCACTTTGGTCTGGAGTATCGCTACGAGAGTCGCGGTAACAACAACCCTGGCAATGCCTGGGGGACACTGACTTTCGGACCCGGTCTAACGCGCCAGGCCACGGACCGGTCTACCACCACTACGGACCAGTTCAATAGCATTGCTACTCTTCTGCTCGGCATTCCGACTGGTGGAAGCATCGACAACAACATCTCCACCTACCAGACGCGCCAGTATTACGGCGGCTACGTGCAGGACGACTGGCGCGTAAATGAACGTCTCACGGTCAACATGGGCATCCGTTACGAAGTCCAGTTGCCGTACATGGAGCGCTACAATCGCGCAAACTCGGCATTCGATATTAACGCCGTCAGTCCGATCAACGACCAATTGCAGGCCGCCTGGCGGTCGATCGAAGCGAAATACAACGCGACTAATCCGAAATATCCGTATCCCGATCCGCCCGCGGTATTCAAGGGGGCGTACACGTTCGCCGGAGTGAATGGTTTGCCTCGCCGCCAGTTCTACACCGATTGGACGGATCTTGCGCCACGCATTGGCTTCTCCTACCGGGTTTTCCCCAAGACACTACTGCGAGGCGGTTTCGGTACCTATTACCAGTCCATCACTCAGACCGGCGCTAGCACCACAGGCTTCAGCCAGACCACAGGGTATCAGGCCAATACAACCGACCCCACGATTCCTTCAGCCTGCACGAGCGGTAGTTGCGCCGGAGCTCCGAGGGGACCTTACTCCCTGGTGAACCCGTTTCCGAACGGACTGACCGCAGCGCCCGGATCCGCGTTGGGATTGCTTAGCAACTATGGCCAGGGGCCGAACACCACGACACTGGTTTACCGGGTTCCGCGAACCTATCAGTACAACCTTGGCCTCCAGCATCAGTTTCCCGGGGCCGTGGTGCTCGATGTGGCTTTCTCCGGCAATTTTGTCGGAATGACGCCAACCAGTCACGATCTCGGATTCCCACAGGATGATGCAGGGCTTGCCCTTCTGAAGCAGGCGATCGCCGATCCAGCGGCCTTCAATACTAACTTGCCCAATCCGTTCCAGGGAATATTGCCCGCGACAACCGGCCGCGGTTCCTCTTCGACGGCATCGCGCGAGAGCCTGCTCAATGCCTATGCTCTCTGGGGTGGCGTTTCGGACAACAATATCTCGCGCCAGAGCTTCCGGTCGGACGCCATGCAGATGCGCATCGAGAAAAAAGACTTCGGCAACGCCACAGGAGCGGCCGGTGTCTTCAGCGCCGAATTCTCCTGGACATTCAGCAAGCAATACGCATTCCTGTGCTGTGCGGGCCCGAGCTATATTAACGGCGACGACAACTTCCGCTATCAACTCGATTCCAATAACAAGACGCAGGAACTTGCTTTGCACGGAGTGTGGGATCTCCCGATAGGCAAAGGCCGTAGGTTTGGAGCGAACGTGAACGGTCTGGGCGATAAACTGATAAGCGGCTGGCGCGCGGATTACATCTTCACCTACATCTCGGGATTCCCGGTGGGCCTGCCGAACATCGTTAGCAAGTGTGGGAACTGGAGCGACTACACAGATCCCGCCACTGGAAAGAAGACCGGGCAAAACGAATTCCACTGGTTCAACAACGATCCCAATTGCTACGCGCAATTCTCAACCTTCGCCGACCGCCTTTCGTACAATCCGCCACGCTTTTCCGGCAACATCAATAACCCGGCGGCGCCACAACTGAGCCTGGCGATCGCGAAGACGACGAAGTTCGGGGAGCGCTATAGCCTGCAGTTCCGGGCAGAAAGTTTCAATCTGACCAACACACCGATCCGCAGTGGGCCGAACACGACTTTTCCAAGCGCGACGTTCGGGCAACTGCCCGAAGCGCAGCTCAACTTCCCGCGCCTGGTGCAGTTGGCCATGAAGTTTTATTTCTGAACTTGAGAAGCTAGTTGAGAAGCTGTGAAAGAAACGCAAACCAAAGGGTATGGTCGCTGGCGGCCACCCAGACCATGAAAATACGCGGTTTCGGGCGGCATCCTAGTTTCAAACAGCTTGCGCGTATTTTCGGAAGAACACAGGCAAGAATGCCTGTGCCACGCGTGCGAATTGGCCTGTGTGGATCTTAAAGCGATTTTTTCACTGCTTCCGAGGACGCGGGTTCTATCGGGGTCCCGAGATGAAAGGCCGGTCCTGAGTGCCTCGCCCCGTCATCCGGCTACAGACCATTTCGCTGCGCGCCCCGTACGGCGATCAGATTTGCCGATTGGAAACCTTTGAACCGCGCGCAGAATCCGGTCAGATCACTCATGCGCGTCCAGCGATCTCCATGCGGCTCATACAGGCGGAACGAGTGTTCTTCCATATGCTCGAGCAGCTCCAACGGCTCCGAGGCCGCCCTTCGCAGTCCGAACGGCCAGAACTCAAAGTAGATGCAAAGATCGGGGTTATTGGCCCAAAGGTTCGCCATACCCTTTACTACTTCGAACTCCCAGCCTTGGACGTCGATCTTGATGAAATCAACCGGAGCCGATTGGACGAGGCTGTCCAATGTGGACACTTTGACTGAGACCGGCTCGAACCAATCCTCGCGGTCGCTCTTAGCCAGGCGATTGTCGCCGGCGTTGACGCGCGAGCGAAAGAGGTTCATCCCGCCCGCTTCAGCTCCGAGCGCGCAGTTGTATCGCTCGACATTGTCCGCGTGGTTTTGGTCACAATTCAGGCTCAGCGTGCGAAACAGATCCGGGTCGGGTTCGAAAGAGAACACGCGGCCGGTGGGTCCGGCCAGGCGCGACAACACAAGCGTGTAAAGCCCCTGGTTGGCCCCGGCATCGACGACCGTCATTCCGGGTTTCACGAATTTCTCCAGGACGCTCAATTCGGTTTTTCCCATGAGCCGGAGGCGATGCAGAAATAGGTTTAGCAGGCGGTCGCCTCGCGACGCGGTGACCGTAAATCCAAACACCTTCAGGCGGCGCTTCCACAAAGCCCAGGAATTTATCGTGGACAACGCGCGCCCTAAACCCATCAGGGTACTGCTCTCATTGTCTCGTGATGGCGGCGGCGCCACCCTCGACCTTGCGCCGCTGCTCCACAAGCTTCATTGCTTCCGTCTTCGACCACTCACAAAATTGATTCTTGTCTTCCTGGGACAACCGTGCCCGGGCATGAAAAAGAGGATAGGGACGCTTGGGCATTTTCTTGGCCTGGATCACCGCGCAACTCGCCATCAAGGTGGAGGCCGCGATGGCCGGCTTCAGACCGGCGTGGCCGGACCATTCTGAAAAATTCAAGACTTGGCGCGCGCGCTCCACATCCCTGTTGACGATCGAAGACAGGATTGGAAGACGGCTGTACCAGCGCCAATGGGTGGAGTTGGAATGACAGTCAAGGCAGGCTCGCTGTAAAATCGCCACAACTTCCTTAGGGATTGGCACATTCGCTTCGATGGTGTGAAGTGGATCGATAGGAGGGTTCACACGTGCATGCTGTGCTGACAATGGCACTAGTGTCAGGTAAGTCACCGTCGAGATTTTTATCCACTTACTCATGATCTCGACGAGGTTACAACTTCTCGTAACTGTGGCTCTATCGTTTCGGCAATCAACTTGCTAGAATTCCTTACGGAGGGGAGTGCAAAAAATGAAAGTAACACAGTTTGCCTTTGTGGCGGTAAGTGCAGGTCTTTTGTTTGCCGCGAGCGATGCTCCGAAACGGCTTGATGCGGCAGCGGACGTGGTGACTGAGATCATGGCTGCGCCTGACAAGGGAATCCCGCAAGACTTACTCGATAAGTCGGAATGCGTGGTAATTGTACCTGGTCTAAAGAAGCTCGCGTTAGGCATCGGCGGCAAGTACGGCAAGGGTTTCATGTCGTGCCGCCGGGAAGGGTCGGGATGGTCGGCGCCGGGCGCGGTCAAGGTAGAGGGTGGGAGCTTCGGCTTCCAAATTGGCGGATCGGAAACCGACGTTATTCTGTTGGTAATGAACCAGGGCGGCGTTAAGAAGCTGCTTTCCAGCAAATTCACGGTGGGCGCGGATGCATCGGCTGCGGCGGGTCCGGTAGGCAGAACTTCATCGGCGGCCACAGATGCCCAAATGCACGCCGAGATTTTGACTTACTCGCGCGCGCGCGGACTTTTCGCTGGAGTTTCCTTGGAAGGCGCCACGCTTCGTCCCGATGAAGAGTGGAACCAGGAAATGTACGGCAAGGCGCTGACTAACCAGGAAATCGTGATGGGGAACACCGCTGCTCCACCAGCCGCATCACGGTTAATCTCCCTGCTGAATAAGTATTCAAGCCGCCGGGGTTAGCCCTCCACATTTTGCGGGGATCAGTTGAGCACGCTAGCTTAGGTACGCTACGCGTGCTCGGCTGACTCGCCGCAAAGCACCTCAATCCATCCCTCCGCTGGGACCACATCAAGCGGGATTCCGTCGTTTGCCAGCGCGATGTGAAATTTTATGACCTGATCGATTGAGGCCTCAACCACGCTGAACGGAACCCGCACTTCCAGGATTTTTCGTTTGGCCAATTCGACATCCGGATTGTCGAGCAGCGAAATGATTTTCTTTTCGGTTCGCAGTTCCATGCCGGTGAACGCCGCCGTCCGATCGAAATCCATGCGCAGGTAAAGATTTGATTTATCCACGCCGTAATAGAGATCTCGCACTACGGCGCGTTCCCCATGCATGGCGCCAGATCGGGTGTCCACGCGAAAGTGACCGGCGCCCATCCATTCAAAGTACGAAGTAACTTCGCCGTCGATCACCGGGTGAATAAAGCTCGCCGGAGGATCATGCTTATTGTGGTCCTCAGCCGTCAGGATAGAGCGAGCAAGCTCCTCCGGCGGTTGTAGCTTGAGCGCGCGATATACACCCGACAGGTGTTCGCGATAGAGCTGATCGAACTCGCGACGATTGTCGGATTGATGCTCCGGACCGTACCACCAACACCAGTCACTGCCTTCGGCAATCATGAGCTCTTCGTGAGCCAGCCGCCGATCGTCTTCTGATAGTCCGGGCGCGGCCTCGTCGTATTTCTGGCGGGCTCGCAGCAGGTATTCCCAGGCGCGATTGTCCTCCTCCGCGCCGATCCACACGTCGAAGTTGGCGTTGATCCAGGAACCGGGATGGATGCGATCGAGCACACGTGGCTCATCCGCTCTTAACGCTTCGCTCACCGTGAGAGCAGCCATGTCGCGCGATTGGCTGATACGGCTGTACAGTTCACGCAAGAACGGACGGCCGTTGAGGTAGTAATACTCCCACGCGTTTTCACCGTCGAGAATAATCGGGACCAGTACATCGCCGCCACTGCCGGCCTCCGCCTGCGAGTTGGTTCGGATCCGGTCGAGAAAGTGTTCCGCTGCTTCGGCGGCTCCCATCTTTGAATAAACGAAGCCAATCAGATCGCTCAGGAAGTGGTCGCGAAATATCATTCGAATTTGGCGGTCCTGCTGTTTCCAAAGGTAAGAGCGATACGTCAAATCGGGTCCCGCGGTCTTATGCAATGTTTGGCCCAGCACCGCGTTGTCGCTGGCGGCCCATTCGAAACCCATTTCGGCCGCGATAGCTAATGTTTCGTCCGAGACTGAGCCCTCCGACGGCCACAGTCCGGCCGGCGCGAAGCCAAATTCGCGCTCGATGAACTCGCGGGCAGACTTTAGTTGCCAGCGCGCGTCGTGGGGATAAGCGAATCGGTTCGGCAGCGGGACGTAAGGATGCGAGACACCGGCAATGTTGGAATCGCAAATCAAAGGCAGGATGGGGTGATAGAACGGCGAGGTAGAAAGCTCGATCTGACCGCGCCCGGCAAATTCCTTGTAGACGGGAAGCACCCGGTTTATGATCTCGATCTGCTTACGCGCCATGACGGCCTGATCGTCGAGTGAGTAACCGCGCTCCTTGGCACGCAGATTCTGAACCTCGACGTCGTGGTCCTGAAACTCTTCATCGAACCACGCGAGCTGGGAGAGCACCTGCAAATCGCGGATGTCTCGCGGACTGAAAACCCGCCGCGCGCGCTGGGGATTCTGGCCGGATTTCCGCCATGCGTCATAGAGCTCGCCATAGCGTGGATAGCGGTAGATCAAGCGGCTGGCGTTGGCCTGGAAGAAGTAGAGCAGCGCGAATTCCTGCTGCGCTTCGCTCAAATCCTGCGCGGGCATTGTGGCGCACTCGAGAAAGGGATCGGCGGCTTTCCCGGACGCGTATTCGGCAATCTGCAGAACCAGCGAAGGAACCAGGTTGAAGGTTTGATGGATATCCGGAAATTCTTCCAGGATCTTGACCATGCCGTAATAGTCTTTGAGGGCATGCATTCTGGTCCATGGCAATCGATATTGGCCCGTCGCCAGATCCTTGTAGAGCGGTTGGTGCATGTGCCAGACAAAGCACAGGTGAATGCGCGGCATCTATTTAGAGAAGCTTCGACCCTTACTTTCCGAACAGGCTTCGGACCGGCGCCGGAGGATCCGTGTGGCGAATCGCAAGCCAGAGGATATCATTCAGTTCGTCGTCGTCATTCAGATCTTCCCGGCTGAAATCGAGCCGCGCGGAGCGGGCGGCGGTCGTGGAATTCGCGGGGTTCCGGTCGTCGAGCGGAATTCGTGGCTTTTCCACCTGGTACGGCGTCAGCACCGGCGCCTTCACGAACAAGTTGAGCATGGGGCGAGCGCCCGCATCGAAGTGCGTCATCGGACGAAGGTGCAGAAGCAGCTCCATGGTGCGCAGCACGGAAGTGGTGTTGTACATAGTGCTGTCCACCGCGCCGGTGTGTGTGTAGGGCGAAAGAACATAGGCCGGCGAACGATGCGAATCGATGTGATCGGGGCCGTTCTGCGCGTCGTCTTCGAGAACGAAGATGGCCGTGGATTTCCAGAATTTGCTGCGCGACATGCCTTCCACAATCATGCCCAGCGCGTAGTCATTGTCGGCGAATGACGAAAGCGGCGCGATCTTTCCGGCTGCTGTTCCGCTGGTATGGTCGTTGCCCAGGCGCATGGTAATCAGCGCAGGCATCTGGCTGCTCTTTTCAAAGTCCGCCAGATCTTCGAGGAACACTTGGGCGCGCTTGACGTCCGGGTAGTCGAGGTCGAAACTTCGAAAGTTCATGTTGGTGACTTTCGCAAGAACCGGATCGCGTACGGCTCCTATTTGCACGCCGCCGTCGCCGGCCGTCTTGATATTGGTCGCCCAGTAGCCGTAGTTGCGCATGGAAACGCCACGCGCGGCCGCACTAGTCCACAGATATCCCGCCGGAGGAAGCGCCGCCGGTTCGCCGCCTTCGTAGTCATAATGATTGCGCCGTTTTCCGTAACTATTCGGCCAGAGCTTTTCGACGTAGTCGTTGGAAATCGCGGAAGTCGACCAGTTGTGTCCGTCGGCGCTGACGTCGCCATTTACGTAAAAATTGTCGAGCAGCACAAACTCACGAGCCAGCTTGTGATGATTCGGGCTGACGTTTTCCTTGAAGAGACAGAGTGACGGATCACTGGCCCCTCTTCCGATGTCGCCGAGTACCTGATCGTAGCTGCGATTCTCCTTGACGATGTAGATCACATGTTCGATGGGTGGAAGCCCCTCGGGCTGGGCCTCCAGCTTTCCATCGTTGTAAGGCGAGTTCGAGAGCGCCTCGGCGGTGTATTTCTTGAGCTGATCGTCGTCGAACGGCGCAATGAAGGACGCCGATCCAATCTGAATTCGTCCGACATACTCAACGGCGGGGACTCCCTGATGCGCGGGCGCGGCGCGAACCCTGGGATTCGGACCGCCCGGATTCGGATAACTCCGCGAGCCGCGGCCATTGAGGACAACCAGGCGGCCATCCGGCAGTGCTCTGGCGGACGTCGGATACCAGCCGGTAGGGATGAAACCGAGCACGTGGCTGCGCGCCTCGCTCACATCCACCACCGCCGCGGCGTTGGCGTCCGAACACACGACGTAGAGTTTCTTTCGATCGTCGCTGAGCGCGAGCGCGCTGGGCGTCATGCCGAGCGGATGCAAAGGCGTGCTGGAGACGTTGATGGTCTCGGCCATGCGAAGTTCGCCAAGGTCGGATACCGCCACGGCGTAAACGTTATTGGTATTGGCCGCCGAAACGAAAATGCGAGCTTTCCAGTTGGCTTCGTCGCCTTCTTCGGACAAGCGGTCCCGCCAGACCATGTCGGTAGGGTGCGCGCCCACGCGTACGCTTTGTAACTGGGCGCCATCGCTGGTCTGGTGGCGATGCATGGAGCCGTCCGCCCAACTGGTGACGAAGAACGATTTGCCGTCGGGATGAAACAGAATGCGGTAGGGCCGGCGGCCGGTCTTGAAGCGATCTACTATGATCCCCGATTGCGGATTTACAACGATGATGGCGTCGTGATAGAGGTCGCATGCATAGAGCAAACGGCCATCGGGCGATGTAGCGACGTCGCCGATGAAATCACGATAAGTTCTGTCGGCCGCTCGAACCAGTTCGAAAGTCCGCGACGGTTGCAGTTGTCCGCTTTCACTAAACGAGAATTCAAAGAGACTGGCCTTGGAGCCGCCGCCCACCCAAAGCGTCCGGCCATTGGGCGCCAGCGCCAAGCCGAGCCATCCATCCGCAACCGGCGTGCGTCCAATCTCAGTCCCGCTCTTTGTGTCCACGACGCTTAGCGATGGCGGCTTGTATCCGCCGTTCAGCACGATCATGAAGCGCCCATCCGCCGATAACACGGAGGACATGGGCATGGTGTCCAGGGGGAGTTGAGTACCCGCCGGCTTGACGCGCCAGCCACTGTTGAGGAGGAATCCGCCGTTCGCCAGAATCCCGACCTGTTCGCGAGGCGCGGGCTGCGAGGACGACAACGCGGCGATGGCCACCAGGATGACGGAGGCTGCGAACAGCCGGCGGCGTTCACGTTTCGGAGAAGACTTTTTCATTCGGAAAACCTTTGGGCGATGGGGAATCGGCGGCCGATGCCGAATGCTTTCGTGGTTACTTTCAGGCCGGGAGCAGCCTGTTGACGTTTGTATTCGTTGCGATCCACTTTGTTGACGATATCGCGGACCAGGGACACGGGCAGGTTCAATGAATCGGAAATCTGTTGCGGCGACTCGTTGTTTTCGATGTAGCCGCGAAGAATCTGATCGAGCACATCGTACTCCGGCAAGGAATCGGAGTCCTTTTGATCCGGGCGCAGCTCAGCCGACGGCGGCTTGGTAAACACGTTTTCAGGAATCGCATTGTTGTGGCGTTTGTTGGCGACACGCGAGAGTGAATAAACCAGTGTTTTGGGCACGTCGCTGATGACCGCAAGGCCTCCGCACATGTCGCCATATAGAGTGCAATAGCCGACCGCCAGTTCACTCTTATTGCCCGTGGTGAGCACCAACGCGCCCCATTTGTTGGAAAGGGCCATCAGGGTGACGCCGCGCAATCGCGACTGGAGATTTTCTTCCGTGACGCCGGCCGATTCGCCATTGAACACAGGCCGCAACTCCTGCAAGAACGCTTCGTACTGCTTCCGGATGGGGATAATCTCGAAGCGTATTCCTAAATTGCGGGCCATGTCGCGGGCATCGGTGACGCTGTGATCGGAAGAATAGGGACCGGGCATTCCGACGCCGGTGACATTTTCCTTGCCGACTGCATCTACCGCGATGGCCGCGGTGAGCGATGAATCGATGCCGCCGCTGAGACCAATGATCACACGCTCGAAACCGCACTTACGGATATAGTCGCGCGTGCCCAGCACCAGCGCCTGGTAAGCCGCTTCGCATTCGTCCGGATAATTTTCACTATGATCGCCGGTCAGATTTCCGGTGTCGACGAATATCAGATCTTCATCGAACGAACTGGCGGAGGCAATCACATGGCCATCGGCATTCATGGCGAAGCTGCTGCCATCGAAGACCAGTTGGTCGTTGCCACCCACTTGATTGACGTAGAGGATGGGCAGCTTGAAATGGCGCGCGCTGGTGACAAAAACTTCCCGCCGCAAAGCGCGCTTGCCCATGTGGTATGGCGAGGCGTTAATACTGATCAGAAGACGAGCGCCGGTTTGTGCCAGCTCTTCCACCGGATCGCGGCTGTAAAGGCGCCTTTCCCAAAACTGCTTGTCATTCCAGGCATCCTCACAAATGGTGACCGCCGTCGCGTATCCATCCAGCATCAGCGGAAGCTGTTTGGCGGCAGGCTCGAAATAGCGCGTTTCGTCAAAGACATCGTAGCTTGGAAGCAACATTTTGTTCTGACGAAAGGCAACGCGTCCGTGCTGCAGCACGGCGGCGCTATTGTAAATCGGGTTGCCGGAAGAAGAGCCCGTGCGCGTGACGGTCCCGCAGATGATGGTGAGATCCAGGTCCGCGGTGTCCGAAGCCAGACTCACTAGATGCTGTTCGGCGCCATCCAGAAAACTTTGCTTTTCGAGCAGGTCGCGCGGTGGATATCCAACCAGCGCCAGTTCGGGAAAAGCCACAACGTTCGCGCCGGATTCCGCGGCCCGGCGAGCGAAAGAAAGAATGCGTTGTGTGTTACCGCGGAGATCGCCAACAGTGGAATTGGTTTGTGCCAGCGCGATCTTCATGCGGTGAACCTATTGTAGCGGGCGTGGGCGGTAGGCGGCGGTCGATGACAGAACCGCGGCCGTTAGGGAGCGCTCATGGGCCGCACAGGCTGTGGAGCGCTCCCTTGGCGAGGGGCTGCCGTTAACCCCCAACTTGTCAGCGGACAAGGTCACCCTGGGAGGAGGCCTCTTGCCAACGGTCGCGGTTCAGTCCAACAAATGGCCCAACTTCTGCTTCTTCGTCCTAAGATATCCCGCGGTTGATTCATGCGGTGTCACGATGCATGGAATACGCTCGACCACTTGGATGCCGGCGCGCTCCAAGGCGGCGATTTTGTCGGGGTTGTTGGATAGCAGGCGTAGCCGCGTGACGTCGAAGTAGCGCAGAATTTCGGCCGGCATTTCGTAGTTTCTCAGATCGGCCGCGAAGCCCAGGCGTTCGTTCGCTTCCACCGTGTCCGCGCCGCCATCCTGCAGTTCATAAGCACGCAACTTGTTGAGCAAGCCGATGCCCCGGCCTTCCTGGTGTTCGTAGATCAGCAGGCCTCTGCCTTCTTCCGCGATCAGGTTAAGCGACAACTCCAATTGCAAGCGGCAATCGCAGCGCAGGCTGTGAAACACGTCGCCGGTGAGGCATTCGGAATGAATTCGAATCAGCGGAGGTTCCGTGCCGGACGCAACGCCGCCCATGCGAAGCACAACGCACTCCTGCAATTCGCCATTGTAGTTGCCGTCGAAACCGTAGATGCGAAAATGGCCGAATCTGCTGGGGAAATTTGCTTCCGCTACTTTGGTGAGCATTGGTGAGACGGTGTGCTTTCATTATAATGACGGCAGGCGCGATGCTGGAACCGACACAGTTGGTGGTGCTGCTTTTGAGGCTGGCCGCGGCCGCGTCCCTGGGCAGCATCCTGTCGCGGTTCAGCGCATTCCAGCGGATGCTGATGCGCGAAGAGCGGACGCTGGTGCAACGCGTGAAGCTGGCGCTGGGCTGTTCGGTGGTGTACGGGGCGGGCGTGGCAACGCGAGTTTTCATCCCTACCTATCAGGCGGTCGACCTGGGGTTGGAAGGCAGTCTGGTGGCCGGCATGGTGGGCGGCTACGTCACTGGCCTGCTTTCCGGAGTATTGATTTCGATTCCGGCGTTCTTCAACGGCGAGCTGATGTCGATGCCGTTATTCGCGGGAGTCGGCGTGCTGGGCGGATTGCTTCGCGACGTGGCGCCGGAGAAAGAAGACATCTGGCGATTCTCTCCGCTTTTCAGCCTGAGTCCGGTCCGCTGGCGGCAGCGATCCTATCAGTTTCGAATGCTGTTCCAACTCGGCTGTATGTTCACCATCGTGTTTGCCGAGTTGCTGCGGCTTTCGGTGGCGCGCCTGTTCCCAGTGCCAACCAAGGGCGGGGTGTTTTGCCTGGCGCAGATTTGGGGCACGCCGCATCTGGTGACCGCGATTGCGATTTGTGCGAGCACCGTTTTCGCCATCATGCTGCCCCTCAAAATCTGGAATAACACGCGCAACGAGAAGAAGCTGGAGGCGCAGCAGCTTCGCCTGAACGAAGCGCGGTTGGCCGCGCTCACCAGTCAGATCAATCCTCATTTTCTGTTCAACACCCTCAACTCAGTTTCATCGCTGATCCGCAGCAATCCCGACCAGGCGCGTAGCGTCGTCTATAAGCTATCGAGCATTCTGCGGCGGCTGCTGCGCAATACCGATAACCTCACGCCCCTGAGAGACGAGCTGGCGTTCATCGACAATTACATGAGCATCGAGATGGTGCGCTTCGGCGAGAAGCTGCGGTTCATCAAGGAAATCGAGCCCGGGACACTGGATCGGATGGTTCCGAGCATGCTCTTGCAGCCGATTATCGAGAACAGCATCCGGCACGGATTGAGCAGCAAAGTAGAAGGCGGCATGATCCGCGTGCGAACCTGGCTGGCCGACGGCAAGCTGCAATTGATGGTGGAAGACGACGGCGTGGGCATTCCGGAAACCAGATTGGCGACGTTGTTCGAGCAAGGCATTGGGGTGAGCAATGTGAATGAGCGTTTGAAGGTATTGTTCGGCCAGGATTACAGGATGTGGATCGACAGCAAGCCGGGCGAAGGCACCCGCACCGGGATCGAAATTCCAGAAGTGCAAGTGGCCACCGGGGAACTCACGGCCGTGTGATGCGTAGCGTTACACTAAATCCTTGTTAGCGCCGACGGTGATCTTCTTCGTGCTGGCGGCTTTCCTCCCGATCGGTGGGATTGCGCGTTCTCGCTGATGATTGCCGCCGCTGGGATTGATGCGGTGGATGGTCCACTGGCCCGCTACGCGCGATCCGGCGAAGTGCTGGCTGGATTCGATTGCCGCCGCTTGGACGATCCGATCGACTTTTTAAATTACACCGTCTCCCGCCGCTCTTGATTTGTCGCGCCAGTCTGGTGGCCGGACACGCGACGGCACACTCTCTTAAGCAGCATTATGCTCTGGAACACATGCCAGCCCGCAACCGCCGCAAGCGGCTGCGGGACGACGAGTATCACCGATGCTGATTGAGAGACCGCCACCCGCAGAGTGTGCTTGAGGATATGCGTGTCTCGATAGGCGAGAAGATTAGCCTCGTTGAGTGGGCTGCACTGCTGGTTCGCGATTGCCTGGGCGAAGTGGAGTGAGCGGGAGATTCCGCGCCGGCGCCCGGAGATTCCACCGGGCAGGATCGTACTGAAGTTACTTCCGCTCCCGAAGTAGCAGAGTCACGAGAAAGTTCTGTGCAACTGGTTCTTCGCGGATCTCGCGCCAGCTCTCGAATGCGGCATCGACGAGTTGAATCTTGTCCAGCGTGTCGGTGCGCGACCACTTCGTTGCACCATCGTAATCGGCGGTATGCCGATGTTGGAGCATTAGGACGAAGGTATTTGTGATTGTGTGGAGATACTGCGCAACCTTCCGCTCCCGACTAGCTGGAGGACGTCTCTTGAAATATTCGTTGAGTTCCTCGCGCTTAGTCGTGCAGACCTTCCCCATTTGGCCGTGGTCGAGCATCCGAGCCAGCGTAGGACGTTCGGCGGCACGTTTCCAATTCTTAGCAGTCTCGGTCGTCAGGAGATGGAAGAGCGCATAGTAGGCGGCTGAAACCGCTCAGCGGAGACTCGCCTGCTTGGGACGCTTCGGCTCTCGGTTCGCAAGATGCCGGGCTTGCTCCAGCAGATCGTTTGGAAACGGCATTTACGGGCGTTCCCAAAAGGGTTCCTTGAGAGCGGCCTGTTCGGATCGGCTCCGGAAATTGAAATAAGTTTGAAGCCCAAGCTCCTCAGCTTTGATGTCATGTGAGACCTTGCTGATGATTCGCTGAGTTGTTTCGCGAAGGCGATTCGGGGCTGCGGCAGCATCGGAGATGACGATGCGAAAGAACAGGGAAATGTTCCCCTGCACGTCCTCCGCGAAGCTGTGCATAATGCGGATTACATCGGGAGCGAGGGCGCGCTCCGCTCGCTGGACGCCGGCCCGTATTTTGCTTTGATCGACTAATCCGCGAGGCACTATCGGCACAGTGCTATTATCGCGCGTCCCGGCTGAGTTTTGGGACAGCGCTTCATGGCCGAGATCGAACGAAGACGGAAGGAGTTGGGTACAAATGGAGCGAATTCTGCGATCAGTTCATGAAGGCTCCGCTTCGGCCATTCCTGAAATTGCCCCAGAAAAACGAGCGTCAAAGCGTACGCGGCTGAGCCTGGAAATCTTGTTGCTGGCCCTCCTTACATTTGTGCCGTTACACTATCTTTATCCGGCGCAGCTGGTTTTTGGAACCGCGCGATCCGCGTGTTGGCGGCGCTCTGGGGTGTATCACTCGTTGTGACTCTGCTGTTCCCGGCCGGGAAGCGCGATCCATGGTTGAAGGTCTCGATGGTGTTTCCAGTTGGTTGCCTGGTGCTATCGTGGGGACTCGAATTACGAAGATACGCCAAGGGAAATCGGCGAAAGGCATGAGAATGCAAAGTTCCCCGGAAACCTTGCCAGTTACAGCAGCGTCTTGGAAGCAGATGAGAATGCGTCTGGTTTACACAATCTTTACACTCCCGGCGATTTTATGTAACCTGAGCGCCGCAGTGCCATCGGCCCCCCTTCTCGATCTAGGCTATCGTCAAATGTACAACCTCGAATTTAACGAGGCGCACAAGACCTTCGGGACATGGGAGGCGCAGCATCCCAACGATCCCCTGGGGCACGCATCCAACGCGGCCGCGTTTCTCTTCGCCGAATTCGATCGTCTCAAGATTTTGCAATCGGAATTTTTCATCCACGACACGAATTTCCGCAAGGCCAGAAAGTTGAACGCCGATCCGCAAGTCCGGCAGGCGTTCGATAACGAGATCGACAAAGCGCTGCAATTGTCGGATCAGATGCTGGCCGCTTCGCCTCAAAGCGTGGATGCCATGTTCGCGAAAATTCTGGCAACAGGACTTCGCGCGGATTATCAGGCGCTGATCGACAAGCATTACCTGGACTCACTCGCGGGAGCGAAGAACGGCCGCGCCTTGGCGGAGAAGCTGCTATCGATCGAGCCCAATTATTACGACGCTTACCTCGCCATCGGCGTCGAAAATTATTTGCTCAGCCTGAAGCCTCTGCCGTTACGCTGGGCACTGCAAATGGGGGGCGCCCAGACCGACCGCGAGCGGGGGATCGCGAATCTGCGAAAGACCGCCGAGAAAGGGCACTATTTCGGTCCTTATGCCCGGCTGCTGCTGGGTGTGGCTGCACTGCGCGCCAAGGATCGCACGCAAGCCCGGGATATTCTCCTCGCACTGTCGCGTGAATTCCCGCACAATCCGCTATACGCTGAAGAACTCGCTCGACTCCAGTAGAATACCTTGAGGAGCTGTGGATCCCTCAACTATGACGATTGCCGGTGTAGCAAGCGCATTTCCGAAACATCAATACGATCAGCGCGTGCTCCTTTCGGCGCTGCAACGTTATTGGGGGCCGAAGATTGACAACCCGGTCTTCATGGAGCGGCTGCAAGCCCGGGTGGGCGTGAACACGCGGCACCTTGCCTTGCCGCTGGAAGAATATTACGGGCTGACCACCTGGGGCAAAGCCAACAATCACTGGATCGAGGTGGCGCAGGAGATCGGCGAGAAGGCTTTGTGCGGCGCTTTAGCTCGCTCCGGATTCGCGACGTCGGATTTAGGCGCTCTCTTTTTCGTTTCAGTGACTGGGATTGCGAGCCCCTCCATTGACGCGCGTCTGATCAACCGCATGGGATTGCCCGTCAACCTGAAGCGGGTTCCCATTTTCGGTTTGGGGTGCGTGGCCGGCGCCGCTGGAATCGCGCGCGCGGCGGACTACGTTCTGGCATATCCCAAACAAGTGGCGGCGGTGATCGCGGTAGAACTTTGCTCGCTCACTTTGCAGCAGGACGACTTGTCCGTTGCAAACTTGATTTCATCCGGATTGTTTGGCGACGGAGCCGCGGCGGTCCTGGTGGCCGGCGCGGAGCGGGAATCGAATGGTCCTGAAATTCTGGCGACGCGTTCGGTGTTCTATCCGAATTCCGAGCACGTCATGGGCTGGGACGTTTCCGAAAAAGGTTTTCGAATCGTGCTCTCGCGTGAAGTGCCGGAAGTGGTTCATCAGCACCTTGCTTCCGATGTCGACGCTTTCCTGAAGGACAACGATCTGGCGCGCTCGGATATAGGAAGTTGGATTCTACACACGGGCGGTCCCCGCATCCTGGAAGCCACCGCCGTCGCATTGGATCTGCCGGAAGACGCGCTGTCGGCGTCATGGGATTGTCTTCGCCGGACCGGCAACCTATCCTCGGCATCGGTGCTGGTAGTCCTGGAAGAATTCATGATGAAGCGGCGCCCGGCTGAGGGCACGTACAGCATCCTCGCCGCCATGGGCCCTGGTTTTTGTTCGGAACTCGTACTGCTGAGGTGGTAATTTGCCGGCGCCTCCCAACAAAACCGACCTGTTCGTTGTAGGCGGAGGACCGGCGGGGCTCGCGGCCGCGATCGCGGCGCGTCAACGCGGCTTCGAAGTTGTCGTTGCCGATCCCGCGCGGCCGCCCATCGACAAGGCTTGCGGCGAAGGGCTGATGCCCGAATCCATCAATGCTCTGCGCGATCTCGGCGTCACGTTTGAGCGCGAGCAATCGTTCAATTTTCGTGGAGTGCGCTTCGTCGAAGGCCGGACGTCGGTGGAGGCCGACTTTCCGGGTGCAAGCGGGATCGGCGTCCGGCGCACTTACCTGCATCGGCTGCTGGTTGACCGCGCATCTCAGGTGGGAGTGTCATTGTTGTGGGGCACGCGGGTCACCGGTTTGTACAGAGATGGGGTGCTAGTGGATGGCAGCGCGTTTCGATGCGGCTGGGTAGTGGGCGCCGACGGACAAAAGTCGCGAGTTCGCGCTTGGGCGGGACTCGATCGCGCGCGGCATGAATCCACTCGCTATGGTTTTCGGCGTCACTATCAAATGCCGCCCTGGACAGATCACGTGGAAGTCCATTGGGGGATCGACTGCCAGGTCTATGTGACGCCGGTAGGGCCACAGGAGGTCAGTGTCGCGCTTCTTTGCCGGGATGCACGCGTGCGGCTGGATGGCGCGTTGTCTCAATTCCCAGAACTGAACCGGCGGCTGGCTGGCGCGCCCTTCTCCAGCAGCGAACGGGGAGCGGTTACGGCCTCGCGCCGTTTGCACAACGTAGTTCGGGATCGCACGATCCTGGTTGGCGATGCGTCCGGCTCCGTCGACGCGATTACTGGCGAGGGCCTCTGCCTATCCTTCCGGCAAGCCGTAGCGCTGGCCGATGCCCTCAGCTCCGGCGATCTGGATAGCTATCAGACGGAACATCGACGCTTGGCGCAACGGCCAATTTTCATGAGCAGGATGCTTTTATCGCTGGATCGTTTTCCGAAGTTACGGCGGCGAGTACTGCGGACATTGGCGGCGCAGCCCGCGGTATTCGCGCAGTTGCTGGCCATGCACGCCGGGGGCTCCATGGGACTGCGCGCGTCCGCTATTTCCAATCGGCCGGTACTTGCCCTTCCGGCAACAACTCAGCCTTCTCCAAGTGACGCGCTTTAGTGGCGAAGTGCGCCGCGTGCGGATCGTGGGTCACCATCACGATGGTCTTGGCGAATTCCTTGTTCAAGCGGGAGAGCAGCGTCAGAACTTCCTGCGCGGAACCTGCATCGAGGTTACCGGTGGGCTCGTCCGCGAGAACCAGGTCGGGATCGGTAACGATGGCGCGCGCGATTGCGACACGCTGCTCCTGCCCGCCGGAAAGCTGACGCGGAAGATGATGCAGGCGATCGCCTAGTCCCACCAATTGCAAAGCGGTTGTAGCGTGTTCCAGCCGCTCTTTCTTCGAAAGATTGGTTAGCTTCAACGGGAGCTCGACATTTTCGATAGCGCTCAATACGGGAATGAGATTGAACGACTGAAAGATAAACCCGATGTGTGCGTTGCGCCATTTCGCGATTGCCCGATCGTTGAGCGAGCGCAGGTTTTGCCCCAGCACCAGGATCTCGCCGCTAGTCGGCCGATCCATCGCGGCGATCAAGTGCAGCAGGGTCGACTTGCCCGAGCCAGAAGGGCCCATCAGCGCTACAAACTCGCCGCGGACAACTGTGATGTCAACTTCTTTCAGCGCGACTACGTGGAATGCGTCGCGAACGAATTCTTTGGTCAACTGATGCGTTTCGATAACAGTTTCGGCCATAGTTTATGATTGCTTCGGGCGTACCCTTTGCCCATCCTTCAGGTCCGCCGGTGGATTCGCAATAATGTCCTCGCCACCGATAAGGCCCTCCGCGATTTGAACTCCTTGTGCTGTCGTGCCGCCAACCTTGACAGTTTTTCGTACGGCTTTTCCACTTACCACCATGAACACCGCGCTATCCCGCACGGCGGATGCTGGAATCACCACGGCGGATCGGGTTTCGGTCCGGCCGCCTTCCGATTTTTGGGTCGAATAAAATGCCACGCTCGCGTTCATTTCGGGCCGCAGGTAGTTATCCGGATTGACAACCTTCACTTTTATCTGCACCGTGGCTTTCTGCCGGTTGGCTTCAGGCGAAATCTCCCGAATCACACCTTGATACTTGCGATCCGCATAGGCGTCCGTCGTTACGATTCCCGGCTGGGTAGGGCCGAGCTTCGCAAAATCGTTCTGGTTGATGTCCAACTCCACCTCGAGATCGTGCAGATCGGCAATCGAAACCACGTAGCCTTTGGCGCCCTTATCGCCGACGAAACCGGTGGTGACAAACTCGCCTCGTTCGACATTGCGCTCCAGGATTGTCCCGTCGATGGGCGCGCGGATGATGGTGTTGTCGAGCTGCACCTGGGCATAATTGAGAGTGCCTTGCGCTTGATTCACTTGCGCGCGCAACGCATCAATCTCCTCCTGGCGCGGTCCCAGCCGCACCAACTCATAGGCCCGATCCAGCGAGGCCACTTTCGCCGCCGCGCCATCGTAACGGGCCTGCGCATCATCCAGAGCCTGCTTGGAGAGGACGCCTTGACGCACCAGGTCAGTGGTGCGAGCGAGCGTCACGCGGGCATTCTGTTGATCCACTCGAGCCTGGTCGACATCCGCCTTTGACTTGGCGATTTCCTCCGGCCTTGAACCATGCTCGGCTTGCGCCAGACGAGCCTTCAGCGTTTCCAGTTGCCCTTTGGACTCCATCAGCCGCGCGCGGTATTCGTCGTCTTCCAGGCGCACCAGCATTTGTCCAGCTTTCACCTTGTCGGCTTTGTCGACTCCGATCCAGGCAACTTTGCCGACTACTTTGGCAGCCAGCTCGATCTTGTGAGCGGCAACTATATAGCCGGTGGCATTGAGGATGACGTTGCCCTCACCCGCGGCCAGAGGCGCGGAGGCATGAACGCGCACGATATCAACCTCGGTGGCCGCCGTCAGCTTCCCGTAGATGAAGCGGCCTGCTCCGAGCGCGATCAAGATGCCTACGCCAATGAGGATCCAGCGCACGGCCCACGGCGCGGGCTGGTCCAGCGGTTTCTGCGAACGGTCGATCCGCAGACTCTTGAGTTCGGGTTGCATGCCCGTTAGATGTCCCTTAGCGCCATCAGGATTTCTTTTCGCGCAGCCGATCTGGCCGGGAAAAGTCCACCGAGCATCCCCATGATAAGAGCGAAGACGATCCCGGTCAGCATGATGCCGGGACTCACGCGAAAGTTGAAGGCGATCTCGCTGAAGGTAACGAAGCTACCGACGCCGGTCGTAAGGTTATTCAACGGAAGAACGAGCAGGCAGCCCACCACGCCGCCGATCGCCGACAGCAACAGCGACTCCAGCAGAAAGCTGGTCAGGATGCCGCCCTTCGAAAAACCGAGCACGCGCAAAGTGCCTATTTCACGGGCCCGCCGCGCCACAGCGGCGTACATAGTGTTCATCGCCGCAAAGCTGCTGCCCACGGCCATGATGATGGAAATGAATATTCCCAGATATTGCAACACAGCGCCGGAGCTGGTCTGCGATTCGTAGTACGACTTCTCCGTTTGCGCCGTCACACCCAGACGCCGGTCGTCATTGAGCGTATTGATCAACGCCGGAACGGTAGCTTCATCGGTGGCTCGCAATAAGACGGAACTGAGGCCATCGGGCCGATTGAAATCCGAGCTGATCTGATTCAGGTCGCCAAAAATCTCGCTGTTGATGGACGATTGGCCGCCGTCCATCACGCCCACCACTTCCCATTCGCCGCGGCCGAACTTCAGCCTCTGTCCTAAGCGAGCTCCCGGATAGCGCTTCGCAACGGATTTTCCCACGACCACTTCACGCTGGCCGGCCCCGAACCAGCGGCCGTCTTGCAGCTTGAGGCCGTCACGCATCTTGACGCCCATCGGCAGGAGGCCGCGTAAGGTCACGTTCATCCCAGCCGGACTATCCACGCTGGGCAAATTAATCACCGTCACCATTTCAAGCGATGCCATTGGTTCGTTGCCGTCGCGCGCGATTCCGGTCATCGGCTTCAGATCCTGAAAAACGGCGCGTGTGACGCCGCTGCTCAACTCGGCATTCGATCCTTTGCGCATCACCAAGACCTGCAGGGGATTTCCGGACGATTGGAAGGCGGTCTTCAAGCCGTTGACCAGCGCGAGAACCGCCAGCAACACGGCGACAGTGAGCGCGATTCCCAGCGCCGTAACGATAGTCGTCGTCTTTCGGACCACCAGGTTGCGCAGATTGTAAGAAACGGGAATCGCCATTCCTAACCTGTGCTGCGAAGCGAGTCGAGGATACTGGTGCGCGAGGCGCTCCAGGCGGGTAAGGACGAACTGATCAGGCCAATCAACAACGCGGTTGCAATACAGAGGACGGCTACCGCCGGCGAGATTTCCAGGGTTCTCAGCGCGGCCATGAAGTTCCCGCCGGGCCCTTTGCGCATGACCCCGCAGATACCGGAGGCGAGAAGACAACCGAGCGCGCCTCCTACGATAGAGATGAAGACCGACTCGCCGAGGATGATCGATAAGATTGCACCCGGCGTGAACCCGAGTGTCTTCAGGATGCCCACTTCGCGAATTCGCTCGCGCACAGACATGGAGATGGTGTTGCCGGATACCAACAGCACGGTAAATGTGACCGCGCCAAAGATGGCCATGATGAAAAGCTTCAGATTGCCAACGAAAGCAGCGAAGCTGAGCTGAAACGCCTTTTCGGATTCGGTACGAGTGGGGAAAGGAGAGTTGTCGAACTGGCGATCCACCGTATCCGCGATGCGCGGCACATCGTCCGCGTTCACAGCCTGGATCAGAAATGCGCCGACCTCATTTTGCCGGGGATTGTTCGCGCCAAGTGCATCGCGCAAATACGCGCGATTGAAATAGAGGATCGCCGCGTGAGACGGTTCGTCGAAGATGCCGACCAGCTTCAAATCGAGCGTGACCGGGAAAATGTCGCCCACGAGGGTAATCCGATCTCCCAGCTTGAAGTGCATCTGGTCCGCGAGAGTCCGCGATATGACCGCTCCGGTTCGTTCGTGCTGGAAGGCTTGCTTTTCATCGTCCGGAATTTGAAATTCGGGATAGACCTGGAAGAAAAACTCCGGCTCGGCCCCGAAGCGGGGAAAAAAATTGTTGGGATCGCGCCGGTCCTTGTAGACACCGCCAAACCACTGCCAAGCCATGACGCCACGCACGCCGGGAATCCGCTGGATCTTCTCGCGATAGGAAATGGGAATCGGCTGCGTCAGCGAAACGCGATGACGGGTAATCAACCGCAGCGCCTGGGCCGGAGTCGGCTCGCCGAAAAACATGGCTTGGTACAGGGCCATGAGAACTCCGAGAATACACAGCGACACCGCAATGCTGCTGATGGTCAGAATGCTGCGCCGGCGATTCCTCAGAGTATTCTTGAGGATGAACGGGAAATAGCGGAACATAGGCTTTCTTCCATTCTACAGGTACGATGTCCGTCGACGATTTGTTCATGACCGAGGCGCTCGAACTGGCACGTCAGGCCGAAGCGAACGGTGAAGTGCCGGTGGGGGCGGTGGTGGTTGTGGATGGGCAGGTGTGCGGGCGTGGATTCAATTCGCCGATCCGGCTGAACGATCCCACGGCGCACGCGGAGATACTGGCGTTGCGGGAGGCTGCCGGCCGGATCCGCAATTACAGGTTGGAGTCCGCCACGCTTTACGCCACTATCGAGCCGTGCGTAATGTGCGCGGGGGCGCTCGTAGCGGCGCGAGTAGGAAGATTGGTATTTGGTTCTCGCGATCTGCGCTTTGGCGGGGTTCGCAGTAAGTTTCAACTGGCGGATTCTGAGTTGCTTAATCATCGTATGCGAATTACGGAGGGTGTGCTCGGCGGCGAGTGTCTTGCGCTGATGAAGCAGTTCTTCGACGCCCGGAGGTGATGTGGCGCGGACACTCGTGTGTGCAGCCTCGAGGCTCTTTCCCGAGCATCGAGACGAGTCTCGATGCAGCAGACTGAAGTCCGCGCCACGTTTACGGCAGCAAGAATAAGGTGCTTCGCGGAAATGCGAACTTTCGACCTAGTTCGTCCACGATGTTCACCTGCGCTGTGTAGGAGCCGGCGTTGAGTTTCGACAGTGGGACCTGGAACTCCATTGGAAGCACGTTGGGACGATTCGCCGCCAAGCGCGTCAGTTGGATCGGATTGGATTCGAACGCCTTTTTCGCCCCTTGATACAATGCCAGCTCAGCCGTAACATTGGGCAGTTTTTGCTCGGTATCGACGGCCGCGTCGTAGACTTCCAGGTACACATAGAGGTTCTGATTCTTACGAAACACGCGCGTGATGCTGGGCACCAACTTCGTGCCGTCCTGCACCAGCGGATGATTCGCCATCTCTTTCTTGTTCTTGTCCGCCGCGCCCACGGCTGCCGACAGCGGCTCGCGCTGCGACGACCAGATCACCGAGCTGAGCCGCAAAGTTTTGGTTTCCAGGGAAAGATCCGGCACGTCGAATTTTGTTTCAAAGGTGCCCATTTTGCCGTTCAGATTCTCGCGCGCCAGAAATCTCAACGTGTAGACCCCGGACGGGAGCGTAAGACCGGTATCGTACTGAAAGCTACGATGTCCGAGCTGCGAAACGGTGGCTTCGTCGAGCTTAACCGTGATTCCGTCGCGTACCGCCGTGACCAATCTTCCAGACTTATCCCGAACCTGGCCGATGAAATCCAGGTCCACGGACTCTCGATTCCCCCTCTTCACCAGGCTGATGGATGAGCCAGGAATCTTCACCGAAATCGGCACGAAGTAGCGATCCTTGCCGATGCGGAAGTGATCGATCTCCAGCGCCATGGGCAATTCGCTCACCGGATCGCCCAACATCAGCGCATCCTGAAGTTGCCGTTCTTTGTCCGACGAATTGAATTTCGCGAACACCTTGTCGGCGTAATAACCGTCGCGATGCTCCAGCTTCACCAGCAGCTTTTTGTCATTCAGCTTGATGTCGATGCGCCGGTATTTTCCATCCTTCGCGCCATTGCCGCTATAGAAGCCGATGATGTAATAACTATTGATGTCTTTCTGGGCCTGAGTGATGCCGAGACTCAGGTCATTGTTATCGAGCAGCGCTTTACCACCCGTGTCGGCCGCCAGCGTGACCAGCGTTTCCTGCTGATTGTTGCGGGCGTCGACACGGCCGCGCTGATGGGTGCCCGTAAACACGCCAGTTCCTCGCGGGGAAGCAACACTGGCGTTCCCGGACGGAGCCTCGGCCACCAGACCGGTGGCGTCCACCGGATAGAAGGCGACATTGGCTCGCACGGCGGCGTTCACGGTGGCGCGGAGCTGCGACTGGTTCTCGACGCCGGTCTTGGGGATGCCGCTCGAGAAATAAATTAACGCCTTCTTTTCCGGGAACGCTGCCAGACGATGCGCGGCCGATTCCAGCGCGGCTAGTTTCTGATCCGTGTTAAAGATGTTGAATTCAGTTTCGTCGGCGACAAATCCGCCGGTGTCGTCGCCCTCCGCCGCGGCGCCGGTGTCGCCCACCCCCGCCATTTCGCTGGCTGCTCCGACCTGGAATTTCCTGATATCGGCAATCAGCCGCTCGCGGTCATCGGTGAAGTCTTCCACGGTTTTGAGCGATGCGCCGTAGATCATGATCGACACCAGGTCCGACGACGTCATCTGCGTTTGGAGAAACTTAACGGCTGCATCCTGGGACCGGATTTGATCGTCGGGCTGCATGGAGGAAAAGTCGAAGAACAGAGTCATCAGCCGGCGATCTTGAAATCTGACCGGCGCCTTGGCTGGTTCCACTGGATTTTTTGCGCCAGGCTTGGGCGCGGGTGGCGCATTTCGAATGATCAATGTTTTCGGTTGATCCGCGAGAGGTGGTAGGAGTTCGCCTTCCAGTTTTTGCAGCTCGAAGACGGAGATGACTTGAGGCTTGCCGTCTTCCACGATCGTGAAGTCTTCTTTTTTTAGATTGGTAACGATCTTGCCGGATTTGTCGCGCGCATAGACGTCGATGATTACCAAGTTTGTTTCGGAGCTGAATTTTGCCATCTCGCCTTCTTGCGTTGAAGGCTTCGGCGGAGCTTTTTCCTGAGCGAATATTACGAGGGCAATGGCGAAAATGC
>CATPCJ010000191.1 GCA_955652915.1 uncultured Bryobacteraceae bacterium
CTCCAAGGCAACCTGCTGTTCTGGTACGACGATCTGATCCCGGCTCTCGATCATTTGAAAAAAGCCGCCGCCAAAGCGCGCGATCTCGATTTGAATACCGCCATCATGGCGTGTATGCGCCTCGGACAAGCTTATGATCTCGCGGGACGCCGCACCCTCGCGATAGCCGCCTATAGGAAGGCTGTCGCGCTTGCCCCGCAATCCGAAGTTGGGAAGGAATCGCGAGCTTACGCAACCAAGCCCTACCGTCGAAAAGTGGAGCACCCGGCCGTAGCCGAAAAGTAGAAACGAGAAAACCATTTGCCCAATCATCTGATTTCGGAGAAGAGCCCTTACCTTCAGCAACACGCGCACAATCCAGTCGACTGGTATCCGTGGGGCGACGAGGCTTTTGAAAAAGCCCGTAATGAAAGCAAGCCCATCTTCCTTTCCATCGGTTATTCCACATGCCATTGGTGCCACGTCATGGAGCGTGAATCGTTTGAGAATGACCAGATCGCCGAGGTTCTGAACCAGTCCTTTGTGCCGGTGAAAGTGGATCGCGAAGAGCGTCCGGACGTCGACCACATTTACATGACCTACGTGCAAGCCGCCACCGGCAGCGGTGGTTGGCCGATGTCCGTCTTTCTGACGCCGGACCGCACTCCGTTTTTCGGTGGAACATATTTTGCTCCCGACAACCGCTACGGCCGGCCCGGATTCAGCACAATCCTCGAGCGCATCGCCGCCACCTGGCGCGACAAACACGGTGAAATCGTACAGTCCAGCGGCGAAGTGATCGCTCAGCTCCAGAACATCTCCCAGCCGGCTGCAGCCGAGCACCAAATTCCCGACAGGGCCACGCTCGACTCCACCTTTCAATATTTCCGCCGCACCTTCGATTCCAAACACGGCGGTTTCGGCGAAGCTCCAAAATTTCCGCGGCCCGTCGCCTTGAGCTTTCTCTTCCACTACCATGCTCTTTCCCGCCGCGCCGAAGCGCTGGAAATGCCGCTCGAAACTCTGCGCGCCATGGCGCAGGGCGGCATGCACGATCAACTGGGCGGTGGCTTTCATCGCTACTCGGTGGATGAGCGTTGGTTCGTGCCGCACTTTGAAAAAATGCTCTACGATCAGGCGCAACTGGTCGTCTCTTATCTCGAGGCTTACCAACTTACGCATGACGAATTCTATGCCTCCATTGCCCGCGGCACTCTGGACTACGTGTTGCGCGACATGACTCATTCCGAAGGCGGCTTCTATTCGGCGGAAGACGCCGATAGCGTTATCGATCCCGCCAATCCGAAGGAAAAAGGCGAGGGTGCATTTTATTTATGGACGGCCGCGGAGTTGGCGCAACTCCTGGATGAGCGAACGGCCCAGCTATTCGCCTATCGTTTCGGCGTCGAGCCGGACGGCAACGTTCATAACGATCCGCACGGCGAGTTCACTGGGAAAAACATCCTCTACGTGCGTCACACCATCGAGGACACCGCTCAGAATTTTCACCTGTCCGAAGAAACAGTGACGGCGCTGCTCGCCAAGGCCGTGCCGCAACTGCTGGAAGTTCGATCCAAGCGCGTGCGCCCGCATCTTGACGACAAGGTCCTCACCGGCTGGAACGGCTTGATGATCTCGGCGTTCGCCAAGGGCGCGCAGATACTCGACGAATCCCGCTATCTCACCGCCGCGCAGCGCGCCATGGACTTCATTTTTTCCCGCCTGTACAACGCCGATACCGGCATTCTCTTGCGCCGGTTCCGCGACGGTGATTCGGCCATCCCCGGTTTCCTGGACGACTACGCCTTCACCACCGCCGCGCTCTTGGATCTGTACGAAACGGATTTCAATCCCGCGCATCTGGAGCGCGCCATCGTCCTTACCGCGAAGATGCGCGAATTGTTCGAAGACACTTCCGAGGGTGCCTTCTTCACCACTACCGCGGGTGACGCCAGCCTCGTTCTCCGCATGAAGGACGATTACGACGGCGCCGAGCCTTCCGGTAATTCTATCGCGCTATTCAATTTGCTCCGCCTGGCGCATATCACCGATCGCAGCGAGTTTCGCGACGCGGCCCAGAGAACCTTGCGCGCATTGTCGCCGAAGATGGCCAGCCAGCCCATAGCCGTGCCGCGGATGCTGGTGGCGCTCCAGTACTCGCAGGCCGTTAAATGGGAAGTGGTCATCGCAGGAGATCCGAAGAGTGAGCTTACGCGCGCTTTCCTGCAGAAACTGCGCACCAGTTTTCGACCGCACACCATTGTCCTGCTCGTGGATTCCGAAGCCACGCGCGAGAAACTCGCAAAATATTTCCCGGCAGTTGGCAGCATGCGCGAGATCGATGACAAACCCACCGCCTACGTGTGCCAGGACTACACCTGCCAGCTTCCTACAAATGAGCTTGCGAAGTTTAGTGAGTTGTTACAATGAACTCATATGGAAAGACCAGCAGCCACAACCATGCGGGGGAAACCGCTCACGCTTCTCGGACACGAACTAAAAGCCGGTGAAAAAGCGCCGGACTTTGAAGTGGTCAACGACGGCCTCCAGCCCGTGAATCTTGAAAAAACCGGACACGCCGTGCGCATTTTCAGCGTAATTCCTTCGCTCGACACCCCAGTCTGCGACGCCCAAACCAAGCGCTTCAACGAGGAAGCTGCCAAGCTCGACGGCATTGAAATTTACACCATCAGCATGGATCTGCCGTTCGCCCAGAAACGCTGGTGCGGCGCATTTGGCGTGGATAAAATAAAGATGCTTTCCGACCACCGCACCGGTTCCTTCGGTGAAAACTACGGAACGATGATCAAGGACCTCCGCATCGAAAGCCGCGCCATCTTCGTTCTGGACAAAGACGATACCATCCAACACGTCGAGTACGTAAAAGAAGTCGCCGACCATCCGAACTACGAAGCCGCCTTAGCCGCCGCAAAGTCCCTAAACAAATAAAAGTGGGGACAGGCTCCTCGGCTGTCCCAAGCCGCCACAATCCCGAAGGATATGCTCAACGCCCCCGGCGCGTGGACAGCCGTGCCTGTACCCACTTTTTAACCCGCCCCCGTCAACACATCCTCCACGCATCAAGCACGTTAACTGAATGCCGACGTCGTTGATCGGCAAGGCTGCTCGGATGTCTTGACATTGAGCTTAGGAGAAAACGCCCTTCGACTCGGGCACAATGGGACCCGTGCAGCTCCCTCCGCCCTCGAATCGGTTAACCCCCAAATCCCCAACCCCTCCGCCAACCTGCTAACCTAGTCCCTTAGCACCCCGAATGCCCGCTCGAATGAGCGAAAGCTTCATCCTGCAGACCTATCCGTTCCGGGAAGCCGACCTGGTCGTCAGCTTCTTCACCCGAGATCAGGGCAAACTCAGGGGAGTGGCTCGAAGAGCCCGCCGGCCAAAAAGCAATTTCGGATCGGGCCTGGAACGACTGTCGCATGCGACGGTCTCGTACTTTCAAAAGGAGAATCGCGAGCTGGTTAGCCTCAATTCCTGTGAACTGCTGCACTCGCAGTTTGCCTTGGCTTCGAACTACGAGGCCAGCGTCGCCCTCGATTATTTCGCGGAAGTCACCGAGCAATTGCTCCCCGCCAACGAAACCAACGAGCGCCACTTTCGCCTGCTCATCGCAGTGCTGGATTTCCTGCGCTCCGGCGGCAGCGCGTGGGCCGCGGTAACCTACTTCGCTCTGTGGTCGGTTCGTTTGGCGGGATTTCTCCCAGACCTGCGCGTAACCCAAGAATCTCGCGACCTGGCCGATCAAATGCTCCTCACACCCATCACCGATCTAACACCTCGCACGTGGACGAAAGAAACCTCGCCAGACCTGCGCCGCCTGCTCAACCACCTGATCGAACAGCACGTCGAGCGCAATCTCCGCACTCCCAAAATCCTGGAGTCTCTGTGACCCCCCCAGTCCCGCCCACCTTCCAACAAACCGTCCTCAGCCTGAAGCAATACTGGTCGGACCGCGGCTGCATCATCCAGGAACCCTACGATCTGGAAGTCGGCGCCGGCACCATGGCCCCCGAAACCTTCTTGCGCGTCCTCGGCCCCAAGCCCTACCGCGTCGCGTACGTCCAACCCAGCCGCCGTCCCGCCGACGGACGCTACGGTGAAAATCCCAACCGGCTGTACAAGCACCAACAGCTCCAGGTGATCTTGAAGCCCTCTCCGGCCGACGTGATCGATCAATATCTCGGCAGTCTCGAAGCCATCGGTATCGACCTTCGCAAGCACGACATCAAGTTCGAAGAGGACAACTGGGAGGCGCCAACTCTGGGCGCATGGGGCGTAGGCTGGCAAGTCATGCTCGATGGCCTGGAGATCACTCAATTCACCTACTTCCAACAGTGCGGCGGCATCGATCTCGATCTCGTCCCCGCCGAGCTGACTTACGGCCTCGAGCGCATAGTAGCTTTCCTCCAGAATGCCGACAGCGTCTACGACATCGTGTGGACGCCCGGCGTGAGTTACAGCGATGTCAGATTAAAAGACGAGCAGCAATTCTCGGTCTATAACTTTGAATTGGCTGATGTTACGTCACTGTGGAAACATTTTGACCTGTATGAATCGGAGTGCCAACGCTTGCTGGCGATGTACCCTAAGTATGAGGACAAGCCGCGATTTCCAATCCTTCCGGCCTACGACTTGGTTCTAAAATGTTCCCATCTATTCAACCTGCTGGATTCAAGAGGCGCAATTAGCGTGACGGAACGAGTAGGCGTAATGGCCCGCGTAAGAAAGCTAGCCTTAGCAATAGCCGAGACCCATGTAGGGCAGGATGGTATCCTGCCGCCGATTGTAAATCGGCCTTCCGAGAGCGTCCGATGAACTCCTTCCTCTTAGAAATCGGCACCGAAGAAATCCCAGACTGGATGATCCCCCCGGCAATCAACCAACTGGCAGAACTATTCCAAAACTTACTCGACCGAAATAGACTGGGTGGCAAAGTAAATTCCGTAGACGCGACTCCCCGTCGCCTGGTCCTCCGCGCCGAAGGCCTACTTGACCGTCAACAAGACTCCGAAGAGCTGGTTCTGGGCCCGCCGAAGTCAGCCGGACAGGGCGCGGCTTCGGGATTCGCCAAGAAGATGGGCACAACGCCCGATAAATTAGGTGTAGAAACGAACCCAAAGGGCGAGTACTTCGCGTTCAAGAAGCTCACGAAAGGTAAACAGACATCGAGCATCCTAGCCGCCGAACTACCTCAATTGATTCTTAAGATTCACTTCCCTAAGACCATGTATTGGAACGGGAAAGGCACCGAGCGCTTCATCCGCCCGATCCGCTGGATCGTGGCTTCGTTTTTGAATAGTGTCGTGCCGTTTGAGATAGCGGGCCTACAATCCGGCAGCGCCACACAAGGCCACCGTCTGCTCGGCAGTAATTCGGTCCCAGTTACAATCGAGAACTTCGAAGAGCAATTGGAAGCGAACGGCGTAATCCTGTCGGCCGGCAATCGCCGGAAGAAAATCGAAGAAGAGATTGCAAGCCTGCTCCAGGGCAAAAATCTACGCGTGAGGCCCGACTCGGCGCTGCTCGAGACATTGGTCTACATTACAGAGTTCCCCACTCCGATCCTCGGTGGGTTCGATTTGCAATTTCTCGAGTTGCCGCAAGAAGTGCTGGTGACAGTAATGCGCCACCACCAAAAGTATTTCTCCGTGGAGGATGCGAACGGCAAACTCGCCCCAAACTTCATCGCCGTCATGAATATCAATGCCGATCCGGAGGGCTTGGTCCGCCGCGGCAACGAGCGAGTCCTGCGCGCCCGCTTCAACGACGCCCGCTTCTTCTGGCAAGTCGATCAAAAGAAAAAGCTGGAAGACCGTGTGGCCGACCTTGCCAACGTCACCTTCCAAGCCAAACTGGGTTCGTATTTGCAAAAGACGAATCGCGTAGTGGCCCTGGTGAAGCAACTCGGCGGCAACGATGCAGCCCAACGAGCGGCACTCCTTGCCAAGTGCGACCTCACCACCGACATGGTCAAGGAATTTACCGACCTGCAAGGCATCGTCGGCGGTCTGTATGCCAAGGCACAAGGCGAAAGCGACGAAGTGGCGCAGGCCATCTACGATCACTACAAGCCGCTCAGCATGGAAAACGAAATTCCGGCGACCGAAACCGGGCGATTGCTCAGCTTGGCCGACAAGTGGGACACGCTGACATCCTGCTTCGCGGTCGGCATGGCCCCCACCGGATCCAAGGATCCTTTCGCCCTCCGCCGTGCCGCGCAAGGTGTAGTGCTCATCGTAGTCGAAGGTAAATTGAAATTCGACTTCCCCGGCGCGGACGACGCCCTGCGCGAATTCATGCGTGATCGCATCGAATACTACTTCCGCGACGTTCGCGGTTTCGCCTACGATGAAGTCCGCGCCTGCATGGCCGCAGGATGGAACAATCTGCCCGATCTGGAGCAGCGTTTGAAGCGCGTGCAAGCCATCCGCCCAACTCCGGATTTCGAGCGAATCGCCGCCAGCTTCAAACGCATCAAGAATATTCTCAAGCAAGCGAACTACGCCGAGACCGGCGCGACACCTCGCCAGGATTTGTTGGAAGCAGGCCCCGAAAGCGAACTTTATGACGAGATCCACCGCACGGACGGCCAACCGCTGGAATCGCGCATCGGCCCTTTACGTCCGAAAGTGGATCTCTTTTTCGACAAGGTCCTGGTGAACGCGCCCGACGAAACGGTCCGCCACAACCGCCTAACCTTATTGCACAACCTTCTAACAGAATTCTCCGAGATAGCCGATTTCTCAGAGATCGTAACCGACACTGTAGGACAGGCCTCCCGGCCTGTCTCGTCATCTTGAAAAAGGTAACAAAGGAAACAATGAAAAAGTACGTATACGGATTTGGCGGCGGGACCGCCGGCGGCGATGGAAAGATGAAAGACGTTCTCGGCGGCAAAGGCGCCGGACTGGCTGAAATGTGCCGGGCCAAACTGCCGGTGCCGCCCGGCTTCACCATCTCCACCGAAGTCTGCAATGTCTATTTCCTGAATCACAACGCGGTTCCGGCGGACATCAACCAGCAGATGATCGACGCCTTGCGGA
>CATPCJ010000192.1 GCA_955652915.1 uncultured Bryobacteraceae bacterium
AAGTTCGTCTTCGATACGCACCATCACGGCGATCATTCGTACGGCAACGCGGTCTGGACCCAAGCCGGCGCGGTCACCATAGCGTTTACCGGCGTCGCCGAAGAACTGAAGCGCTACGAGCCGGCGCGTTGGCAGGCCACCGCCAAGCAGCGCAAGGATGTCGCGGACATGAACATGGATCATCCGGAACCGCCGCAACAGACCTTCACCGACAATCCGCACGTGATGACCGATGGCGCGCGGCTTGTCGAGTTCCGCTTCTTTGGATGGGCTCACACGCGGGGCGACGGCTTTGTGTATCTGCCGAAAGAAAAGGTCCTATGCACGGGCGACGCGATTGTCAATGGTCCGTTCAATTACACCGCGGATGCCAATATTGGCAATTGGCCGAAGGTGATCGACGGCGCGATGAAGTTGGATGTGGAGCACGTTCTGCCGGGCCACGGCGGAGCGGGCGGCAAGGAGATCATGGTTGGACAGCGGGCATTCATGCTGGAGTTGCACAAAGCGGTGGACGCCGCGGTGAAAGCCGGGAAGAAGTTGGACGACATCGTGAAAACGGAAAACGGCAAACAGGTTACGACGATTCAGCTTCCGGATAGCGTAAAACACTGGGTGGGCGGCGGGCTGGTCGAGCAAGTGAAAGATGCCTACCACGAGATCGCGGCAGGCAAACCGGCCGGCGATTTACCGCACTGAACAGGATGCTAGTGACCAATCCTTTGGCAACGGTTACGGCTTGAAGGTTACGGCGTTTATAAGGATCTGGGCGTAGGCGGGATCTTCGAATTCCTTTCCCGAATGTCCCGCCATGAAGTACATGACCCAACCTTTTTCGGCCTTCTTGTACCATCCGGCCGTATCCTGCGCATACGTCACGCCTGATTTCTGGTCAACGAATTTCAGTCCGAGAAGAATGGTGTGCTGGCCGGTCAATACGTGATTCACGTAGACCTCGGTGGCCGGGAGTTCAATGGCATCGCGATCCTCGCCGCGATACTCGGCGCGCGATTCCCAACGCACGTCATGCTTCGTGATCCAATCCTTGGGGGCCAGATTCACCAGCGTCAACGGAACTGGATCGTAATATTTGTAGCCTCCCTGCGTGACGTCGCCCTCCGGCAGCGAAACACCCAGGAACTGCATCCAGGCGGGATTTTGCCGCTTTTGCGAGCTGATGGAATGATGCAGGACGATCAACTTGCCGCCCGAGTTCGCATAGTCGATGAACGCCTTCTCCGCGGACTCGGAGAGCACACCGTGGATGTAAACAAGAACTGCCGGATAGGCGGCGAGCTTGACAGGCAAGGATGCCTGTCCCACTGTTTCGCTTGGGATCCCATGCGCCTTCAATTGAACCGCCAGGATTTGACTGGGCACGCCATCGGAAACGATCAGCACGCTTTTCGCGGCGAACAAGTGATAGCAGAGAATTGATAAGAGAAAAACGAGTTTCAAGTTCCTAAGTATGCCAGATGGGAGACCGGAGCGGTGGCGACGTTTCACAAATGCTTCGATCTGTTGGTATTCCAGAGTTACTGGGGACCGGGGACTGGCAAACCCGAGTCCCTAGCCCCAATAGCATTGTGCTGGTTTGCCTTCGCTGACTGGCCGGTTCTATCTCACCACCGATTACCGCACGCGCGAGATGCCGGGATATAATATAACCGAGTGCTGCAACTTGACACCGCGTTGAATGTAGTGTGGGCGCTGTTTTGCGTTGGGGCACTGGTGTATTATTTTCGAGCGGAGCGCGGCCGCAATCTCAATGCCAGCCGCCGGGCGCGTGCCATTCGAGGCTTGGCGCTTTTTCTCGCGGTCGTCTCGCTGTTCCCTTGTGTGTCCGCCAGTGACGACTCGGTTCGTTTTGAATATTTAGATTCCCAGAGCGCTCCCGGCCCACATCACTCCAACGAATCGAAGCAAAGCCCCGGGACGGCGCTGGCCACCCTGGTTCGCCTGCTGGAGTCGCTCGAATCGGTTCAAATTCCACTTATATGGGCTCTGTTGGTCAGCCTTTGCTTCTTCACTCTGTTTCTTGCGGAATGGCGCAAGGGCCAAGATCGCCCGGCGCCCAAGCGCTCCGGACGCGCACCTCCCAGTCTTCTACTCACCGCATAATTTCCTGAATTAAGAGTCATTTTTGGAGGTCAGAGATGCTACGCCGCATTTGGCGTGCGCTCGGCTTACAGCTCCTGATTCTGGGTGGGTCGAGTATATCTTTCGCCCAGGCCCTGAGTTGGGAGCAAGTTCACGAGCGCTTTTTAGCCAATAATCCTAACGTTCTCGCGAGCCGGATTTTTGTTCGCGAGGCGCAGGCGCTTGAAATCACGGCGGGCCTGCGTCCCAATCCCCAGCTCGGCGTCGTCCTGGATCAGTTCCACATCTTCAGTCCCAATCCGCTTCAGCCGTTCAACAATGCTCAATGGACGCCCACGCTAACGCAATTGTTCGAACGCCGGCACAAGCGGGAATTGCGCGTGGACAGCGCAAGGCTGGGTACGTCGGCCGCCGGCAGCGACGAACTGGATCTGGAGCGGCAGTTGACTTTCAACTTGAGGACCGCGTTTGTTCAGACGCTACAGGCGAAATCGATTCTGGAACTCGCGGGCGACAATCTCAATTACTACGATGAGGTAATTCGCGTGAATGGAGAGCGTCTGAAAGCAGGCGACATCTCTCAATCCGATTTCGACCGGATTCAATTGCAGCGCGTCCAGTTCGAGACCGACCTCATCAACGCCCAAGTGAGTCTGCGAACCGCGAAAATCGTGCTGCTGTCGATCATGAACGATCGTGTGACTGGCGTTGACGCTCTGGACGTCGCGGGCGATTTTAATTTCAAGGAAACGATCGTGTTGCAGCAGGAACTACGCCAGGCGGCATTGGACGCGAGACCGGACTTGAGCACGGCCACAACGGCGCTGAGAAAAGCCAAAGTGGACAACAAGCTCGCCTGGGCCAACGGCTCCTGGGATCCAACGGTGGGTCTCGAATATCAGCGGACCCAGTTGGACAATACCGCGGGCGTGGTGCTGGGGTTGCCGATCCGGATCTTCGACAAGAATCAGGGTGAAAAGGTGCGAACACAGCTCGATATCCAGCGCGTTGAAAAAATCCGCGACGCAATCGTCGGTAATATTTTCCGCGACGTAGATTCCGCGTACGAAGTTGTGGACAGCACGCGCCGGCTGCTGCGGCCTTATCGCGACCGGTATCTGCCGCAGTCCCAGAAGGTGCGTGACACGGTGTCATTCGCGTACAAGAACGGGGGAGCGTCCTTGCTGGATTTCCTGGACGCTCAAAAAGGTTATCGCGATGCGCAACTGGCGTATCGCAACCTGATTGCTAGCTATCTCAACGCCGTGAGTCAGCTTAATTTTGCAGTGGGCCGGGAGGTGATGCAATGAGATTCTTAGTCTTTCTTGCTGTTGTAGGGACATTCTTTTCGGTTGGATGCGGCAACCAGACCAAGGTGGACGCCAAGAGTCCCGATACCAAGATCGTGGATGCGCCCGATGTCAATGTGGTCACCATTCCACACCCCGAGAAGTTCCCGCTGGCTCCAGTTGAACTGCATAAGTCCGCCAACCAGCTTTCCGCAAATGGGGTGGTTGCGCCCGATGTGAGCCGCACGGTTCCTGTGAATTCGCTCACCAGCGGCCGTGTCGTCGACGTGAGAGTACGGCTGGGAGACGACGTAAAGAAGGGCCAAGTGCTGCTCACCATGAGCAGTCCCGATATTTCAGCCGCTATTTCCGATTACAGAAAATTCCAGGCAGACGAAGCCTTGGCGCGCATACAGTTGGAGCGTTCGCAGTTGCTTTACTCGCACGGAGCAGTTCCCCAGAAGGATCTTCAGGTGGCCGAAGGTGTGGCGCAAAAGGCCAAGGTCGACCTGCAGACCGCCGCTCAGCGCATTGAATTGTTGGGTGGAGATTTGAAGCAGCCCTCGCCACTGCTGGAAGTGAAAGCGCCGACGTCCGGCACCATTATTGAGCAAAACGTTACGAATAGCGCGGGCATCAAGTCGCTCGACAATTCACCGAATCTCTTCACCATCGCGGACCTTTCGCATGTCTGGGTGCTTTGCGATGTTTACGAGAACAACCTGTCGCAGGTTCACCTGGGAGACCGGGCAACCATCCAATTGAATGCGTATCCGGACCGCAAGATCGAAGGACGGGTGAGTAATATCTCGAGGCTTCTCGATCCGGCTACCCGTAGCGCCAAGGTTCGCATCGATCTTCCGAATTCGAGCTCACTGCTGCGTCCGAATATGTTCGCGACGGTGCTCTTCGTGTCGCAAGGAAGTCAGAATCGCATGACGGTGCCGGTAGGCGCGATCCTGCGGCTGCAAGATCGAGACTGGGTGTTCCTGAAACTGGACGGTCAACGTTTCCGGCGTACTGAGGTCCAAGCCGGAACAACCAGCGCCGACGGACAGCAGGAGATTCTGAGTGGAGTAAAAGCCGGCGACCAGCTAGCGGCGAACGCGCTGCAATTTTCACGCGCGGTGGAGAACGCGACGGAGCAGCCGTGAGTACTTTTCGTGGCGCGGACACTCGTGTCCGCGGTCTCGAGGCCCTTTCGCCCGCGGAGCATCGAGACGAGTCTCGATGCCGCAGCCTGAGAGGCCGCGCTACGTGATTCGCTCCCTGGTCGACTTCGCGCTTCGCAACCGGCTCCTGATGGTGGCGCTGGGTCTGCTGCTTTTCGCGGCCGGAATTTATTCGTTCCTGATTCTTCCGGTCGAAGCCTACCCAGATGTCGCCGACACTTACGTCAACGTCATCACGCAGTGGCCGGGCCGGGCCGCGGAAGAAGTGGAACAGCAGGTCACGATTCCCATCGAATCTCAAATGAGCGGCGTAGCGCACCTGGCGCACCTGCGGTCGATTTCGGAATTCGGCCTCTCCTCCATAACGTTGATCTTCGACGACGATGCGGACAATCTCATGAGCCGGCAGCAGGTGCTTGAGAAACTCGCCCTGGTGACTCTTCCACCGAGCGTGACCCCCGTCCTCGGTCCCGACTACAGTCCGGTGGGGCAACTGTACTTCTACACGCTGGCCAGCACGAACCCGCTTTACGACAACATGGAACTCAAGTCACTGCAGGATTGGGTGCTGGTGAAACAACTGAAATCCGTTCCGGACGTGGTGGATGTTTCCAGCTTCGGTGGAATCACGCGCGAGTATCAAGTGCAAGTGGATCCGAATCGACTGGTGTCGTACGGCCTGAGCATCGGTCAAGTGGAACAGGCCCTGACGGCGAATAATGTGAACGCGGGAGGAAGCTTTCTGGAGCACGGACCGCAGGCGTTCAACATCCGCGCCGTCGGACTGATGAATACCACCACCGATGTCGGCCAGACGGTTCTGAAGTCGCAAAACGGGACGCCCGTGCGCGTCCGCGACCTGGGTGTCATAACGCAAGGTCCCAAGATCCGGTTGGGGCGTTTGGGCAAATCGATTCGATACGATGACGGGCGCGTGGTGGATTACGACGATGTCGTGGAAGGCATCGTACTTCTGCGCAAAGGCTCGCCGCCGGACCGGATGCTGGGAGCGTTGCACGAGAAGGTGAAGGAGATCAACGCGCACATCCTGCCGCCCGGTGTCAAAATTGTCCCCCATCTGGACCGCTCGGACCTGGTGCAGCAGACCAAGAAGACTGTTCTTCACAACCTCGCTGACGGCATTGTCCTCGTCGTCATCGTGCTGTTTCTGTTGTTAGGAAACGCCAGAAGTTCCCTCATCGTCGCTTGCACCATACCCTTTTCGTTGCTGTTCGCCGCGATTCTGCTGGACCTCCGTCACATACCGGCGAATCTTCTTTCTTTGGGCGCGCTGGATTTCGGCATGGTGGTGCACGGGTCCTGCGTGATGGTGGAAAACATTCTGCGGCACGTCAGCCACAATCCCAAGACCAAACATTCGCTAATCGATCGAATCGCTTTTGCGGTGCACGAAGTACAGCGGCCGGTGTTCTATTCGATTCTGATCATCATCACTTCGTATCTACCGATCTTCACGCTACAGCGCGTGGAAGGGAGGCTCTTCCGTCCGATGTCCTGGACGGTCGCCTTCGCCTTGCTCGGTGCGCTGTTCTTCGCTTTGTTGATTGCGCCGGTGCTGGCAAGCTACGTCTTTCGGCCGGGCATGAAGGAGTGGCGCAACCCTGTGCTGGTTCGAATCACGCGTGGATACCGGCACACAGTGGAGTGGCTGCTGCGGCGCGGATACGTGGTGGCGATCGCGGGAGTGTTGATTGTTGGAGTCAGCGTCTTCCTGTTCGCCAGCGGAGTGATCGGCTCCGAGTTTCTGCCGCATCTCGATGAAGGAGCCATCTGGGCGCGCGGAACTCTGGCGCCCAGCACCGGTCCTTCCGAAGGCCAACGAATTGTGAAGCAGGCGCGGCTGATGTTCGCGGGCTTTCCCGAGGTGACCAAGGTAGTGTCGCAGCTAGGCCGGCCCGACGACGGAACCGACGTGGCCGGTTTCTTCAACACTGAATACTTCGTGGATCTCAAACCCCGCGAACAATGGCGCTCGCGGTTCAAGACAAAAGACGAGCTGATTGCGGCCATGGACGAGCGGCTGCGGGAGATCCCGGGCGCGATGTGGAACTTCTCGCAGCCAATCGCCGACAACATGGAGGAGGCGGTCAGCGGAGTCAAGGGCCAGCTTGCCATCAAGATCTTCGGGACCGACTTGAAACTGCTGGAGCACACGGCCGACCAGATTGCGGGTACGATGAGCAAGATTCACGGAGTCGCGGACCTGGGAGTCTTCCGCGTAATTGGCCAGCCGAACGTTAACTTGATCGTGAATCGCGAGAAGGCCGACCGCTTCGGGATCAACGTCAGCGATATTCAGGATGCAATTGAAACCGCGGCCGGGGGCAAGGCGGTGAGCCAAATTCTCAAAGGCGAAGCGCGTTACGATTTGGTGGTGCGCTATCAGGAGCCATACCGGCGCACCATGGAAGACATCGCGAACATCCGCATCCTGGCGCCTTCGGGGGAACGCGTATCCATCGGCCAGATGTGCGACATCAAGGTGGAAGACGGAGCGTCGCAAATCTTCCGCGAAGGCAATTCCCGATACGTGGCGATCAAGTACAGCGTCTCCGGACGGGATCTTGGCAGCACTGTGTCGGACGCCATGAATGCGGTTCAGAAAAATGTCAAGCTTCCGCAGGGTTATCACTTGGAATGGGCCGGAGAATATGAGAGCCAAAAGCGCGCCAACAAGCGCCTGGCCGTCATCGTTCCGGCGACGCTGCTGGCCATATTCATGATTCTCTATTCCATGTTCGGATCGTTCAAGTGGGCGTCCATGATCCTGCTGAATCTGACGACGGTGCCCCTGGGCGGATTGCTGGCCTTGCTGATCACCGGCACTCACTTCAGCGTGTCTTCCGGCGTGGGCTTTTTGGCCTTATTCGGGGTGGCTGTCCAGGTGGGCGTAATTCTGCTGGAGCACATCAATCAGTTGAGAGCGCGAGGCAACGAGATTGGATATGCGATCGTGCAGGGTTCAGTACTGAGGCTGCGGCCGATTTTGATGACGATGTCGGTGGCCATGCTGGGCCTGGTGCCGGCGGCCATGTCGCATGGAATCGGTTCGGATTCACAACGTCCGTTTGCCATCGTGATTGTCGGTGGACTGCTGGTGAACCTGTTCGTCAGCATATTTCTGCTGCCGGTGATGTACTCCTGGTTTGCGCGCCGGGGTGACCAGCTTCCATCGGCGGAAATGGAACTGGCAGAAGAATAGTTAGTCGAAATCGAAAGGTTTCTTCGGAGGCTCCGCGTCGGGATTTTCTTTAGCCTGTTTCAGCAGCTCGTCGAATTTTCTTTCCAGAACTTTTTGGTGGCCTTTGTGCTCGTCGAAAGACTTCTGAAAAACCTCGCCCCTGCGGGCTTCCTCGCCCTTGAGCTTTTGCACGGCAACGCTGATGTCCTCGATCGGCGCGGGTCTCTTGTGCTCCGCATAACTGATGACGGCCTTGAGGCCGGGATCGATTTGAAGCGTCGCTTCGCAGCAGGGACAGCGCACTTCGATCAGGTCGCGATTACCTTTCGCCATACGGTCAAATGTTAGCGCATCGCGGCGAACAGCGTGGCGCGGCCTCTCCAGGCTGCTGCATCGAGACTCGTCTCGATGCTCTGCGGGGAAAGAGCCTCGAGACGCGTCTCGAGGCCGCAGACGAGTGTCCGCGCCACGTGTTGCTACGGCACTTGCTTGTAGGGAATCTCGCGCGTTCCCTCGTCTAGTCCCTCGATGCGGATCACGCGCCTTTCGGGTTTCGGCGGTTCAATGGCCGGCTTTGACACGGCCCGGACTTCGGCGAGAATGGGCGCAGCCTGCTTATGCGTTGCCGCGTAGATCTGCGCATTTTTTTCGAGTTCCTGCGAACTGAGACGCATGGCGATCTTCACCTGATTCCCTTCGGCCGAGATCTTCAGTTTTCTCTCCATGTCGAGCATCGCCGGCGCGCCCATCTTGTCCTTGATGGCCATCTTCAGCATCTTGCCTAGCTCCGACGCCAGCCGTTTGGCCGCTGAATCCGATTCGAAGAGCACGCTGGCCTCCGCCGATAGACCGTTCTTGAACGAGAATCCGACTTCATAGCCGAGCGCATTCGAGCCTACTTCGCCACCGCTCAGCAATCCCATCAACCTATCGTTAGCCAACGCGCCGGGCGTCGTAATAAGCGCCCAGACTTCGTAGCTCGCGTCCATTGCCGCGGCGCGCACTAGCACTGGAGTGGAATCCGGTGTGGCCGCTGGAGCCGCACTCCGATCCAAGCCGGCAAAGACCGAGCGCGCGTCTCCGATAAGGATGGTCTGTGTGTCAAGCAGAACGAAAGCCATGTCCTTGGCGTTCTTGCCTTGCGGGCGGTAGACCTGGAAAGAGTTAAACGCCTGCGCCCGTGTGCCATGCGTCACGAGCAACTTGCGAACCCTGGGCAAATCAAAATGGCCGCGAACCACGATCAAAACCGGTGGTTCGGACGGCTCGTCGGCGGCGTTCTGCCCTCCCGACGAGATCAGGAAGCGGTCGACGTCATTCAGAAACTCGACGCCGGGAATGGCCGCACCGTTGGTGTCCACCCACTTCTCGCGAAGCATAGTCCCTACATGGGACTGCCGCACGTGCTTCCAATCGATACTAATAATCGCTTTAGCGTTGGGCTGAATGAATCGCCACAGTGCCGGATCGGTTTGTGCGGGGGCGATGGCGGGGGCCACCAACAAAATCCCGGCAACAAGATGGAGGCGGAACATCATCTGTATATCTATCGTCAGAACTGTCTCCGCACTACACAGGGCGGGGAAGTCGAGAAATCGGGCGAGATGTTATATTGAATATACTTCTGGTTTCCGCCGGGCCCGTAGCTCAGTTGGTTAGAGCGCCTGCTTGACACGCAGGAGGTCACAGATTCGAGTTCTGTCGGGCCCACCATATTCCCGGACTCAGACGGGAGAAGAAGAACTTCCAGAATCAAATGAGCCGACGCTCGGGCGAAGATGCTCTGCTACTTGCTAGCGAAGCGCTTAATAGAATCCAAGTCAGGCGCTGACTTGCGATGTCCAATGCTCAGCGGATTGCGAATTTTACCCCGATGTAATGTAATGTTAGACAATTGTCCACATTGGAGAGATAGCGTGAAACGACATGTTTTCGTTATCGGCGATCTTATCGTCGATCACGATGTTTTTGTTCGAGCACGGACAACCTCGTCATCCGACTCGCCCGGTACTGAAAGTCACCTGGATATCATCCGGCGGCAGGATACGGCCGGTGGAGCGGCGAACAGCGCTCGTATCCTTGCGATCCTGAATGAAGGCAAGACATATCTTTGGGGAGTCGTCGGCAAATGCCATTGGGGGAATTTCCGTACCATCCTTGAAGGTTCTCACGCGATCGACGGAGCGCCGACGTATGTTGAACTTCGAGGGGTTCAGGACGAGTCAGATCCTCCAATAGACACGGTGTCACGGTTGCTTCTTGCTGACGGCACTGAACTCCACCGTTGGTATGACGCCGGAAATACGCACGTTCCTCACGAAAAGCGCGCCACATCAATTCTCTACCACCTCGAGCACATCAAGAAGGAGAAAGGTCTCGAGGCAATCATTATCAATGACTTTGAGAAGAAATGCCTTGATCCAGCGCTTATCACGAAGATTGGCGATTTTGCAGAGACGCACCACATTCCACTTTTCGTTGATCCGAAATTTGACCGAGAAAGGCACGCTGGATTGCAGCACGCTACGGCGGTCTTGCCCAACCTCGAAGAGTGGTGTCACCTTGTGGATTCGAAATGGGCTTCAAAACAATGGCGAGACAATCTTCAGGATGAGCACACATTACGGGAGATGGCGCGGTTATCCTTTCACTATTTAGGGCAGTTCCAATACTACATCATCAAGTGCGATAAGGACGGCGCGGTGCTCATCTTTCCTCACTGGCAGAAGAAGCATTACCACGCAATCCTATTGATCCCTCCGGCACCGTCGAAGAAACGTTTCACACATCAGGTGGGCTCCGGAGATATCATGACTGCTGTATTCGCGGCTGAATTTGATCCGGGGGAGGGCGGTCCTGGTACATTCGATGCGGCCCTCAAAGCGTTTCTGAAGGCCAACGCCGCCGTAGCATGCTATTGGGAAATGGATTGGCATAGAATGCCAAGACTTTCAGCCGTTAACCAAAAGCAGAAGAGGGTTCTCCGGACTCTTCCGAAACCTAAGGCGGTAGTGTTTAACGGGATGCGCCTCTTGCCCAAGGTATCAACGGTCCGTATGGGTGATTTCAGCACTGCGATTCCAGGTTTCTATAGTCAAGATGAAACATTCCGCAACACGATCAACGATTTCATCAAGGACGTTCTCGATGCGGAATTTTGGGAGGGCGGTCACACGTTTAGGCATGTTATTCTTGGGGCTCCCTCGGGTACCGGAAAAACCACTACAAAAGACCTCATAATAAGAAGCTGTGCAGCTCACAGGATCAATCCGGTGGAGGTCCAAGGACTTCGCGCACTTCAGGCAGATCGGCGGCGTGAGGAGTACTATGACAAGCAGATGCTAGACTTGCCGTCAAACTGTGAGAAGTTGTTGTTCATCGTTGACGAGGCCAGAAAGGAAGCAGATCTACCAAAATTGTCGATCTGGGCACCGAAGCCACTCGAGGCCGCGAAGAAACGAGGAATCCGCTTTTTGCTCTTGTCCGCCGAGTTCACACGGGAAGAACAGGCAAACCCAGCAGGAACCGAACTTTTTCGGCGTTGCCGCTCGTACTTTTACTCGGGCCTCCTAGAGCGCCCCTCAGACATTCCGTACTATTTCGCCGCACATGTTTTTGACGCGTTACCTCTTGTTTCGAGTCTCAAAGTTCAAGCCGAGGTTTTACTTGGAATCATAGAGCTAACACTGAAGAATTCAAATCCTGATCGATTGAAGGATCTCGCCGGGCGGATTGCTGAAACCGCTTCGAACCGCCAAAAGCGCGCGGACGATTTGCTGGTACTAACTTCTGGGGATATGGATGATCCTCCGGAGAGCTCGTCGCACAGCGGCGGCGCACTCGGTAATTACGCATTTTTCAGATAGTTCGCACAAGGCGCTCAAGTTTCGTTAAGCAAACTGTTCTTTTATCCTGATGTGTATTCACCAAACCCAGCCGTAGCTCACCGGTACCGTAGGGACCTTTCGACAGCAGCTCTTTGTCCTACAGGCTCAAGATCTCCCGCAGCCTCGCGGATTGGCGGCGGGACATCTCCACCGTTCGCCCTCCCCGGAGAGTGATCGTCAGCCCGCCGGCGACGGTGATGTCTACTTTGTCAATCCATTTCAGGTTGATGATTTCTTTGCGGCCCGCGCGAAAGAACACGGCGGGATCTAGCTGCTCTTGAAGGGCGTTAAGAGACCGGCGGATAAGCGGGCGCTCGGTTCCGAAATACACGCGGGTGTAGTTGCCTTCGGACTCCAGCAGGAAGATGTCGGGAATCCGAACGATCCAGCAGCGCTCGCCGTCGCGGACGAATACCTGCTCCAGGCGCCCTCTGTCCGAACGGGGCCGCACGCGCGCCAGGGCGGCCGCGAGGCGGGCGGGCGCGATGGGCTTCAGAAGGTAGTCGAGCGCGCTGACCTCGAAGGCCTGGATGGCATACTCGTCATAAGCTGTCGTGAAGATCACTTGGGGCAAATCTTCGAGGCGCTCCAGCAACTCGAAGCCGGTCATGCCGGGCATCTGGATATCGAGGAACAGGAGATCGGGAGCGAGTTGCGGGATCATCGACAGCGCTTCTTCGCCGCCTCGCGCTTCACCGGCGATTTCGACGTCCGGGTGCTCCGCGAGCAGGCGGCGCAACTCCAGACGTGCCAGGCGTTCATCGTCGACGATCAGAGCCTTCATAGAGCTCGGGGAATGATCACCGTGGCGGTGACGCGGCCGTCGCCGTTGCGGAGATCAAGATGGGCGCGATCGCCGTAAAGAATGCGCAGCCGCTCACGGGTGTTGCTGAGGCCGACGCGCGTGGAAGCGGGTTTTGCTTCTGAGATGCTGCCGGTGTTTTCGACGTCGAGGCGAAGCGAGTCGCCGTCAATGGCTGCGCGAATCACCAGCTCTCCGCCGTTCGGCAGCGGCGCGATCCCGTGCTTGACGGCGTTCTCGACCAGGGTCTGCAGCAGCATCGGCGGGATGAGGATCTTGCCGGCCTCCGGATCTACCGCGAAGCTTACGCGCAGCCGGTCTTCCAGACGGATAGCTTCGAGCGCGAGGTAATCGGACACGACCTCCACTTCAGCTTCCAGAGGGACCGTATGGTTCAGATTGCGGTGAAGATTATAGCGGAGGATGGTGGCGAAGCGTGTAAGCATGTCCTGGGCGAGCGGGGGATTCTCGACCACCAGCGCGCGGATGGAGTTGAGGCAGTTGAAAAGAAAGTGGGGGTTGATCTGTGCTTCCAGGGCACGCAGCTCGGCTTCGCGCAGCGCGAGCTGGAGCCGGACCTCTTTTTCCCGATAGCGGCGTCCGGCGGTGAGCGCAACATAGAAGAGCAGCCAGATGGAGTTCGCGCCGCTGACGCTGATCCAGGTCCTGAGAATGTATGAGGGATTCGAGAAGAAGTAGCTGTGCCGCTGGTTGAAAGCGAGCTCGATAGCGGATACCAGGAAGGTCTGAATGGCGCCCAGGACGAGGGCGGCTCCGAACAGGCGGGCAAACGTGAAGAAGGTTGCGGTGTTCAGCCACTGGCGCCGGCGAATTTCTCGGCGCAGCAAGTCCGTGAGCGCGATACTGTACAGGCAGAAGAGAATGTAGCCGGCGATCATACTGAACTGCCAGCCCACCTGTTGGGAGGCCATGGAGATTCCCATGGCCGTGTAGCAACCCCAACCGGCGGCTTGGCAGGTCCAGTAAGCGATCCTGGTTTTCATTTGCCGGAAACCATCTTGACCGGTTCTAGGAAACGGTCCATCTGGGTAAACATCCAGTTCGGATCATCCCACATGATGAAGTGGCGCGCGGTGTCCGTGACCGCGATCTGGACACCGTCGAGTTTGGCGTACTGAGCGCGAAGGTTGGTCACGGTTGTCTCGTGCGTTGCGCCGTACTCCTTGTAGCCGATCCACGTGCCCATGACCAGCACCGGCGCCTTGATTTTGGATATTTCAGAGCGCAGATCGGCGGCCATGAGCTCGATCATGGCGTCCGTGACTGCAGTACGGTCGGACTTCAAGCCCCAGGCGATCACCCGATCGAGGTCGGAATCTTTGGTGACCATCGGGCGCGTGAACATGCCGGATTTGGTGGTACGCTCGAACATTTCCTGGCTCTGCTGTTCCATTCCTTTGCGCATCTGTTCGCCGGCAGCCTTGGCTTTCTCGGCGGTCATGGTGGGATCCATTATGCCGGACAGCATGGGGTAGGAATCGACGATCACGAGTTTGCCCGCAAGGTCGGGATAGTGGACCGCGATGTCGAGGGCGAGATAACCGCCCAGGCTGTGGCCGACGATGATGGGGTGATCGAGCTTGTTTTTGCGTACGTAGGCGGCGATGGCTTCACGGGCGGTTTCGAGGAACGGACCGGGGACGCGCGGCACGCCGGCGAATCCGGCGAGAGAAAGCACGTGAAGTTGGTAATGGTCTTTGTAATGGGCGACGGTGCCGTCCCAGACATCGCCGGGACAGGAGAGTCCCGGAATGAGAATCATAGGGCGGCCATGGCCGGTGACCTGGACTTGGAATGGCTGCTCAGCGGCCAGTCCGGTGGTGAGTGCGAGGGCGATCAACAAAGTCTTCATGGTTCCGATTGTGGGCCGTATGCAGTGGAGGGCGGTGTGCATTGTGATGAGCGGTTTTTTAGGGTGTGCGGGCGGCCTGGGGAGACGGATTGCTAGCGGAGTCTGCGCCCATCTGATGCCAAGATGATCAGCGATAGCGATCCCCGCGCTCTTCTAGAAACCGTGCACGGTTTTCATCTTTTCTGTTCCCGATGTTGTGCAGCGATGATCTCTAAAAACTGGCGTGGCGTCACGATCTTCGTGTTGCCATGCTCCACGGAGAAATGCTTTGTGTTGCCGGTCACCAGGTAGTCGGCTTGGGCAGCATCGGCGCATTCGTAAAGGCGGTTGTCGGATTCATGGGTGGAAATCTTTAACGTCCGGGTGGGAGGGACAAGGGAAGCAGTTCTTCGAATGCTTGCCAAGGCGTTCTTAACATAGCACGGGGGAAATCGTTTTGAAGAAGCGCGGACGGTGGAGGACTTCTTCATATTCAGCGAACACCGCGGGCGAAACACACATCTCAAAATATTGTGGGGTGACCGAGAGCGTGAGGGCGGATGGCCCGTGAGGAGCGATGAGTCCCGATACAATGATGTTGGTATCGACGACAACTCTCATTTCGCGGGTTGCTTGCCGGTTTTCTTGGCGCTCTTTTCCCTACGGTATGCGCCGATTTCAGCATTGATGTCGCCCATGGTCGTCTTGTCGAGGCCGGCACGCTTCGACGCTGCCCACATTTCTTTAAGCCAGTCGGGTGATTCTGCCTGAAGCTGTTTGAAAAACCGTTCACGTCCCGCCTTGCTCGTGGGGACGCGGCGGTCGATGACGGCTTTGCGGTTGTACGTGAGCTTGCCGCGTTCAACCTTCGCCTCTAAACGGTCGCCTCGGTTGATGCCGAGTTGCTTCCGGACCGTCTGTGGGATCACGACCTGATATTTAGTTTTGACGGTTACGATAGTCATGGAAGTGGTACAACAGTTCAACTGTTACGCTTTCACCTTTAGCAGGCCCAGGGACGCACTAATTTCCGGCATGGTCCTGGCCGCTCCCCCAAAAGATTACGCGCCATGAGAGAATTCTACACTGAAGGAGCCGAGATTCAACGTGCGCACTTCCATCCTTGTCCTTCTGTCCACCCTAACTCTTTCCGCCCAGGAACTCCCGATTGTGCCCGCGGTGGAGCATCAACCACTCGCGGCTCAAGTGCTGCGGCTCATCGAAGCGCTGCAAATTCTGGGCGAGCCGATTCCGGCAAATGAAGTTAACCAACTTCAGCAGCTCGCTACGGCAACCTCAGGGAAGCCCGCGGCGGTGGCGCAGATTCAGAAGATCCTTGACCGCCATTGTCTGGTCGGCGTGAATATCAATCCCGAGAGCCGCGTCAAAGCGCAGGAGGGGCCGGCCAAACCCGAGCTGGTGGAGCAGGGCTGGCGAAGCTTCCTGGTTAAAGTGCAGAACGAGGCCGGCATAACGCCCGTGCTGTCGGTGGATAGTCCCAATGCCGGCCGGTTGGCCGGCGCTCCCGAGGGAGTGGTTGGGCGGCGATTTATCGATCTCCAAATGTACGACAAGCAGCCCATGCGTGCGCGTTTATCGGGGCTCGAACTGGAGTATCGCATTCTGCAGATCTATTCCAAGGAGGCGGGCAAGCGCGAAGCGAGGCTGAGCTTTAACGTGGGGCAGGGAACGCAGGACCTGGGCTTTCGCAGCGACATCGATATTCTCTTTAACACCACACCGGCCACCAAGGTGACGTTGCGAGTGCAGGATTCCGACGACCGGCCAACTACCGGCTCGTTCCTGATCCGCGATACTCAGGGTCGCGTCTATCCATCGCAAGCCAAGCGCCTGGCGCCGGATCTGGCGTTCCAGCCGCAAATCTATCGGGCCGACGGCGAGTTCGTATTGTTGCCGCCCGGCGACTATTCGGTGGAGTACACGCGTGGTCCCGAGTATCGGAAAAAGATCCGGAAACTTACCGTGAAAGATTCGCCCATGGAGATCGCCTTCCGGCTGGATCGCTGGATTGACCCGGCCAAGCTGGGATGGTATTCCGGCGATCATCATATTCACGCGGCCGGCTGCGCCCACTATGAAAAGCCCACCGAGGGTGTCTTTCCGCAGGACATGATGCGATACATCCTGGGTGAAGATTTGAAAGTCGGCTCGGTGTTGAGCTGGGGTCCGAGCTGGTATTTCCAGAAGACTTTTTTCGAGGGCAAAGACAACACGCTCTCGACCACGGAGAACCTGATGCGTTACGACGTGGAGGTCTCCGGCTTCCCCTCCAGCCATACCGGGCACATCTGTTTGCTGGGGCTGAAGGAGCAGGATTATCCCGGCACGAAACGCATCGAAGAATGGCCGAGCTGGGGAATTCCGGTCTTCCGATGGGCGAAGAAGCAGGGCGCGGTGACCGGCTTTGCGCATTCAGGCTGGGGGCTCGCCTTGAAAGATGAGAAGCTTCCGACGGACGAGATGCCGCCTTTCGACGGCATCGGCGCGAACGAGTATATCGTCGGGGTGACGCATGAACTGGTGGACTTCATTTCCACCGTGGATACGCCGTATGCCTGGGAGCTGAACATCTGGTATCACACGCTGAATACGGGCTATCGGACGCGCATCAGCGGCGAGACCGATTTCCCCTGCATCTACGGCGAGCGCGTGGGCCTGGGCCGCAGCTATGTGCGCCAGACCGGCAAACTCGATTACGCCGATTGGACCGAAGGAATCCGGCAAGGGCGCAATTACGTGTCAGACGGGAAGAGCCATCTGATCGATTTCAAAGTGAACCATGTGGCGATGGGTTCCGGCTCGAGTGAATTGCGGATGGCGAAGGGCGGCCCGGTGCGCGTGACTGCTCAAGTGGCGGCGCTGCTCGAGGATTCTCCCGACGAGAATGTCCGGAAGCGGCCGTACGATCAGAAGCCGTATTGGGACCTGGAGCGGTCGCGAATCGGCGATACCAGAAAAGTGCCGGTGGAACTGGTGGTGAATGGGCAGCCGGTCGCCCGCCAGGAGATTGTGGCGGACGGCGTACTGCGGCCCATCGCGTTCGACTACAACGTGGATCGCAGCAGTTGGATCGCGCTGCGCATTCTGCCGTCGTCGCACACGAATCCGATATTTGCGCTGGTGGGAGACAAGCCGATCCGCTCCAAGGCGAGCGCCGAGTGGTGCTTGCGCGCGGTGGATCAGTGCTGGCGGCAGAAGGAATCGCGAATACGAATCGAAGAGCGCGGAGAGGCTTTGCGCGCGTATGAATTTGCGCGGGAAGCGTACCGGAAGCGGATTAAAGAGTCGGAGTAGCGTTGGGCCGCCCCGCTCTTGATACTCCGGATTCGAATCTCAACATTCAATACACCGGTTCGTGTTTGACAAATCCGATTCATTCTCTATCAGCGACGCTTGCTTACGCGCGCGACACAGAAGTGGAGAGGTACGGATAGCTCGGCTTGGAGTACTGCTACGCTGGGATTCCCTCATTTGGCCAGCACTTCCATGTATCTCTGTCCCTCCCCGGCCGCCTGTGTAACAATATTGCGATAACCATGGCAAACCTGTTAGCTCGAAAACCGCTGAACCAGCTCATTGAGGAGTCGTGCGCAACTGGCGAACATAGTTTGAAGCGAACGCTCGGCGTTCTTCAATTGACGGCCCTCGGCGTCGGCGCAGTCATCGGAGCCGGAATCTTCGTGATGGCCGGACTCGGCGCGCACTACGCCGGACCGGGACTGATGCTCTCCTTCGTCCTTTCGGGGATGGGATGCGCGTTCGCCGCCCTCTGTTACGCGGAATTCGCCGCCATGATTCCTGTCTGTGGCAGCGCCTACACATACGCGTACGCGACACTCGGCGAAATCTTCGCGTGGATAATCGGTTGGGATCTTACCCTGGAATACGCCATGGGCGCCAGCACCGTATCTTCCGGCTGGTCGAACCACTTCATTGAGCTGCTCAATATTCTTCATCTAAAAATGCCGCTGTGGCTGGCATACGATCACTGGACCGCGTTGCGCACGGCCGAGGCAACGATCGCCCGCCAGATGGCCCAGGCGTCCGATGCTTCGCTCGTGCCGGGGACCCAAGCCTTCCTCGAAAAAGTCTCCACCATCACGGCGGCGCACTCTCCCGAGTTGATCCAGAGAGCGCACGATTTGCTCGCGGCGCCTCAGATTTTTGGAGTTGAAATAGGTTTCAACCTGCCGGCATTTCTTATCGCGCTGGTAATCACCGCCGTCCTCGCCATCGGAATCAAAGAGAGCGCCAGATTTAACGCCACCATCGTCATCATTAAAGTAGCCGTCGTGCTGTTCGTGATCGGCCTGGGAATCACATACATCAACACCAGCAACTGGGGGTCGGACTGGAAGACTTTCGCGCCGTTCGGATTGTCGGGAATCGGCGCCGGGGCCGCGTATATATTTTTCGCCTACATCGGCTTCGATGCTGTCTCCACCACCGCCCAGGAGGCCAAGAATCCTCAGCGGGATTTGCCCATTGGAATTATCGCCTCTCTCCTGCTTTGTACCGTTTTGTATATCTCGGTCGCGGCCGTGCTGACCGGCATGGTGCCCTGGAGCGACGTGAATATCGAAGCGCCGGTCGCGCGCGCATTTCTCGACCGCGGCCTGGTAATCCCGTCGCACATTATTACGCTAGGCGCCCTGGCCGGTCTAACCAGCGTGATGCTGGTGATGCTGCTTGGTCAAACGCGCGTGCTCTACTCCATGGCCAACGATGGATTGTTGCCGAAGCGTTTCTTCGCCGAGATTCACCCGAAGTTCCGTACTCCCTGGAAGAACACCATTCTAGTCGGCTTGCTGGCCGCGGTGGTTGGAAGTTTGACGCCCATCGATGACATCGGCAAGATGGTCAATATCGGCACGCTGTTGGCCTTCGTCATCGTTTGTATTGCGGTAGTCGTGCTGCGGCGTACAGATCCGGCTCAGCCGCGCCCGTTCCGTACACCCTGGGTCCCCCTCATTCCGATTCTCGGCGTGCTGTTCAACGGATATATGATGTACAAGCTCGGATGGCTGAACTGGGCTCGCCTGATTATTTGGCTGGCGATCGGCTTGGTCGTGTACTTCGCATATGGCCGTAAGCACAGCCACGTGCAGGCAGCGCTGAAGTCTGGCGACTGACCCTACTCATACCTCAGCGCCACCATCGGATCTACTTTAGTCGCGCGCCGCGCCGGCAGATAAGTCGCCAACATCGCGACAGCCGCAAGAAGCGTGGAAACAGCGATGAACGTGACCGGATCGGTCGGGCGGACGCCCCACAAGAACTTGGTCAGGACGCGTGTCAGCGCGAAAGCGCCTATCAGACCCAACCCGACGCCGCAGCCGGTGAGAATCATTCCATGGCCCAGCACCAACTTCAAAACGTCGGTGATGCGGGCGCCCAGCGCCATCCGTAAACCCATTTCGTGGGTCCGTTGCGTCACCGAATAGGCCATCACCCCGTAAATCCCAACGCTCGCGAGAATCAGCGCCAAGGACGCGAATACCACCAGCAGCAACGCCGTGACGCGCGGTTGGGCGATGGAGCCGGAGCGAAGGTGCTCCATGGTCGCGACGGCGGCGATGGGTAGATCCTTGTCGACGGACCAGACAACGTCCTGGATGGACGACAACTGCTTCATGGGATCCGAAGAGGTGTGTACCAACAGGCTGAAGTAGGGCCACGCAAACGGGTCCTGCAGGTATGAAAGATAAATCTCCGGCTTCGATTCCGACATCAGTCCCAGTTGCCGGACATCGCCTACCACGCCCTGGATCGTTGCCCAGTTCTTGCCGTCCGCGGAAATGCGCGCGCCAGTTGGATCTTCGTTGGGCCACAACTTGCGGGCCATCGCCTGGTTGATCAAAACTACCGCGGGCGCCGACTCTGTATCTCGTGCGGAAAAATCACGACCCTTGAGCAGAGGAATCCCAAGGGTGCGCAGGTAGCCTGGTCCGACGACGTTGACGTTCACGATCGGCCTTTGCTTGGGTCCCGGGTCCGGACGTCCCTCAATAAGGATCGCCTGCGCGTCGCTATTATTCGTGAGTGGGACATCGCTCGCCATCGCGGCCGACTGCACGCCCGGAATTTGCTCCACCCGATGCAGCACCGCGTCCATGAACGGCGCGCGGGCCTGCGTCTTCGCGTATTTCTTGCCACCCATGGAAAAGTCCATCACCAGGACATTCTCGGGATGGATGCCAGGGTCCACGCTTTCCAGAATCAAAAAACTCTTGAGCATGAGACCGGCGCCGGTCAACAACACCAAGGCCAGGGCAATCTCGGCAACGACGAGCGTGCCGCGAATTCGATTCCGCGCGCGGTTTCCAGTCAGGCCGCGACCCTCCTTGAGAGTGTCGTTCAATTGGACTTTCGTTGTCGCGAGCGCCGGCGCCAATCCTGCCAGCAATCCCACCAGCAATGAGACCCCCAATGTGAAACCCAATACGGAGCCATCGATGCCGACGGTCTCCATGGGCGCTGTCGTGAAGGCCCCGTGCACCAGCGCCACCAGCCCCTTCACTCCCCAATAAGCGAACAGCAGGCCCGCGGCTCCGCCAGCCAGTCCCAACAACGCGCTCTCGGTTAGTAATTGCCGAACCAACCGGAAACGTCCCGCGCCCATGGCTGCCCGCACTACAAATTCTTTTTGGCGCGAAGCGGTTCGAGCCAGGAACAGATTTGCGACGTTCGCGCAAGCAATCAGTAACACGAATCCGACGGCGCTAAGAAAGATCAGAAGAGCCGCACGAAAACTGCCCACGTACGATTCCTGCAGACCGAGCACGCGTACTCCCAGCTCCTTGCTCTCTTTCGGATACTGCAATTCGAGCCGGCGCGCGATCGTCTCCATTTCTGTCTGGGCCGTCGCGAGCGTGACGCCTGTCTTGAGCCGGGCCACGACATTCAAAAAACCATGCCCGCGGCTAGGATCCGGGGGTTGCGGCAGGACCAAAGCGCAGGGATTGTTCGGAGGGAATTGAAATGCGGCCGGCAGGATTCCGATCACAAGGTAGTTCTCATCGTTGAGCTTCACCGTTTTGCCCAGCACATTCGGGTCCCGCGCAAAGCGGCTCTGCCAGAGACCTTCCGATAACAGCAGGACGTGGTCCTTGCCTGGTTGCGTTTCTTCAGCTAGAAATGTCCGGCCATGAATCGGTGTTATGCCCAGTAGCGCCAAGAGCCCGGCCGAGGTTCGAAGTCCGTATACTCTTTGCGGCTGGTCGCCTCCGCTGAGATTGAAGGACCGTGGGACATAGCCTTCCACTTGCTCGAAGCTGTGGCTTTGGGTTTTCCAATCGGTGAAGTCGGGATACGACGTGATGGCGTAGGGCAGCGGACCGGTCTTGACGTTCGTGGGCCAGAGTCGCACCAATCGACTGGAGTCTTTATACGGCAGGGGCCGCAGCAGCAGTGCGTTCACCACGCTGTAGATTGCGGTGTTAGCGCCGATGCCGAGCGCCAGCGTCAAAACGGCGACGATCGAAAACCCTGGGCTTTTGCGCAGCGTTCTCGCCGCGTAGCGGAGGTCCTGCCAGAAGATTTCGGCGCGTTGAAAAGTCCACATGTCGCGGCACTCCTCTTTGAAAAATGTTGGATTCCCAAAACTGTGGCGCGCTTCGTGTGCGGCCTCGCGCGCGTCCATTCCCGCTTGCTGGTATCGGCCGGCGCGAGTCTCCAGGTGGAATCGCAGCTCGTCGTCCAAATCGCGATCCAGCGTGCGCCGCCTGAAGGTCCGTATAAGAAGCGCGCGAAGTCCCATAAGTCCTTTAGGGGAGTATGACGCAAGAGGCACTGAAATGCAAGACCAGTTGGTGAACTACACTGGCAGTTGCTGAAGTTCAATACCAGCCGCCGCCTTGTGGGGCGGGCAATCCTGCCCGCAGCCGGCTTCCTATCGGGAAACTATGATCAGGATCTTGTTCGATAAAACGCGATCAAATCCAATGCCGGCGGAGTGTATCCCATCGCCCGCAGGAACCCCGCCGCCTGCCCGCGATGATGCGTTCCGTGATTTACCACGTGCAGCAGGATCTGCCACAACGGCTGCTCGTAGGGATTCCCCTTCATGTCGTGATATTTAACCTTCGCCTGCGCGCCCTCATCCGTAAGCGGCGCCAGCCACTCTTGCCAGCGCTGGTACAAAGCCGGCCATTCCCGGTCGAGGGCCGCAAATTCGCGATCGGCCGGATCTATGAACGTCGCTTGCGGCGCACCCTGGACGCGCGATAACCACACCCGGTCGGCCGCGAAAACGTGCACCAAAGTGTCGAGAACATTCTTGTCGGACGTTTTGAAATCGCGCGCCAACTCCTCCGGAGTGAGTTTCGCGGCAGCCTCCATCAGGCGTTGGCTGGCCCAAGCGCTATAGTCGAAATGAAGACGCAGAGTGTCGGCGGTAACAGGCATATTTTGATTATGGAATAACGGAACTTCTACCGCGCACCCTCGTCTGTATACAAAAGGAGAATTGCACCATGAAGAAGCTTCCGCTGCTTTTGTTCGCGCTCGTCTACACCCTGGCCGCCGCCGATATCGACGGCCCCTGGCGAATCGTTCTCCGCAGTTTCGGCGAGGACACTGGCTCCGCCAAGCTCGACCTGAAGGTACAAGGAGACAGGCTGTCAGGCACGCTGAATGAGCTGAAAATCGAAGGCACGTTCAACAATGGCGATCTGAAGTTCACCGCCACGCGCCCGAACGGCCAGACGTTTGGGACATTCGAAGGCCGGGCGAACGGAAGCGAACTCAGTGGGACCGCCAGGCGAGGCGACGATGAAATGAAATGGGTCGCCAGCCGCGCGCCGGTCATCACCGCCACTCCGCAAACCCGGACCTTCGAGCCCACGCAATTCCATCGATTTTTCTCCGGGACCATTCCGCCCGCGCTCCACATCAATCCTGGCGACACGATCCGCACTACCACGGTGGATGCAGGCGGCCGCGATGCTTCCGGCAAGCGCCGTTCCAATGGCGGCAATCCGGAAACAGGTCCGTTCTACGTGGAGGGCGCAACGCCGGGCGATACCCTGGTAATAAAGTTCAACCGCATTAGTCTGAATCGCGACTCGGCCGGCAGCGGTGACCGAATCGTCGATAGCGCTCTCAATTCGGGTTATGTCCGGGAGGCGAAGTTCGACGACAAATTCGACAGCGAATGGAAGCTCGATCGGGAAAATGGATTCGCGATGCTGGCCAAGCCGTCCGAGCACCTCAAGAATTTTCGAGTCAAGCTTCAGCCCATGCTCGGATGCGTGGCCGTGGCGCCCCCGGACCAGCAGACTGTTCGATCGGGTTGGCTGGGTGCGTATGGCGGCAACATGGACTACAACGGGATGCGCGAAGGGACCACTCTCTATCTTCCCGTGTTCCAGCCCGGAGCGAATTTGTTTGTTGGCGACGGCCATGCGGCTCAAGGCGACGGCGAATTGACCGGCGACGCATTGGAAACGTCCATGGACGTGGAGTTCACGGTGAACGTGATATCGGGGCAGGGTATCGGCGGCCCACGCGCGGAAAACGACGACTACATCATGGCCATGGGGATCGCCAATTCGCTGCCGGACGCCCTGCGCGTAGCTACCACGTCGTTGGCGCGCTGGCTGGAGCGCGACTATAAACTGACGCCGAATGAAGTGGCGATTGTACTGGGAACATCGATGCGCTACGACATCGCCGAAGTCGTCGATCCGCAAATCAACATCGTGGCCAAGGTCAGCAAGGCGGCTTTGGCGCAGTTGAAGTAGCATGGACTGAGTGCCGATTATCGACTCAGGTGTGGGGCAGCCTATCCAGGCTGCGGATCCGCTTTCCAGCGTGTCTAGCCGGCTGAAAGCCAGGCTGAAAGCCGGCTGCGGGCAGGATTGCCCGCCCCACAATCGCGCAATTGTGCTCGCCGTCACGATCGCTCTTATCGCTTCGATGGCCGCCGCGCAGCCTAAAACCAAGAATGTCATTTTCGTAATGACCGATGGCCTTCGTTGGCAAGAAGTCTTCAGCGGTGCCGATGAATCCTTGATCGGCAAGGAAAACGGCGGCGTCTCCGATGTTCCCGGTTTGAAAAAAGCGTATTGGCGCGATACCCCCGATGCCCGCCGCGCCGCGCTCCTGCCGTTTGTGTGGAGCGTGATGTCCCAGCGCGGGCAAATCTACGGCAATCGCAATCGGGGTTCCGATGCCTACGTCACCAATGGCCTGAACTTTTCTTATCCCGGCTACAACGAGACGTTCTGCGGCTTTCCCGACCCCGGCATTAAGAGCAACGATAAAATTCCGAATCCAAATGTGACTGTCTTCGAATGGCTCAACAACAAACCGGCTTATCGCGGCAAGGTTGCCGCTTTCGCCGCGTGGGACGTCTTCCCTTACATCTTCAACGCCCAGCGCGCCGGATTTCTGGTCAACGCCGGTTACGATCCGCTGACATCGCTTCGTGGCAACGCGCGCGTGGATCTTCTCAATCAGTTAAGAGCCGAAGGCCCGCGAGTCTGGGAGGACGAGGTCTTCGATCCGATTCTGTTTCATACTGCCCTGGAGTATTTAAAAGAAGCCAAGCCTCGGGTTCTTTACATCTCCCTTGGGGAGACTGACGATTGGGCGCATGAGGGCAACTATGCGCAGTATCTGGATGCCGCGCACCGGGTAGACGCTCACCTGAAAACCCTGTGGGAGACGGTGCAGTCCATGCCCGGTTACCGGGAGCAGACCACTCTGATTTTCACTCCCGATCATGGCCGCGGAGATGCTCCAATTGGTTGGAAGAGTCACGGCGAAAAAATACCGGAGTCGCGCTACATATGGATGGCGTTTCTGGGTCCCGATACACCTCCGTTGGGAGAGCGCTCGAATATGCCGGCTGTAACTCAAAATCAAATTGCCGCGACGCTGGCGGCGTTGCTCGGCGAGGACTATTCCAAGGCAGTTCCAAAAGCGGGCGCCCCCATTTCCGGCGTGCTCAAACATTAGCGTTTGCTGGCACTGATCAGCGTGAATCCGCGGCCATAAAAGACTTAAAGGAACTACGGACTATAAATAAAAAACGGATACCGGTCCACCGGCAGCGCCGACCGCTTAACCGCCAAACACCACGTCTGCTCACCGCGATTCTCCGTGCTATACCCGTTCTCTTCCAGAAACTTCAACAAGGGCAAATGCGAAGCAAACTCCGAAATGAACGTAGTGAACAACTTGCTGATTTCGAATCCCGCCAGCCTGACCGCTTCGCCAAGTTCATGGGCCGTATATTCCCGCACATGCCCGATCTCCGGCGGTTCCCCGGGCAGCGGCCGATTGTACAGGAAAAAGATCTGCGGATTATCGCGGCCATCCAGCGTTTTCGCAACGCTGGTGATACTGCCGACATTGGGAGTAGTCACCAGCAAGGATCCGCCCTCCGCCAATACACGGCGCGATTCCAACAACAGATGCATTGGATCGTAGGTGAGATGTTCGATCACCTCGCCTGCGATTACCAGATCGAAATGCCCATCCGCATACGGAAACCGATCCCGCTCCGCGTCGAAGTGATCCACCAGGCAGGAAAATTCGCCATCCGGGAATTGGATCGTCTTACGATCGGTTTGGCCAAGCGCGCCATAATACCCGCCGCGCACTTCCCGATATCCGCACAGCCGCGAGAGCAGTGGCGTGATCTGCATATAACACCCCAGCTCCAGCACACGGCCGGTGCTCCGCGGTGGCGGGACCAGCGCCAGCGTCCGCGCCAACCGTGGAATGTGTTTCGCCAGATAAGCCTGCGCCCCGTTGTCCGGCATTTTGAGATCGTGTAACGCAGACTCGGCTTCACGCAACCTCTCAACATCAAATGCTTCCCCCGGCGCGTGCGTCTGAGGGCCCAAATGATAATTCAGCTTCCGCAAAATATTCCGCAGCATCCGAATATAGACAGGGCTGCTCATCGCGTCGCCCCTCTTCTCCGCGATGCGGCAATCCAAACCAAACATCCAGCCAGCGCGGACCAACTCAATATTCTGGCGATCAGCATTTCAACGCCGCCGTCATAAACCAACCGCACGCCGCAAGGTCCATCGCAATGCGGCTCGATCACAATTTGCCCCAGCCCATCGCCAAACACTCCGCGGGACGCGCCATTCACCAGTGCGTGCCAACCTGGATGGTAGGCGATCTGAACCGACAGCAAATCATCCGGCCGTAACGAAGCCTGGATTTCAGCCGAATGGCGGCTGGTCCAACGAAAATCCGCGGACGGGAAACTGGGATCCTCCAGTGCCTGGACATACACCTGAGTCTGATGAATGTCGAGCCCATTCTCGGGCCGATCTCGAACCAGGCTCTGCCTCCCCACCGCATGCGCCAACGAAGCCGTTCGCTGCGGTGCCCGGTAAATTGCGTCGCCACCATCGCGCCAAGCCTCGGGCAGCGCCGCCGCGAAAACTTCCGGGCGTCGAAATGGTTTGTACTCTTCCTTGCTGCTCGCGCCGCCAACCGTGACCGCGTGCACTCCATAGGCCCGGAACCACAGCATCGCGACTTCGGCGGCCCGATCCCCCGCGCCATCCGCCGAGTAAATCTGATATTGCACCCGATCGATCACGCGATTGACGCGCCCCTGATCGAATCCTCCGCCGAATTGCGGAGTGTCGGCGAAGGCGTTCAACCAGAAAGAAATCGTGCCGGCGGCGAACACGCGTTGTCCGTCCAGATTGCCGCCGAGCCATCGCCCGGTTTTGTATTCGATAGTCTGGAAAATATCGACCGGCTTAATCATTCGCCTCGCATACCGGCGATCCAACCGCGCCGGATAATAGCTCAACGCCAGCATCAACAAACCTGCCGCAATCCGCGCCCAGCCAGCGGCATGCTTTCTGGCCGGCAACCGTAAGGGAGCGGTCGCCAAATCCTTTCTGAACCGCGACCGTTGGCTAGAGGCTTGCTCGCCAGGTGAACTTGTCCGCTGACAAGCTGAGACTTTACCGCTGCCCCTCGCCAAGGAAGCGTTCATCAATTCCAACGAGAGACACGACAGCAGCAAACAAACAGCCAGGTCCATCTCCAGGTGATAGCGCTCAGGCTGCGGCACAATCGCCACGCCCGCCCATTCCGACGCCAGCGGGATCACACTTATGAGGATCGCGAACAACACGAAAAACTGCAGAGCCTGAGAAATCCTGAAACGCCGCATGCAGTATTTAATCGCGAGCGACGCTAGCAGCAAAGCAGCGGCAAAAAGCGGCAAAGTTCGATACACATGTTGGAAAGCGCCAACGTACTGCGCGTTATAGCGGATGTCCCGCACCGTGGACGGAGGAATCCAGGAACATGCCAGCGCGTAAGCGAGCATTGCCACCCCCGCCGCCGTGCCCCAAACCTTCCACGTTCCATTTCCTCCGGAGCGTGCCAGCAAATATGCGAAGACGGCAACCGCCAATGCAACGGCTCCCAGCCAATTGGATAGCACGACCAGCGTCATGCTGACCGCCGCCAAAAAATACCACCAGGGTTTGCGCTTGGTGATCGCGATATCCAACGCCAGCAAAGCAACCGGCAGCAGCGCCAGCGATGTAATGTGCGGCCCCTCGCCGAAACAAACCAGAGTTTGCAGACGGCGTGGGCCCGGTTGCCCTCCCATGCCCGACCGCACGGACGCCATCAGGAAATAAGACGGCGAAAAAATCGAATACATCCATCCCGCCCAGAACCCAGACCATCGCGATCCGGTGAGTCGCGCCGCTAAAAAGTACAGCGTCACCGGACCCGCGCAATACATGCAAGCGGTGACGGCATGATGCGCCAGCGCCGGCGAAATTCTGAAGACGCCCGCGGTAACCGCAACGATTGCGTGCAGCAATGGAGGATAAGTATTTTGAAACGGAATTCCGCCATACCACAGCGGAAACCACGTCAGATCGCGCCAGTTCTCCAGCATGTAGCGGCTGATGGAGATGAACGCCGCCTCGATGGAGCCCATGTACTGGCTATATTCGAGCGTGAAAAGTTCTTTGGTGAAAAAAACGTTGAGCGCCAAGAGGACCAGCGGAAAACCGGCCGCTTTCCATGTTGTCTTCGTCACCAAAGTCACCAGTGAAAATTACTGACGACGAAATATACCACGGGAAGCGCGAACAAGCTGCTATCCAAACGATCCAGCCATCCACCGTGCCCCGGCAGCAGCGTGCCGCTATCTTTGACACCCGCCCCGCGCTTCAAGGCCGACTCGCACAAGTCCCCGATTTGACCGGCAATATTGGCCGCCGCCGTCAACGCCAACCCTTCAGCCAAGGGCACCGCGGGCAACAATCGCGGAAGATAAATCGCGCCGTACAGCACCGAAGCCGCCACCGAACCGATTGAACCTTCCCACGATTTTGCCGGACTGATGCGCGGTGAAAGCCGATGCTTGCCTAGCAGCTTTCCGACGTACAACGCGGCAATGTCGCCGGCCCAATTCAACGACAACCCAAAAAACAACCAGTAAGGACTGATCTCGCGTAAGTCGATCCCGCAGCGCAACGCGCCGAATATATAAGCGATGCCGAACACCAGCGCGGCGGAGTAGGGAAGCGCGGCTCCGAGATTGCGCGACCGCAGCCCCAGCGACATCGCGAGAATCGCGATCAAAACGTAGAACGCCGGATCCTTTACCGGGACGAATAGGATCAACAATCCCGAGGCATATCCAAAGACGCCGGGCTTTTCGATTTCATGCAGCGCCGCCAGATAGAGGAACTCGTGGTAGCAAAGCACCGCTACCGCCCCGACAGAAAGCAGAAACGCCCACCAGGGCGCCAAGAGAACCAGGTAGCAGAAGGTAGGAATGAGCAGCAGCGCCGTGAGGACGCGCGTCATCTGGCTATGGTCTGAACCGCTTCAACCCACTCTTCCGCGCGCGCTGTTTCGGTCTCGAGATTCAGCCCGCCGAAGCGTCGATCGCGCTTCTGGTAGTCGAGTATCGCGTGCAGCAGGTCCACCCGGCGGAAGTCCGGCCACAGCGTGCCGGTAACGTAAAGTTCCGCGTACGCAATTTGCCACAGCAGAAAATTACTGACGCGCATCTCGCCGGAAGTTCGAATCAGCAGGTCGGGATCGGGAAGGCCGGCGGTATAAAGATGCGAGGTAATAGCCGCTTCGTCGATTTGCAGATCGCGCAACCGGCCTTCCAGTCGCGCGTCTTCCACAATCGCGTTCACCGCGTCCACCAACTCCGCGCGGCCGCTGTAATTGATGGCTACATTCAGACGCATGCCCCGATTTCGCGCGGTGGCGTCGATGGCAATTTCAATCTCCCGACGCACCGGGTCCGGCAGCGCATCCAAACGTCCCATGCACGTGAACCGTATATCGTTGCGCATGATTTCCGGAAGTTCGCGATGCAAATACAGCCGCAGCAGACGCCACAACATGTCCACTTCAGCGCGCGGACGCTTCCAATTTTCCGCCGAGAACGCATACAGGGTCAAGGCTTCGAGTCCCAGCCGCGAACAGGTTTCGACGGCAATACGGACCGGTTCGACGCCCGCCCGGTGCCCCGCCGCGCGCGGCATGTTGCGCCGGCCCGCCCAGCGTCCGTTGCCGTCCATGATTATGGCAATGTGAGCCGGTAGCCGATCCGGATCCAGCGTTTTCGCGAGCGCCCAATCCTCGCCACCGGGTTTCAAAACCTCGAACAGATCTTTCATGAAGCTAATTTCTTATGTTACAACGGAATGCCCGGCTACACTCCCAGCCGCATGTACCAACCCAAAAAAATATCGCCAAAAAACGCCACGCCCAACGCCGCCGCGCCAAGAAAAGTGCCGAAGGGCAATTCATAAGTCGACGCATCTTTTCCGGTGAACCAGATGTAGCACAATCCCACCAGCGCTCCCAGCAGCGACCCCACGATCAACGTCAGCAGCGCCCCCTGCAATCCGAGAAAAGCTCCGATCATCGCCACCATCTTCACGTCGCCCAGCCCCAATCCCTCGCGGTGCCGGATCTTCCGGTACAGAGTGCCTACCAGCCACAGCGTCACCGCGCAAAACAGAGCCGCGAATGCGGATTCCGCCACCGAAACAACCCGCTGGCTCCTTACCGAAATCAAAAGCAGCCCCATGATTCCAACGTTGAGCGGTACGAAAGCGGCGAACACGATTCCCGCCAGCGTCCCCCCCAGCGTGAACTCGTCCGGCAATATTCGCTCTTCGAGATCGGAGAATACCAGCGTAATAATGATCGCTCCGAAGATAGAGTATTTCAGCGCCGCCACCGTGGGGCCCAGTGCCAGCATCGCGCTGAAAAATGCCGCGGCGGTCAACAATTCCACCATCGGATAGCGCAGCGGAATTCGTTCCTTACACTTCCTGCAGCGCCCCTGCAGCCAAATGAAGCTGAGCAACGGAATGTTATCGAACCACGCGATGGGCCGGTCGCAAGCCGGACAAAATGATCGGGGCGCCACCACCGAGAGACCTCGCGGAAGGCGATAGATGCAGACATTCAGAAAGCTGCCGATGAGCAGCCCGGCGAGTCCGGCCAGGATGGCTTCGATCAAGCGAGAATCCTCTCATAAACCCGAATCGTCTCGTTCACCATGCGGTCAATCGAAAAAGCCGCTTCTACTTTTTTTCTGGCACAATCGGCCAGGCGCGCCGCCAGCGAGCGATCGCCGAGCAACCGCTGCATGCTCTTGGCCACCTCGACCGGATCGTTGGACGTCAATAATCCAGTGACGCCGTCTTCCACTACTTCCGGCAATCCTCCGGCAGCGCTCGCCAGTACGGGTGCGCCCGCCGCCATTGCCAACAATGCTGCCGACCCTAAGCCTTCCAACTCCGTAATATAGACGAATAGCGCGGCCCGTGGCAGATCGCGCCTCAGATCGCTCGAAAAAGTGACGGCCACATTGGCCAGTTTTGCAGCCTGCTCCACGATCTTCTTGCCTTTGCCGGGATCGTCCGAATCCAGCGCCGCCACCAACGTGCGATCTTCGGAAACCGGCGGAAAATCCAAGGGCACGCCATCGTACACCACGCTAATTTTGCCGGGATCGACGCGGGCTTCCACCAACGTCCGCTTCACAAATTGGGAAACGGCGAGGTAGTGCGCCGGCCGCCCATACTTCCATTGCGACAGCACACCGCGCCGCACCGGAAACGCCACTCGACGCGAAACCACCGCCGGCTTGGACTGCAACGCCGCCAGTGTATGCCCTCGAGCGTCGTGCGCATGAATCAGATCCACGCCCGCCATCGCCGCCGGAAGCGAAGACAACCTCAATGGCCGCGCATCTGTCATCCCGTCCCGCACACCGCTATCTACCGCCGGGGCCTCCGAACGGAACCGCGACCGTTGGCCAGAGGCGTCGTCCCCGGCCGGCCTTGTCCGCGGACAAGCTGAGGCTTGATGGCTTCCCCTGGCCAAGGGGGCGTTCGCGGCCTCAACCGCCGCCAACAACCCCGACCCAGCCGGCGCAACCAGCCGCACCCGATGTCCCGCCGCAACCAATCCCCGCATCAAATAGAACGCCTGCCACTGCCCCCCGCGCATCTCTTCCCCGGTGTCGATATGCAATATGAACAAATCTACCTTCGAGGGCTCATGTTCTTGGTCTTGGCGTATTTCAGAAAATTATAG
>CATPCJ010000193.1 GCA_955652915.1 uncultured Bryobacteraceae bacterium
GTCCCCGCCCCAGGCTGGGGCGGGGACGAGGGCAACAAATCGGACGCGGACGAGTCGCCATGAAGGAGGCGGAGTGATGGACGATTTTAGCGGGAGCGTAGCGTTGCTCGTCAGCGATAATCAGCAGCGGGCGCTCGCCGAAGCCGAGGCGCGCGGCTACGCGCGAGCGCAGGCCGAGGGCGAAGCAATTGCCCGCCATCGCGAGGCGTGGGCTGAGACTGTTGCTCGAATCCGCGCCCTGCTGAAGCCGCGCCTTGCTGAAGCCGAAAGGGGAGGCGAAGTGAAGCCGATAACCATAGTCTATCTGGCGACAGTACGAGCCGTGTCACCCGTGGACATCACATTAGAAGTGATTCCAGCCAGTGACGGCGAAGAGCCGATCGTTCGCGACGACGACAAGCTTCGGGTCAACGTGCCCGGCGCAGCAAACGCCGAAGATGTCGGCGACGTCTTGCGTGCGTTTGGCAGCATCATCGAGGTCAGTGGGGCCGCTCGGATCACGATCGAGCCGGTGGCGAAATGACCACACGCACCCAGGACCCGATCGAAGACATCGGACACGGCGTCTCGATTGAAGTTGCTGTAAACAGTGCAGGATCTGAATGTGGCGTCATCGAGCGGCACAACTGCAACGGTGACACGGAGACCGGCCATTGGGTTGGCTTCCGAGGCGTAGACCCCCAAGACGGTCATCCGTCATGGATCGTCGAGCAACGCGACCCGCTTACGTTATCTCCGTCGATCCTTTGCCGTACATGCGGGCATCACGGATTCATCCGCGAAGGGCGATGGGTGCCAGCATGACCCCCGCCGAAAAGCAGGCCGCGCGCGACCGGATTGCGGCGCTGCGGGCGCGATGGGAGCGGACGGAAAACACCACGTCGTTTGGGCAAGCTAGGGCGATGGCTCACGCGCGTTACGTGAATGCCCTCGCATCCCTCGTGGACGAGCTGACCGCGCCGGAGCCCGAGGACCTCACGCGGGACCTGGAGCGGAGCATCGTGAAGGTGCGGACGGAGCGAGCGTGCGGGATTAGCAAGAACGTTAGGAGAGCGAGATGACGCTCACGCTCGACGTGAAATTGACGCCGGAGCAGATTGCCGAGGCGTGGTGCGATCTGGACGACGAAGGTCAGGCTCAGTTTTTCATTGAATGTGCGCGAATCGCGGCAAAGTGGAGGCCTGACAGCAACTTTCAGCAATGGTTCAGTATTGGTCGACATCTGCGCGACTGCGAGTGCTCGACAGAAGAGGCGAGAGGCATGGTGCGCGATATTGCGGCGCCGCTGATGGTGTCGCCGTGAAGCGGAATGTGAGGGTGACGAGATGAGCTGCGAGCATCTGGAGCACTGGTACGAAGACTGTCGCAATTGCCAAAAGGACGCGTGGGTGTGTGTCGACGACATGCGCAGCCAGCGCAACGACGCGCATGCCGCCATCGCTGAGCGCGACGCTCTTATCGCCGAGCTGCGGGCTGCGCTGGTGGAGGCTGCGCGGGTGATGAGCACATGCGAGGCGTGCTTCGCCGACACCTTCGCGTACGACGCTCTCTTGGAAAGGACGAAGCCGTGAGCGTCGAGACAACGTGGGCAATCGACAACGCGACCGCGCCAGTTCCGTTCGCGCTGGGCTGGTCGCGCGAGCTGCCGTCCATGCTCGCAAAGTGCGACGCCGCCGCCACGTCGACGCTGTTCGCCATGTCGACGCTGTTCGCCATGCTGTCGGCACCTGAGGAAACGTCGGCACTTGAGGAAACGATGGACATCCGTGAGGTACACCCCGTGATCATTACGCTCCCCATCCGCACGGTCAGCGAAAGCAACGCGCGCGGCCACTGGGCGAAGAGGGCGCTCCGCGCGCAGGACCAGCGAGGCGTCACGCACCTGATTTGCGCCGTCCCGTGCAGTGGGCTCGCGGGCCCAGGCCTGTGCGTCCACATGACCCGGGTCGCCCCTAGCGCGGGGCTCGACGACGATAACCTTCGCGGCGCGCTCAAGGCCGTGCGCGACGGAATCGCCGACGCGCTCGGGGTCCGGGACAACGATCCGCGCGTGACCTGGGAATATAGCCAGCGCAGGGGAAAGCTCTACGCGGTGGAGGTCGGCTTTGAAAAAGCTGAAAGGGGAGCGCAATGAAGCGCATCATGCATGCCGTCTCAGTGTCAAGTCTCATTTTGCTGGCTGCCTGCGTGGGCCAGGTTGCGGCCGATGAGCCAAGTCACACCGTGAGCCCGAGCTGTCTGGAGCAGGTGGAGTGCCTGCCGCGCGCAATCCCCGGAGAGTGGTGCCCAGCACCGCTCGAGCGCTTCTGCGGACCCGCGACGGACTCGGGGTGTCACGTCGTCTATTGCTGCCCTGCCACAAGGTAAGCAAACTGAAGTACGTTGCGTGACACTACAAGTCGTGTCACTCTCGCCGGTGAAGGGGCGCAAGACATGCCCGGATCACCGCTCAAGAGCGCCACGAGGCGCGCAATAGGTGAAGGAAATCAAAGGCGTTCGGCCGACGCGTCGAACCTCCGTGCGCGCGCGAAGAGCTGTGGGCTGAGCGATTACGAGCTCGGGCAGCTCGGGCGCTCGGTGCTCGCGGAGATTGCTGAGAGCGGCGTGAACGAGAACGCCCGCGTCTCGGCGTGCCGGGCGCTGGTCGAGGTGGGTCGGGCCGCAGTGGTCGACGCGAAGGAGGCGGCGCAGGCCGCTCCGGACGTCGCCACGCTGAGCGATGAGGAGCTCGCCGCAATCGCGGCCCCCGAGCACGTGAGCCAGTGAGGCACGTCATTCGCCCAGCGCTCCCCGAACACCTGGGCTTCGTCGTGAAGCCTTGGCTTCAGGAGCTTCGGCGCTCCTCGACTACGCGCTACCTGACTGATCGCGTGTTCTTCCAGGAACACGGCCACGTCGTGAACAACCTACTCGCGACGTGCCGCGTAGACCTCGCGTGCGACCCGGACGACGAAAGCCACTTCTACGGATTCGTTGCCTACGCGCAGGGTGAGCATGAGTGCGTAGTTCACTGGCTGTACGTCAAGAGCGCATTCCGGCAACTTGGAATTGGCCGCGCCCTATACGAGCACGCGACGCACGGTGCCCGCGCAATCGCGTCGCACGTGAACGACTTCGTTATGGGCCCGCTCAGGTCAACCTGGGAGAAATACGGGCTCACCTACAACCCTTACGTGCTGAGAGGCGCGCATGCCTGAAGACAAGAAAAGCGCGGCGGAGGTGCATGCCGAATCGCTCACCGGAAGGGCAGACGCGGCTCTGAAGCGCGGCTACTCGACGGCCGCCAAGCCGCAGGTCACGCACATCGTGCTGACCGCACCGGTCACGGTGGGCGGCAAGCAGACGGCTGGGAGCACGGCGCGCGTGACCGACGGCTGGATGCTCGGGGTCGACGTGCCGCACGGACTGGTCACGCTCGCGCGCACCGTCACGGTCGAGGGCAGAGAACAGCTGCATGAGGCGGTGGTGCCTTTCAGCGCGGTGGTCTCGATTCACTACGCGGGGAGCTGATGCCCATCCTAGAGATTCTCTTCGTCCTGTTCGTGGCAGCCGTGGCGATTGCCATATGGCGAGCGTTCAAGTTTAGCGAGCCGGCGAATCAGATTGGGTACATCGTCCTCGTGCTTGGCGTAGGGCTCTGGCTCTTCAGCCTTTGGGGCATCGGGCCAGGGGTCAGCCTGCGGGGGCACCGATGAGCGACCTCATGAACGAGCAGAGGCGCGCCAACACGCGTCACAACTGGGTATTGATATCAGACCACGCTCGCGCCGGCGGGCCACCTGGTCCAATTCCCGCCAATGATATTTGCGACGTGATGGCGGTGCTCTATTGCAGGGATTGCGGCGCGAGGGCGCACTGCGTGAACGGGGGCGCCGACCTGCGCGCCATTCCGCCATGCGACGCGCCGTTTGTCCGCGGTGAGCCAGCCGAGTGAACGTTGCACTATCCCCCGTCGCCGCGTCGAGGGCACTCAGGATGCGCCTCGCGTTGCGGGAGCGCATGCTGTCGTCGCTCCTACCCGAGCAGAGGCGGTCCATCGAGGACCCGTCGAGGCTGAAGGCGCTCTTCTGCACGCGGCGCGCGGGCAAGTCGTGGGCAATTGGTGTCTACCTGTTCCTGACGGCGCTGGCCTTCCCCGGAAGCTCGTCGCTCTACCTCGGCCTGACCCGCGCGACCTCGCACGGGATCATGCTGAAGGACATCTTCCGCGTCATCAACAAGACGTTCGACCTGGGCGCGAAGTGGATTGAGTCGAAGTCTCGATGGGAGCTGCCGAATGGATCGCACATATACCTCAGAGGCACTGACGCAAATCAGTACGAAATCGATAAGATGGTCGGGCAGAAGTACCGCCTCGCAGTGCTGGACGAAGCCTCTAAGTACCGTCACGACGTCAACCGGATGGTGTACGGGTCTCTGCTGCCCGCAATGGGCGACGACCTCGGGACAATCGTCCTATCGGGGACTCCCAGTAACGTAACGACGGGGCTGTTCTTCGAAGCGACGAACGGCAAAGAGCCGGGTTGGACCACGCACTCGTGGAGCTGGCGAGACAACCGATTCAAGGCGCGGAACATTCAGCGCGTTCACGACGAGCTCGTGGCTAGCAATCCCGCCATCACGATTACGCCGCTCTATCAGCAGGAGTGGCAGGGCCGCTGGGTGGTCGACACGAACGCTCTGGTCTACCGGGCTCGCGAGGACACGAACACGGCCGCAGCGCTTCCCTTGCCGGCCGACCAGTACCTCTACGTGCTGGGCGTCGACACCGGATTCAGCGACCCAACGGCCTTCGTGGTCGTTGCGTGGAGCGAGCACGATCCGAACCTCTACGTGGTCGAGGCGGAGAAGCACAAGGGTTGGATTTACTCCAAGGTGGTCGAGCGCGTGAAGGCGCTGGAGACCAGGTTCCCGCTCATCGTCAAGATTGTCGTCGACGCTCCGCTTCAGGGAGCCGAGGAGATGCGCCAGCGAGGCGGCGTGAACTTCGAGGCCGCCACGAAGAACGACAAGAAGCTCGCGGTCGACCTGGTGAACAGCGACCTACTGACCGGGCGCGTGAAGGTGCTGCCCGCTGCGATGGGGCTCTTCGATGAGTGGAAGACGCTCGTCTGGTCCGAGCGCGAGCTCCGCGCGATGCCCGCGAAGTACGTCGAGGACCCGCGCTTCGACAATCACATGGCGGACGCGTGCCTCTACGCCTGGCGCGCGAGCCGTAACTACAACGCGACCCAGGCCCCAGCGCCGCCACCGGTGCGAGGGACCGAGCCGTGGCTCGAGGAGCGCATCGAGCGCCAACGCGCGGAGGCTCGACGCATCGCGGAGCTTGGTCCTGGCTCGCGCTTCATTCTGGACGAGGCGCCACCGGACGCCATGCGGTTCCACACCGGTTGAGGAGCACCCACCCATGTCGTCTCGACTGTCGCATCCCATTCTAAAGCTCTCACTCGACGGCATCACGCCCTCGACGTCTCCTCCTACGCTGTTCGACGGCACGGCTACAGGGGTCCTGAACCAGGCCGGGAGCTTCTTCTCTGTCCCGATATGGGTGGATACGGTCGACGCGTATCGCCTCGTCTTCACGTGTCCGGCGACCGGCGCACCGGTCGGCAGCGTGAAGCTGCAAGCCTGCATCGACGAGGCGACCAGCTCGATCATGACCCCAACCGTGGAGCTGGTGAACTGGACGGACCTGAGCTTTTCGATCAACGGCGGCGCCTTCTCCGTTGGCCAAGCGGTGAACAGCGCGACGAACGTCGTGCTCGATGAGAACCGCTGCAACTACGGCTGGGTGCGGATGGTCTACACGGCCACGTCTGGCCTCGTCTCTCCGACCGTGAAGATGCGAATGAAGGGTCTGGCCGCGTGAGCATGAGCAACACCTACGGTGTCAGGCCGGCAACGGCGTTGTTCTCACCTGTGCAGCGTAGCGGGCTGCTATTCTGGTATCGCTCCGACCTCGGAATCACCCTCAACGGGTCAGGCGTATCGGCGTGGGCTGACCAGAGCGGGAATGGTCGCGACCTGACGCAGGCGACGGCCGCTAAACAGCCGATCTACTCCGCTTCGGATGCGTCGTATAGCGGCGCACCTTCGCTCAATTTTGTGTCCGCAAACGTAAATACGATGTCGACCGCGGCTTTTGGTTCGCCGATCGCTCAGCCTGGCACCGTCTACATCGTTACCACGTTCACGGGGCCGGCCTCCACGGAGCAGCATATTTTTGATGCCATCTCTTTCGGACACCGATGGTCTTTTTATCGAAATGCGAGCGCCAACGACTGGGTGCAGACCGACGGTCTAGGCGGAGGCAACGACGGCGGAGCGTCGGGCGCCAAGAGCGTCTTCGGTCTCCTGTACAACACAGCCAGTTCTAGCGTGTACAGAAATGACAGTGTCAACGCCCTGTCTTCTGGGGCGTTGGGTGGCGATACTCTGGCTGGTATTACTGTCGGGAGTTTACTGAGCGGGGGGGTGAACGCATACGATGGGTCAGTGACGGAGATTCTCGGTATTGCCGGGGTCGATTCTCAGGCGCAGCGCACTCAAATGTTCAGCTATCTGGGCGCGCGGTATGGGGTCGCCGTAACGTGATGGCGTACATCTATCCCGCAAAGGCTTCCGCGCAGGCGTTGCAAGCCATCGTCGATGCGGCGAATGGCTACCCAAAAGCCGGTGTCGACGTGCCTGGCGGACGCCACGTGCCAGGGCCATTCGTCACGCTGACCTACGCGGCGGTGATCCAACACCCGACGCTTTCGCTCTGGTCCTACTTGGCGGACGGAGTGACGGCTCCTCTTGTGCTCGGGCAGCCCGGTTTGCCGCTCGCGACATCACTCGACGCGACATGGAACGGAGGGGCAGCGATCCTGCCCGGCGGATGATGCGCGATTATCTAAAACGCCACGCGGTCTCGAATTACGACGGCTTCAAGGAGCTCGAGACGATGCAGGAGCGCATCGCCGAGGGCGACCTGCGGCCCGCCATCAAGCAGGCTGGCGCGAGGGCGCGAGAACCGAACAAGGATTTCATGTGCGAGGTCTGCAAGACCCGGAAGCGAAACTTCAAACTCGTGCGCGTGAAGGCCATGCTCGCAATGCTTGGGGCCCGCGTGCCGGGCATGCGCGGCCACTACATCCGCGCGTGTGAATCGTGCGCAGAAAGCCTCACGAGGAACGTGTCATGAGTGCCACGAAGACCAGGCCCAGCGTGGAGTACGTGACGGGGCTAGCACAGCTCATGGCGACGCTTGGGGTGACGCGCCTCGTGGTCGACGACATCACGCTTGAGCGCCCACTTCCAATGCCGGAGGCGCGCGAGGCCGACCCCATCGTGGATGAGCGCGAGCGCGCGTTTGCCGAGATTCAGAAGATGTCCCCGGAGGCGCAGGAGCACGCGCTTCGGATGAGGAGGATGGGCGGATGACGGCGGCGGACATCGGCAAGACCACCACGACGCGCAAGGTTTACAAGACGCGCGCGGGCACGTTGGCGCGCGGCCAGTCGAACGTTCTCTGGTATGCCCAGCCCGAGGAGACTCAATGGGAAAACCTCATCGCGCATGTGAAAAGCATCCGGCAACGCCAGGTGCGGCGGCGCTTCGATCTCGTGTGCTGGCAGGAGGCGTACGTCAATAACGGAACGTTCGGTTCGTCTTCGCTCTTCCGAGCCAACAGCGCGAGCACGCGCGGCGGCGCGTATCGCAAGAGCTGCGATGTGATCAAGAGCATCATCGACACGGGTTCGGCGCGAATCGCGAAGGACAAGCCGCGCGTCTTTATCCTGCCATCCACGGGCGATCAGGAACTCATCACGCGCGCGGAGAACGCCACCAAGTTCCTCGATGGCGCCTTCATCGCGGGCCATGTCTACGAGTCCTATGAGGACGCGTTCCGCGATGGGCTGATCTACGGCGACGGGTATGTGCACTTCTTACCGCACAACGGGCAGATCGTCTCGGAGTGCCTGAAGGTCGATGAGGTGGTGATCGACGAAGTTCTCGGCATGCGGAACGACCCGCAGGAGATCCATATCGACCGGGCCGAGCCTCGCACGAAGTTGCTCGCGGAGTTCCCCGAGTTTGAGAAGCAGATCGAAGAGGCAAAGGGCGCGTGGAAGGGCGAGCTCGCATACCTGGGCGAGCAAGACCAAGTGCGCGTCTTTCGCAGTTGGCGAAAGCCGTCCGCGGAGAAGTCTGGGGACGGGCGCGAGTGCGTGGCGATCGAAGGCTGTACGCTCCGTTCAGAGCCCTACGAGAAAGACTACCTCCCCGTGGACCGATGGCAATGGTGCCCCCCCACGTATGGGCCTTTCGGTATTGGAATTCCGCAGGAGCTCGAGGGCCCGCAGGCCGCGCTGACGGAAGTAAACTCGAATATCATGCGCGGCATTCGACTCTTCGCGCATCCTCGCGTGTGGGTCGACAAGGCTTCAGGCTGCTCCGTGCACACGCTGACGAATGGCGTGAGCGTGAATCAGTACATGGGCAATAAGCCCGTCTTCGAGACGCCACCCGCCGCGAGCCCCGACGTCTACCAGCTACAGCAATGGTGGATTGATTGGATGTACAAAAAGGTTGGGCTATCGCAGTTGACCGCGCAATCGGAGAAGCCTGCTGGGCTCAACTCCGGCGTTGGGCTCCGCAATTACCAGGACATCGAGACGCAGCGTTTCGCGATCGTGGGCCAGCGCTGGGAGCGGCACCACGTACACGCCGCGATGATCGTCCTGGACATGGCGGCGGACCTCTACAAGGAGAAGGGGAAGCTCGCCGTCACGGTTCCGGGGCGAGGATTCGTCGAGCGCATCGACTGGAAAGATGTCTCAATGAAGCGCGACCAGTACGACGCGCAGGCTTTCCCCACGTCGCTCCTGCCGCGCACCCCCGAGGGGCAGCTTCAATCCGTCACCGAAATCATGAGCTCTGGACTGATGCCGCGCGAGGTGGCGCTCGGTCAACTCAAGATTCCGAATCTGAACGCGTGGATCGAAGAGGAGACGGCGTCTAGGGACAATATCAACATGTGCCTTTCGCGAATCCGCAATAAGAAGGTTTACCGCGGCCCGAACGGAATCGCCGATATTGACGCCGCCGTGAAACTCGCCATGTCCGCATGGCTTCGCGCGGACATGGACGACGAGGGCGACCCGAACGTCGCAGACATGCTGCTTCGCTTCCTGAACGAGGCGACAGAGCTCAAGAGGCAGAAGGACGCCGCGAGTGCTCCCCCGCCAGCGCCAGGAGGCGCCGCGAATGGCGCCCCGGTCGTTGGCCAAGCCCCTCCCCCGCCCACTGCGCCGATGGCTCCGGCCGGCTCGGGTCCAGTCACAGCAGCCGCCGCCTGAGGTCAGCCCATGCCCGAAGCCACCGAATCCGCCGCTCCCGTCGTTACCGTCACCCCCACCGCAGTCAGCGGGAGCCCCGCCCCTGCTCCTGCCGCGGCCCCGGCGGCGTCCAAGACGCCGGTGGTCGTCTCCACCGTCCAGCGCAAAACCTACAAC
>CATPCJ010000194.1 GCA_955652915.1 uncultured Bryobacteraceae bacterium
CCAACTTCTCCATTTTCAGGATCATCTTGCATTGGAATCAAGTTCTGTTTCAGGATCATCTTGTATTGGACAACTCTGCAGACTGAAGTCCGCGCCACTTCTGACATAATGAAGAATGCGTTTTGTCACTTTCCGGCGCGGCGATGCGCCCCCCGAAGCTGGAGTTATCGCTCGAGACCGGGTGGTGGGTCTGGCGGGCGCCGGATTTCCGGACATACTGGCCATGCTTCGCGGCGGCGCGCCGGCCCGGGCCAAGATTGAAAACTGGATCTATAATCCGGCCGACGATGCATCTGCTCCGCTGGATTCCGTCACGCTGCTGGCTCCCATCCCGAGGCCGCTCAAGCTGATCTGCGTGGGTCTGAACTATCGCGATCACGCGCTCGAATCCAAAATGGAAATTCCGAAAGTCCCCACCATTTTCGCGAAGTTCGCCACGGCCGTCATTGGACCGGGCCAGCCCATCGTTCTGCCGAAGAACTCCACGCAACCGGATTATGAAGCCGAATTCGCGTTTGTTATTGGCACCGGAGGCCGCCATATTCCAGCCGAAGAATGGCGGCAACATGTCTTTGGATACACGCTGCTCAACGACGTCAGCGCGCGCGATTTTCAGATGGCTACGTCGCAATGGACGATGGGCAAAACGTTCGACACATTTGCTCCGATGGGACCATGCCTAGTGAGCGCCGACGAAGTCGCGGACCCGCACACGCTGGACATCTCGCTTCGCATAAACGGCGAAGTCCTGCAGCAATCCAACACAAGCCAACTGATCTTCAAGATTCCTGAATTGATTGCGTATCTGTCCAGCGTGATGACACTGGAGCCGGGCGATGTTGTGTCCACCGGGACTCCGGCGGGAGTGGGCTATGCGCGCACGCCGCCACGCTTCCTGCAGCCGGGAGACGACGTAGTGATTTCGGTGGATCAAATAGGCGAGCTTCGCAATCCGGTAGTTGCGGAAACTCCTTAGCGTTTTTTTCCAGGCAGGAATTGCTCGTCGATCTCGACCTGATAGCCGCTGGCCAGCCGATTGGTTTCGTTCGCCATCCCAACCACCGCCATTAATTCGGCGAACATCGCATCCGTCATGCCCGCCTTGCGGGCGGCCGCGGTGTGGGATGCGATGCAATATCCGCATTGGTTGGTCACGCTGACCGCGACATACAGCATTTCTTTGGTCAGTGGATCCAAAGCGCCCGGAGCCATGATTTCCTTGATGCTGTGCCAGGTGCGCCGCAACGTCACCGGATCGTGCGCCAGCGCTTTCCAGAAATTGTTGACCGCGTCTGTTTTGCGAACGGTCATGATGTCGTCATAAACGGCACGCACTTCCGGGCTCGCGGCTTCGTATTCAATTAGTCCCAGTGTCGCCATGTTTCCATTGTTTCAAACTCGCGCGCGCTCCAACATTCGCGGCATAATAGTATATGATTCCAGACGCCATTCGAGAAGGTCTTACTTTTGACGACGTGCTGCTGCAGCCCGCGCGCAGTTCCGTCGTCCCGGCCCAAACGGATACGCGCACGCAGCTCACGCGTAAAATCGGCTTGAACATTCCCATACTGAGCTCGGCGATGGACACCGTGACCGAGTCGCACCTGGCGATCGCGCTCGCGCAGCAAGGCGGCATCGGCATTGTCCATCGGAACATGAGCATCGACCGCCAAGCCGAAGAAGTGGACCGCGTAAAGCGCAGTGAGAGCGGCATGATTGTCGATCCGATCACCATCGATCCGGAGAAAAAAATCGCGGACGCGCTGGAGCTGATGAAGCGCTACCGCATCTCCGGCGTTCCCGTGACCAAGCACGGCAAGCTGGTCGGGATTTTGACCAACCGCGATTTGCGTTTCGAGACGCGTTTCGATCTGCCGATCTCACAGGTGATGACCAAGGACAATCTCATTACCGTCGCCGTGGGCACTACGCTGGACGAAGCTGAGAAAATTTTGCACCGGCATCGCGTGGAGAAGCTGCTGGTGGTCGACGATCAATACACGCTCAAGGGTCTCATCACGGTGAAGGATATTCAAAAAAAGCTGAAATATCCGAGCGCCGCCAAAGATCAACAGGGACGTCTGCGCGTGGGAGCGGCCGTGGGATCTACCGGGGACTTCCTGGAGCGGGCCCAGGAACTGTGCGCCAGGAAAGTGGATGTGATCGTAGTCGATTCGGCGCACGGACATCAAGAGGGTGTAATGAACGCCGTGAAAACCATCAAGCACCACCTGCCGGACGTCGATTTGATCGCCGGCAATGTGGCGACCTATGAAGGAGCGCGCGATCTGATTGGCTTGGGCGCGGATGGGATCAAGGTAGGCATCGGTCCAGGTTCGATTTGTACGACACGCGTGGTGAGCGGCGCCGGCGTCCCGCAAATAACCGCGATTGCGGACTGCTCGCGCGCGGCGAGAGGATCGAACGTGCCGCTCATTTCCGACGGGGGCATCAAATTCTCGGGCGACATCAGTAAGGCGATTGCGGCCGGCGCGGATTCCGTGATGCTGGGCGGGCTGTTGGCTGGAACCGAAGAGAGCCCCGGCGAAACGATTCTGTATCAGGGCCGCACGTTCAAGAGCTATCGTGGAATGGGCTCGTTAGGCGCCATGTCGCAAGGATCCACGGATCGCTATTCGCAGGACGCCAGTGGAAAGCTGGTGCCGGAGGGCATCGAGGGCCGCGTGCCGTACAAGGGGTCGTTGGCCGAACTGGTGTATCAGCTTGTCGGTGGGTTGCGCGCGGGGATGGGTTACTGTGGCTGCCAGACGATTCAGGAGTTGCAGGAGCGCGGAAGCTTCCTGCGAGTTACTTCGGCGGGCCTCCGCGAGAGCCACGTGCATGACGTGATCATCACTAAGGAAGCACCGAATTACCGGTTGGAATAGCGGCAGCTAATTCTGGCTGTGGGCGACTTCTCAAGCTAGTGATGCCGGCTAAAAGCCGGCTGCGGGCAGGATTGCCCGCCCCACAAGTTACTGGCCGGTGGCGCTGGTTACTCTGCCATACGAGACAAAGTTAACGCTCTGGATTGTGGCATTCAAGACCGACTGCTGAGATTGCAGCTTGGCTACTAACGCGTCCGCCTTTTGAAGCTGCGCGCTCACTCTGGCTTGAAGCAGGCTAGCACGCTCGTCCAAAACACTAATTTGTTGCGTTAGCCGCTTGTTGGTTTGGTCGTACCCGTCTTCCTGCAAGCGAATGAACCCCGTTGTCGAATCGCTCAACTGCGTGAAGTTCCGCGCCAGCGCCGCAAAGCCCGATTGTGAAGATCCGAAAAATTTGAAAGCGTCCGAAACCTGAGTAGTGCTCAGACCGGTGATAGTCGCCGAGGTGAAATTTAAGTGCCCCGTGGTATCGAATGTAAGGCCAAGATCCGAGAGACTCTTGATACTATTGCCGGTGCCCGCGTAGCCGCCTAACTGACGAAGATCGTCGCTGATATTGCGGATCAGAGAATTTCCGCTCAGGGGCCCCGCGGCCAATCCCACCTGTTGTGCCACCTGATCGGCCACGGCGTTGTAGCTTTGCGCGAAAGCCTGCAGGGCGCTCGAAAGCTGCGAGCGATCGCTGGCCAGCGAGATATTGACGGAGCCGGTGGTCTTGGCGTTTATGGTGAAGCTTACGCCGGGGACCACGTCGTTGATCACGTTGCTCGATTTAGTGACGTGGATGCTGCCATTCAGGTAAAAATCGGCATCCGTGCCCTGATTGGTCCTGCTGATCAAACTGGTTGGATTTGGAACATCTTTCAACTGCAACGTAGCCGGCCCGCCATTCGCCGTCAAGGTGAGATAGTTACTGCCGCCATTGACCGTGATGGACGCCGTTACACCTGCCCCAGCACTGTTGACGGCATCCCGCAGTCCGGCCAGATTGTTGTGCCCCGTGATGTCGAGGTGAAGCGTAGAGCCCGCGCCAACGGTCAAATCGACATGTCCCGCCGTGGAAACCGCCGCGGTATTCGTGTCGGCGTAGCCGGTGAGCGAAGTATCGGTTCCCGTACCTGTATTCGTGATCAGGCTCACTGGAGCGGGGACGTCGCTCAACGTAAAGGTTGTGGCTCCAACCTTCTGCGATGAGATCGTGAGATAGTTGCTACTGTTCGCGGCGACTATGGACGCGTTCACTCCTATTCCCAAATTGTTGATGGCATCGCGCAATGCATTCAGGTTGTTCTTGCCGGTGAGATCGAGATGGTAGGTATTCGATCCCACCACCAGATCGACTTTATTCTGGCCCGCAACCGAAACCGGTGTAGTCGCGGAATTCGCGTAGCCCTGGAGCGATGTTTCAGAAGGTGAGGTGGCGAGCGAGGTGATATTCGAAATTGTGTAGGTGGCGGGAGCGGATGCTCCTGTATTCAGAACGGAGACGATACCGGAGTCAGAACTGGCCGCCGTCAGGCCATTATTAGCCGCTACCGCACCCAAAGCAGCGATGGCCGCGGCGAGGCTCGCTACTGATGGATTTAGTCCGACCAGCGCCTGCTTCTTGCTCAAGTTATCGGCCTGTTCGTTTTGCAGTTTCTTTTCAGGCAATTTAGCGATTGAAACCGCACGCGCCAAAACTGTTTGAAAATCGTTCGAAAAAGTGCTGACGCCGGTGAAGACTAACGGTGATGTGCTCATCCTACAATAACTATCGGCCGGTTAATACTGTCTCGTGACTCTTTTTTCCGGCTAGTTGTAGGACGCGATCAGACACCTCTGCAACTTGCTCATAACTCATGTGCGCGTGAAGCGGAAGGCTAAGAACAGTTTGCGCGCAAGCCTCGGCGGCGGGAAAATCGCCAGCTTTGTATCTCTCATCGGCATAAGCAGGCATAAGGTGAATCGGCGTGGGATAGTGAACCGCAGTCTGGATTCCGGCCAACTCCAAATCCCGTTGTAGTGCGTCGCGATGGGCTGCCCGGATGGTGTAAAGGCAATATACGTGGCGCGCGCCGGGCAACGTGGACGGACACACGACGTCTGCATTCTTGAGCAGCCGGTCATATTCGGCGGCCAGCGCGCAACGGGTTTTTGTCCAGGCATCCAGACGGCTGAGTTTCACGCGCAAAATTGCCGCTTGGATGCCCTGGAGCCGGTAATTATAGCCCTTGAGCACGGCATAATAACGCCGCTCTTCACCCCAGCTTCGCAGCGACCTGATAGTGCGCGCATACTCAGGATTGCTGGTAGTAACCATACCGCCTTCACCCGCGGCGCCGAGATTCTTGGTGGGATAAAAACTGAAGCATCCGATGTCGCCGATGCTGCCCGCAGGCTGTCCCTGATACTCGGCGCCCACTGCTTGAGCCACGTCCTCGATAACGATAAGGTTGTGGCGGCGCGCGATATCCAGTATCGGACGCATGTCGGCGGGCAGTCCATAGAGGTGGACCGGCATGATCGCGCGAGTCTTTTCCGTGATCGCCGCTTCGATCTGGCTGACGTCCATATTAAAGGTGGCCGGATCGATATCGACGTATACGGGCGTAGCGCCTACGTAGCCGACGGTGGCGGCCGTGGCGAAGAACGTGAATGGCACGGTTATTACTTCGTGTCCCGGCCCGACGCCTGCCGCCAGCAAGGCCAGATGCAGGGCGCTGGTCCCGGAGTTGACGCCGATGGCGTGTGGGACATTGCAATAAGCCGCGAATTCTTCTTCGAGAGCGGCTGTTTCTTTCCCCAAAACGAACTGACTGCTTTCGAACACGCGCGCGATTGCTGCGTCCATTTCAGTTTTCAGCTCGCGATATTGCGCGGCAAGATCGATGATCGGAATCATTGCAGTAACTTTTCAAATTCTCGCGACACTACGTCCCAAGAATAACGCGATGAGATCATCTCGAATGCGGCCTCCGCCACACGGCGCCGCGCGTTTTCGTCGTCCAGAAGCGCCAGACAGTTGTCCGCAAACTCGACCGGCGAATCCGCGATGCGTATGTTTTCGTCTTTGCTAATGTCCAACCCTTCGGCGCCAACCGTTGTGGACACGACCGGAATCTTGGCTGCCATCGCCTCGTAAATTTTCAGCCGCGTTCCCCCCCCGATTCGCAAGGGAACAATTGAAACCGCCGAGCCCCACAAGTACGGACGCACATCCGGCACCGTGCCAGTCACGTGAATTTTACTGTCTTTCTGCCTGAGTTGCTGGATTGCGGCATCCGGAGTCCGTCCAACAATCGCCAGCGAGCATTGCGGACGCTTATTTCGGATCAGCGGCAAAATCTCGTTGACGAACCATTGCACGCCGTCGATGTTCGGCATCCAATCCATCGATCCCAGAAACACAAGATCTGTCGACGGACTCGGCCGGCCCTCCGGCGCGAAATAATCGACGTCGACGCCCGTGGGCACCGCGGCGATCCGTGACACACCGTACTTTTCCCGCATGTCCGCGGCGTCCACATCGGAAACGGCAATGATACTCTTGACGGTGCGGCAAACTTCGCGCTCGAAGCGCAGCATGCGGCCGTACTGGCCGCTGAAATACGCCCGCGTCAAAGTGCTGCTTTGCGTTTCCGCATGACGTTTCCAAATCATTGCCTCTACGTTGTGTTGAAACAAAACACACGGTCCGAGGTCCGGTATATTCACGGCGGGGAAGAGAAAATCGCAGACAATCGCGTCGAACTTGTGGCTGTGCTGGAGCGTTTCGATCTGCCGCCGCATGCCCTCCGACCGGTAGCGGCTCACCGAAAGAGGCAGGGACGACGACAGGTTCGCGAACGCTTGCCAGACGAAGCGAGCCGTCCCTCGGGCCGGCACCGAATGTGGAATCGGATAAGCCTTGGTGCAGTATTCCGAGCTTCGTTCCACGCCGCCGCGCTGCTCGGGAAGATCGAGCGCCACGTAGTGGATTTCATTTCGCCGGTGCAGCCGTTTCAGTGTCTCGAGCGTGCGGATGTGGCCGCCCTTGGTCGTCGGATGCAGAAAATCCGACTTCACCCAAAGGATCTTCATACTACGTGGAAACAGCCTCGGGTGTGCCCACGCCATTCCACCACTGCTCGCCCCGCCCGGTAATGAAAAGGTCGCCCCAGATTTGTAGATTCAGCAGCCGCCAGATGCGATCTGTCGCGTCCTCAAAGCCGGAACGATGGCGCTGGATGAGCGAATCCACTTCGCGCATATCCAAGTGTGCCGCAAGCAATCCATCGGGCGAGCGGAGCGCGGCATAGAGCGGCTCGGCCCGCGGGTCCAGCAGCCATTGGCGCAAAGGCGTCGGGAAGCCCATTTTTTTCCGGTACGTGATTTCTCGCGGAAGCAGATCCTCGACCGCCTTCTTCAGAATGTATTTCTGCGTGCCGCCTCGGATCTTCAGCCGGTCAGGAATGCGAGTGGAGAACTCGACAAAGGTGTGATCCAGAAATGGCACGCGGCTCTCAATGGAACAGGCCATGCTCATCTGGTCCTGTTTCATCAGCAGCTCTACCAGGTACGTTTTCTGGTCGGCATAGAGCATGCGATTTAGCGATGAAGTATCGCCGCGAGCGTTGAAATAGCGCAGATAGTTTCCGTATACGGCTTCCGGAGGCGATGCGAGCAAGCGGTTCTGATCCGCTTGCGAGAACGCGCAATAGAAGTTGTCGAGAAACAGCGATTCGATGCCTGCGTCGCGGCCCACGAAGGTGTGCCGGAGCTTGCGGCGCAACGATGCGTTTAAAAGGGTAGACGAGGCGGCTTGCGACCGAATCATGCGCCGCAGCGGCCCCGGCACAAATCGATAGGCGGACGCTCCGCGCTCATTCAACAAATTCCAGCGGTAACGCTCGTACCCCGCGAATAATTCGTCGCTGCCTTCACCGGTGAGCACCACTTTCACTTGCTCCGCCGCGAGCTTCGAAACGAAGTACAGCGACACGCTGGATGGCCAGGCGATGGGTTCGTCTTCGTGCCATATGAGGCGCGGCAGCGCGGTGAAGAAATCGTCCATGCCGACGACGGTCTCATGATGATCGGTGCCGATCGCGCGCGCAACCCGCGCGGCATAGCTCAGCTCACTGAAGGGCGCTTCCCGGTAGCCGACGGCAAAGGTCTTGACCGGGCCATCGGTGGAACGCCGGATGATGGCGGCGATCGCGCTGGAATCCACGCCGCCGCTCAGGAACATTCCGAGCGGCACGTCGCTCATCAGCCGCATCTGGACGGTTTCTTCGAGGCGCCGCCGAGTCTCCGCGATCCAACCGCGCTCGTCCAGATCCTCAATCTTTTCGGGGGCCGGAACGTCCCAGTAACTTTCGATGTGGAGCCGCGGCGTGGACGCCTTGACGTCTAAAACCAAATGGTGCCCCGGCATCAATTTGCGAATGTTGCGGAATAGCGTGCGTTCTTCGCTGGCGTAACCGAATGCGAGCACTTCGGGAAGCAATTCCTCCTGAAGCTCGACCGAAATCGAAGGATGCTCCAGCAGCGCTTTGATTTCGGAAGCGAACGCGAAAAGTTGGCCGTCCCAGTAATAGTAGAGCGGCTTGATGCCCAAGCGGTCGCGCGCGCAGAAGAGCCTTTGCCGCCGGCTATCCCAGATACCGTAGGCGAACATGCCGCGAAAAAGCTTGACGCTGTCCGGGCCGTGCTGCTCATATGCGTGCAGGACGGTTTCGGTGTCGGCGCGCGTGACGTAGCGATGCCCGGCCTGCTCGAGCGCGGGACGGAGATCCGCATGATTGAAAATTTCACCGTTGTAAGTGAGCCACAATGTGCGGTCTTCATTGGTCATCGGCTGATGGCCGCCCGCGACATCGATGATGCTGAGCCGGCGGTGGCCGATGTGCGCGAGAGCGTCGTGATAGTAACCGAAATCGTCGGGACCGCGATGCCGGATTTCGTCGGTCATGCGCGCAAGCATGGCTTCGCCGCCGCTGACAGGTTTGGTGGTGACGAAACCGGCGATCCCACACATATATTTAGTTTATAGGGTCGGGGCTGGGTGTTAGGGACTGGGGCCTGGGGGAAACGTTCGTAGGTACATCCGAATTTCATCGCGCACCTTTCGAAATGCGTCCAGGCGCTGCTCTTCGGAACCTTCAACTGTTGCCGGATCTTGAAAATTGTGATGCAGCCGATTCGAGTGGCCGGGGTTAATCGGACAGGACTCCTTCGTGTTGTCGCACACCGTGAGCACGTAGTCGAAGACTTGGCCCGCGAATTCATCCACCGATTTTGAACGGTGACCTGAAATGTCGATTCCTATCTCCCGCATCACTTGAATTGCTTCCGGGCGAACGTGGCTGGGCTTGGTTCCGGCGCTCTCGACTTCAAATCGGCCTCCCGAATCGTGCCGCAGGAGCCCCTCCGCCATCTGGCTCCGGGCGGAGTTTCCGGTGCAGAGGATAAGCACCCGTTTCTTCTCAGTCATGGATCACGCATCTCTCGGGAACGGTGGAGCGAGCCAACGAAAAATTACTGTAGCGGCGAGCGCACCGGCGAACTCCGCCAAGACGAATCCGGGTGCGTCCACGGGCCGAATGCCGGCGAATGTATCCGTGGCAGAGCGCGCGAGGGTGACTGTTGGGTTTGCAAAGGATGTTGAAGCGGTAAACCAATATGCTCCGGTGATGTACGCCCCGACGGCGAAGGGCACGGCGGAAGAACGCCACCGGGCGCATCCCAAAATTACCACCAGAAGCCCAAAGGTTGCGATGAATTCGCTCAAGAGCTGGGCGCTGCCTGCACGGATGTGTCGTGACGCCGAGAACACCGGCTCACTAAACATGAGGTCGGCACACGCCACGCCGGCAAACGCGCCTGTGAGTTGTGCCATGACGTAAAGAGGTACGTGGCGCCATGACATCGCACCCCGCGAAGCATCCGCAAGTGTGACCACAGGATTGAAGTGAGCACCGGAGACTGGGCCGAACGTGAGAATTAGGGCGACCAGCGTAGCGCCGGTCGCGATAGTGTTTGCAAGGAGGGCAATGGCGACGTTTCCACCACTTAAACGCTGTCCCATAATGCCGGATCCCACGACCGCCGCGAGCAGTAGCGCGCTACCCAGAAACTCCGCGGTTACACGCCGGGCCAGCGTCATATTTTCTTCCTGAATTCGATGCGGAGCAGATGCGTCGATACCAGGCGCTCAATTTCCACGTTGGCACTCTCCAATGCTACTTTCGTGGCGTTACGGTCGTGATCCACAAAACACCCGCTTGAACCGGGTCTACCGATTGGAAGCGTTTTCAATTCAACTCGCAGGAAGTCGCTCGGGATTTTCTCGTGTGCTCCGTAGTGAAGCCGTACGACACGCACAAGATCATCCGCAAGAACCAGTTGACAATTTTTCGGTGCGTGCGGAGTGGGATCTTGGCCGTGCGCAACCACACTCAACGCCGCCAGCATCAAGAACCGAGCCAACCGTCTCACCCGTTAATTGGTCCCGCAACAGCCCGGAGTACAGCAGGCGGCGGAGGGTTTCGTTGCTCTCACAAATGCGCTCATGAACTTATCCTGAACCTGGGCGGCGATCGCATCGACGTCGATACCCTCCCGGCTAAGAAAGGCCCGCGCGTCCTCAATGTTGTAGATACGAGTCGGCTCGATATCGATGTTTTCAAAACCGGCTGCTGCCAGTTTCGAGGCGTATTCAGAATCCTTGAGAGCGCCGGCGATGCAGCCGACCCACAGGAGCATGCTCTTGCGAACCGCCGCGGGAACGTCGCCGCGGACCACAACGTCGGACACCGCGAAGCGGCCGCCGGGTTTCAAAACGCGAAAAGCTTCCTTCAGAACACGGTCCTTGTCGGAAGAGAGGTTGATGACGCAGTTTGAAATGACGACGTTCACCGAATTATCGGGCAGCGGGATGTTCTCGATCTCGCCCTTCAGAAACTCAACATTTTCCACGCCGGATTTTTTCTGATTCTCACGCGCAAGCGCAAGCATCTCGTCTGTCATGTCCAGGCCGTAGGCTTTCCCGGCAGGCCCCACGCGTTTCGCGGAAAGCAAGACATCAATGCCGCCGCCAGAGCCTAGGTCGAGGACCGTTTCGCCGGCGTTGAGCTGCGCGAGAGCCGTGGGATTGCCGCAACCGAGCGATGCCTTCAGCGCATTCTCCGGGATTTGTCCTGCTTGCGTGGTGTCATAAAGGTTCGAGGTAATGGGGTCGGCGCACCCATCCAAGGCGGCTGAGGCCCCGCAGCAGGAACTCCCGCCCGTGGTCACCCTAAGGGCGGCTTGCCCGTATTTTTCCTTTACTGCTTCCTTGATATCCGGTTCGCTCATGTCGATCTCCTATTTGCAACAGACAATCTTCCGCGGTTCGATGGCTTTGTTTCTGGTGCAGCACTCGGCGTAAAGAAACCCCAGCAGCTCTTTGAGCGCTTCGGTGTTGGCCGAATACCACAGGAAGGTGCCGTCCCTGCGGACCGTCACCAGGTCTTCATTCTTGAGTTTGTCGAGATGGTGGGACAGAGTGGAGCTGGGAATCTCGAGCTCACTCCCAATCTCCCCCACCACCATTCCTTCCGGATGGGCCGCCAGCAGCAGACGCATGATCCGCAGCCTCGGCTCGGTGCCCATGGCGGAGAACATGTCGGCGAAGCGGCCAATCTGCTCGGTGGTCTGGCGACGCATTGCCGGTGAAGAAGGCATTGATAGATTCTGTATTTCTATTATAATGGAACTATGGAAGGAGTCAAGTAGAGACCAATCGAAATCCGCGAATCAATGAATTCAGCTAAGATTGTGGACGGAGGAATGGCCGAGTGGTTTAAGGCGGCGGTCTTGAAAACCGTTGAACCTTTACGGGTTCCGGGGGTTCGAATCCCTCTTCCTCCGCCAAAATGTCCTCCATTGGATCGATGGATTTTGGGTCCACTAAAGCCGATGTGTAGAGTTGCCTCGGGGTACAACTGAGACAAGTTCCCTATCAGTTCGCAACTCCTGAGTCCAAACCGCGACGCCGCTATTTGGGCCCGGCTAATACGGGCGCATAAGGATGAAATGTCTTCCGGCGCCGCCGAATTTCTGCTCTCGATTGATTTTGAAAACCCCGATCGACAGAGAATGCTGGAACTTGCGGAGCGGCCGGAAGCTGGAACCTTGACTGCTGAAGAGCAGGCGGAGTTCGACAGCTATCGACATATTGGAAACTTCCTTGCCGTCATGCAATCGAAGGCTCGGCTTGCTCTTAAAAAGCCACGCGACTCCCATAACTCATGACCCAGGATGTTGTAAGGCGGCCCATAGACGCGCCCAAGAGCGATGTGAATATTGCCACCTGCCGCTTCCGTTTATCCTTTGCCTTTCATGTCGATCACATCATCGCGCACCAGCGTAGACAGGAGCGCCACTTACCGGCAGAACGGCCATTGGCCGAGCTACCATTCATGTGCTTTCGATCAATGATCCGGATTTTCTGGCGGTTAGGAAACACTCATGCGAGAACAGGTATTCCAACCCGAATAGATTCCTGATGGGCGTGGCTTACTCTCGTGAACGGGCTTCTTCACGTGCCGAGTATCTATTCAGCAACTTGATCAGCTTCGAGGCCGATGCCGGCACGCGTCGTCCATTGGTGACGATCGCGCGATTCTCAAGTCTCTTCCCGTAAATGCTGGCGTTGTCGTCCAGATCCTGCCGCAAGGTGGCGCCCTCCAGGGCGAGGCCGGCAAACAGTCCCTGCGAGCGCGACCACGAAAGAACGTCCGCGTGCATCTGCGCATCCGTCTGAGCCGTCGCGGTGCGCCCCACCGGGCCTGCCGCCACGGATCCTTCCGCTCCTAAAGTGAATTTGCTCGAAAGCAATTTGTCCGCTCCCCGTTCGTTCATCACCAGCATGATCAGGTCTGTCGAAGAGCCCCCGATCTGAAATCCCACACTTCCGCCTTCGATGCTGACGGTGCCGGGCGCGGACCAACCCGATCCAACCTTGTTTCGGCAGGAGAGGTAACCCTTGCCATATTTCCCCCCGACGATGACAGCCGCGGTCTTGAGGTCCGGTACGATCACGATACAGTGAGCGTGGTCGAGCATCTCCTGGGGAATGCCTTTGTCGGGCGCTCCCATGACTTCCGAAAGCACGGTGGCGGCCGCGTCCAAGCGCTTTGCCGAATCGTGGTCTTTGGCCAGGATCGGAGCGAGAGCCACCGCTGCGATTAGAATCAGTTTCATTGTTTGCCTCTTTCTTCGCGCATGCCGCGAACCGGTTGGTTAACGCACGTACTGCACCGGCGCCGCGAACCTGTTGAGCGTGTTCGCTATGTATCTGAAATTCGCTCTTGGATGTATTCCTGAGAGTGACGCCATGCCGTCAAACGCCCGCGGATGGTCAGACTAATAATCGAGATTTAGACGCTCGCGAATGGCGTTGTATTCGCAGCCCAGCAGTGCTATTAACGACAGCAAATACATCCACACCAGCAGTGCGACCACCGCTCCGATGCTTCCGTAGAGGACGTTGTAATTGGCGATATTGCGCACGTACCACGCAAAGCCGGACGTCGCCACCAACCACAAACAAGTTGCGAGGAATGCTCCTGGCAAGACGCTTTTGAACTTGAGCGGCCGGTTCGGGCCCACACAATAAAGCAGCGCCGTCACCAACACCGTGGCCAGCAGCGCCATCGCGTACCGAAGAAAACTGCCCAACAAGATCGCCCAAATCTTCAGCTCGTCACCGGCAAACATCCCGGTCCAAGCCAATACTGTTCTTTCGCTGCGGGCGCCGAATAGGATCAGCGCCGAAGATCCAATGGCCGGCACGGCCGCGATAACCACCAACAACAAAGCCACGCCTCTTTGTTTTACGAACGGGCGCCCTGCCGGCAAACGGTAAGCCGCTTGAAAACCTTCCATCAGGCTCATGATCGCGCCCGATGCGGCCCAGGCTGATAGAATTGTCGCGGCAAGGAGCAGCCAGGCCGGCCTTTGTCCCCTGATCGTAAATTGATATCTCACCAGATCCTCGGCGCCCGGCGGCACAACTTCAAACAGAAGCCGCGAAAACACGCCGGCTACCGCATCGGCTTTCACTTGCGAGAGGATCGCCGCGATGGATGCCAGGACGGGAAAGAAAGCCAGCAGCGCGGAATAGGCCGCGCCTTTTGCAACTCCGAAACAGTTGTCTTCGTACGAGGCCACGCAAGCTTGGCGAAACAGACCCCAAAAACGCAACAGCGGCCCCGAACGCACCAGGTAGAGGCTCGGCGAAGGCGAAGGCATGACTCTTTCGATTCTACTGCTTGTCTTGCAGTATCATTTGAATACCAGCATGGGAACAATACCGGCTGTCAGCGTGTTGATCACGTCGTACAACGTGGCCGATTACATCGGGCAGTCGATTCATTCCGCATTGACGCAGACCTTTCGGGATTTCGAGTTGATCGTCCTCGACGATGGTTCCACGGACGGAACTCTGGATGTCGTCCGGCGGATTTCCGACCCCCGCATTCGCGTGGAGGCGCGCACCCATCAAGGTGCTTCCGCAACGCTCTCGGACGGTGTGGCGCTGGCTCGCGCGCCCTATCTGGCATTTCTCGACGGCGACGATTTCTGGAATCCGACCAAGCTTGAAAGACACGTCCGGTTTCTGGATTCGCATCCCGCGGTGGATCTCACCTTTTCCTGGTCGCGCATCGTCGATGAATTCGGCCGCGATACCGGCTTAACGTCGCGTTTGTGGAGCGGGTCCATCGCCTGCGCGCAATTGTTGGCGGACAACGTGATTGGCAATGGTTCCTCGCCCGTCTTCCGGCGCGAAGCCTTCCTTGCCGCGGGCGGCGTCGACGTAACCTTGCCCGGATGTTACGATCTGGACGCTTGGCTGCGCATGTCGCTGATGCGCTCCGCCAATCTGGTAGCGATTCCTGAATTTCTGACGTATTACCGGCGCCGGTCCGGCCAGCTCACAGCCAACGTTCCAATGATGGAGCGCTCCTTCGATCGATTGATGGAGAAGATGCGCGCAATCGCACCCGACGATGTCGCGCGCGCGGAGAAGCGGGCGCGTTCGAACATGCAGCGCTTCTTCGCCTACGGCCGCTATCAGGCCGAGGACTACTCAGGAGCACTACGAACGATTGCCCGGTCATTTCGCCAAGCTCCCGCTACGTTTCTCGGAGACCCCCGCAATTGGAAGATGATTGCCGCGACGCTGGCCGGCCTGGTTCTGCCGCAACGTGTGCATGGCTACCTCACGCGTGCCGCCTTGAGGATGAAACGTGCGTGAGCCAGCCGTCTCCGTAATAATGCCGGTGCGCAACGTCGCGGCCTTCGTGCGGGCCGCCGTGGATTCCGTACTTTCGCAATCCTGGGCCGATCTCGAACTCATCATCATCGACGATGGGTCTACCGACAGCACCGCCATCGAAATCGCTGAAATCGACGATCCCCGAATTGCATTCAGGCATGTCGAGCATGGAAGTTTGCCGCAGGCCCGCAATACGGCCGCCGGCGCCGCCCGTGGGCGTTACATCGCGTTTCTCGATGGCGACGATTTGTGGGCGCCCGGCATTTTGCAACGTCAGATAGAATTCCTGGAAACCAACCCATCGATCGTTCTGAGCTTTGCTTCGATGAAAATGATCGATCGGCACGGACGGGATTTGGGCAGATCGATCCAGGGCTGGAGTGGAACTCTGGATTTCTCGGAACTGCTTACCGAAGACGTGATCGGCACGGGGGCGGTGGTGATGCGCCGCGAGCTTCTCGATACAGTGGGACTCTTCGACGAAGAACTGGAACGCGGCTCCGATCATGACTATTGGCTGCGAGTGGCGCTGGCATATCCAACCGGACTTTTCGGGTTTCCCGAGGTGGGGCTACTGTATCGGCGGCGTGCCGGACAACTCAGCGCCAACTGGCGGCGGAAAGAGGACGCCTGGCATCAACTGCTCGAAAAAATGCTGCGGCTTGCGCCCGTGAGATCGGTTAAAGTCGCGGGACGCGCCTGTGCCAATCTCGATCGTGCTCTGGCGGCCATCGCCTACGAAAATAGCGAACCGCACTCCGCGCTTCGTCTATTTCTTCGCGCCCTGAAACATGCGCCCTGGTTCTTGATTCGCGACAAGCGCACCTGGTTCCTGGGCGCCGCGCTGCTCTCCGCACGCGTGCTGCCGGGAGGGATCCACCATCGCGCGGAACAGTGGTTCAGAACTGCCCGCGCTTACCGGACTTGAATTCTTCCCACTGCCCGAACGCTTGCATTTGCTGATCGAGTTTGGTGTCGAGCAATAACTTCTCCACCTCGGCGCGAGTCTGACGCTTCGCGGGACGCTCCGGATTTTCGGCCAAACTCCAGAGCAGCACCGCGGCCACTGCTTCGGTAGCCTTCTCTTCTTTCCGATTGACGCGATCGAATGTATCCGATTCGGCGTGATAGTCCGGCAGATATGGAATGGGATCTTGTATCCCCACCAGATTTGGCACACCGGAAATCAGAAAATCAAAATTATCCGTGCCATCGATTCCGTCAATTACATGCTCCGTCGCGTTCAAGCCTTCCACTGCGGCGAGGGCAGCGTTTATGGGCTTCCGAAGCTCTTCACGTCCGTTAAGATAAAAGCCGCTGGTGTGCCCGGACCCGGTGTCGAAGATCACGACCGCGGCAAAACGGTCCAGTTCGTTCTTATGCCTGGCGACGTAACCTTCCGAACCTAGCATGCCCTGCTCCTCACCGGTAAAAAGCGCGAAACGGATGGTGCGGCGTGGAACGATGCCGAGGTCATGAAACGCTCGCGCCAGATCGATCACCAGGGAGGCGTTGACGCCGTTATCTTCCGCGCCCGTTCCCAAATCCCAGGAATCGAGATGCGCGCCGACGAGCACGATCTCGTCCGGCTTCTCGCGGCCGCGAATTTCCGCGATCACATTTTTCGATTGATATGTGGGCGCCGTTTTGTTGGCGATGGAAAGCCGGACGCGAACATCGCCTTTCTCCGCCAGTCGCGCGAGCCGCTCGGCGTGTTCCCGCGAGATTACCGCCGTGGGCACGGAGGCATAGTCTGTACTGAGCGAAATGGGATGACGGTACAACAATCCGCGCGGCCGTGTGGATTGCAGCAACATGGCGGCCGGCTGATACTTCCGCGCGGCAGCCAGTAGCGCGCCGTTGCGAAAATATTCGGCGAACAGATCGTCAAAGGTTTTCATTTCCGCGGAATGAATCAGCACGATGGCGCCCTTCACCGCCGCGCCCAATTTGGCGAACGCTGCCGGAGTGCCTTCGCCGGCGTCCAACAATTTCGCCTCAATCGGCGCTGTCGTCGACGGACTCATGGGAGCGGCCGCGATTCGTATATTGAATTTCGCGGGCGAAGTCGCGGCCGCTTCCGCAGTCAACGGAAGCCACATATTTTTGGCGGTGAATGGCTCCACGCTCACGTTTTTAATTCCGATGTCCTGGAACTTCTTCGCGGCCCAGGCGATAGCCCGATCGCAGGCCGCTGAACCCGTTGGGCGGCCGCCAATCCCGTCGCACAATTCCCGAAGATCCGTGAATAACGGCGTGTCGCCCTTGGCCCGCGCCGCCAGCCGATTGGGAGCGTCCTGCGCCAGCAAACAGGCAGCGAGCAGCAGGGCTATTGTGCTCAACCGCGCAACCGCTCCCACAATTGACGCTTCAGAACCGCGCGCGTGAGCAAGCGGTATGCGGGACAGCACACTAGCGGTTCGTATCATTACGGTAGATCGCTCCTTCTTTCATCACGAAGAAAACCTTTTCCGTCCGGCGAATATTTTGCAAAGGATCGCCGGGAATCACCACGATATCCGCCAGCTTGCCCGCTTCCAGAGTACCCAAGCGATTCTGGAGGCCCAACAGTTCGGCATCTATCGACGTACCCGCCTTCAACGCGTCCAGCGGGCTCATGCCGAGACTAACCATCATAAAGAACTCCTCGGTGTTCCGGCCGTGCGGGTACACAGCGGCGTCCGTACCCAGGCCGATACGCACTCCCTTGGCGAGAGCGCGCTTGACCGTCTGATTGATGGATTCAATCGCGGTACGCATCTTCGTTTCGATCGCCGGCGGATACAAACCCCTGCCGAGTTTTTCGCGGCCGCCTTGCGTGGCCATCAACGTAGGAATGAAAACCGTGCCATGCGCTTTCATCATGTCCAGTGCTTCGTCATCCATGAACGTGCCGTGTTCAATGGAATCGATGCCGGCCCGGATCGCGCGCTTGGCGCCCTCGGCTCCATGCGCGTGCGCTGCCGCTTTCTTGCGAAGGGCGTGCGCCTCATCCACGATTGCGTTCAATTCTTCCTGCGTGAGCTGCGGTGTATCCACATCGTCGGTAAGCGAGAGAACTCCGCCGGTGGCGCAAGTCTTGATCACGTCCGCGCCGTACTTCGCGTTCAACCGGACCGCGCGGCGAGCTTCTTCGGGGCCGTTAATGACGCCAACCTCGGGACCGGACTCGTGACCGAAGAGTCCAAACGTGAATCCAGCTTGATCGTCGCAATGGCCGCCTGTAGCGCCGATGGCATGCACCGATACCAGCATGCGCGGCCCAGGAATTAGATTGGCTCGCACCGCATTCCGCAGGCCTACATCCATAAAATTCTCGGAGCCGACGTCCCGCGCCGTGGTCACGCCAACCATGAGCGTCTTCTTGAGATTCTCGATGGCGAGTAATGTTTTTTCCGGCACCGTCTTCTGCAAGCCGTCCAGCAAGGCCTGCCGGTAGTCGTTGGTCGACGGCGACGATAGGTGCGTGTGCGCATCCATGAAGCCGGGTGAAAGCGTCGCGTCTCCAAAGTCGATCACTTGCGCTCCGGCTGGAATGGCAGCCTCAGCGCCGACGCCCTGGATAGTGGTTCCACTCACCACCACCATTCCAGGTGTCAGCATGCGACGCCCATCGAACATACGCGCGGCCCTTAGCACGATGGGCTTATTCTGGCTAAACGCAACGCAAGCGCCGGCCAGCAGCAGGCACATCGCCGCCCGCATTTGTTGGCGAGTAGTTGTCATAGTTGTTGAGTTTAACGCGTGGACGCCGTGTCCTGGGGATCCTCGCCCCAAATGTATTTGGCGAACCATTCGTAGTTGTGTTCCATCACCGCGCGTTGCTGCTTCGGTTTGTTGATGGGATGCCCGAATCCTTTGTAGAGCACCAATTTCGTTGGCACGCCGCGATCCTTGAGCGCCTGATACAACTCGAACGCATTGGGTGGAGGAACGCGCTTGTCCTGGTCGCCGTGTTGAATCAGCGTCGGTGTCTTGGCGTTGTTGACGTAGAAAATCGGTGAGGTTTTCCGATAGATCTCCGGATCTTCCCACGGTGTCGCCTTCAGATACTGACGCGTGAATGGATGAATGTCGGTATTGACGTAATACGTCATCCAATCTGAAATTCCGGCGCCCACCGAGACAGCCTTGAACCGGTCGCTGTAGGTGGTGATGAATGCCGAAATGTAGCCGCCCTGGCTCCAGCCCATGGCGCCCACGCGATCCTTATCGACCATGCCTTTCGCGATCAGCGAATCCACGCCGGAGATCACGTCCTGATAATCGCCGAGGCCCAGATTGCGCACGTTCAGCGCGCGGAACTTCTCGCCATAACCCGCCGAGCCGCGATAATTCACCTTCAGGATCAGCGCGCCTTTCGCGGCGAAACGTTCGACGGGATAGTAGCGGTCGGCTGCCGCAACCGGCGAATCCATGCCGGTCGGTCCACCGTGAATCACTACCAGCAGGGGATATTTTCGCGATGAATCGTAATCGGCCGGCTTGATCAGCACACCCTGAATCGCCGTTCCATCGGTGGACTTCCATTCGATCACTTCGCGCGAGGCCAGCCGGAAGCCCTTCCACTGATCGCCCATGCCGGTGAGATATTTCGGCGCGAAATCCTTCACGGGAGAGACAAACAGTTCCTGGAAATGATCGGGAGCGGCGCCCAGCGCGGCGAATGTCCCGTGATCGGGCGTGAACGTCGCGTCATTCGCGAAGTACGAATCGGGGGACGTGAGGCGGTCGACTGCAAGCGTTTCCGGGTTCACTCGAAAAACATGCGCCGCCGCTTTTTGGAGCGCGGAAAAATAGATGCCGTCCGGACCCCAATCAATCAGGTTGCTGTCTTCGTCGAACTTGCCGGTCACAACGCGAGGAGTTCCGCCGGTGGCGGGCACGACGGCGATATGGGTATTGGCATAGAAGAAAAATGGATCGCCGTTGGAAGTGACATAGGCGATCTGGCGTCCATCGGGCGACCAGCGCGGGCGAATATGCGGCCCGGCGCCGTCCAGCAACTTCTTCACACCCTTGGACTCGACGTCCAGAATGTAGATCTGACCGGTCCCGGAGGAGCTGAGATCGGGATCGCGAGTTGCGCCGAAAGCGATGCGCTTGGAGTCGGGCGACCACGAGAAATCGGTCACACTGAATTTCTCGCCCTCGGTCAACGCCTCAGGTTTCGGCCTCTCTTTCGGATCCGTCGAGATTTCGGCGGGCACTTTCACCAGCCAGAGCCGCACCATGGAGTAATCGCCGGTTACGATTTCGAAGTCGCCGTATTTTTCCTTTCTATCTTTCTTGCTTTTCGAATCGGGACCCGTTGAGCTGAACGCGATCGCGCTGCCATCCGGAGACCATTCCATTCCTTCCACGCCGTTGTCTTCGTTGGTGAGTTGCGCGGCCTCGCCGCCATGCGGATGGATGATGTAGATCTGACGCTTGCCATCGCGATCCGAGGTAAAGGCGAGCCGCGTCGAATCGGGCGACCACTTCGGATTTGAACTCGACTTCTTGCCGCCGGTCAGTTGATAACGCTCGCCAGTGGCGGGCATGACGATCCAGATTTGCTGCGCGAATTCGTTTTCATCCCAGTTGGCCTGCTGGACGGTATAGGCAACGTAGCGCCCATCCGGCGAGATCCGGGCGGAGCTCACCGACTTCATGCTGAGGGATTGATCGATGGTCGGTGTCTGAGCCGATCCGGTAACGGCAAAAAGAGCGGCGAGAAAAACTTTGCGCATGGGGACATTATAGAGTTTCGACCGGGATCCCGCCGGCGAATCCCAGAGTAAGTGCCGCGCGAATTGGGCCTAACGGATCAGACCGAAGATCGAGGCTTCATCGATAACGACCGCCTGATTTTGCGTTTCCTCCACAATCCCGCATATCGAAATGCCAACAGGCCCAAAGACATCAGGCCGTAGTGCGGGGCTCGGGCACATCCGAATCGGATAGCTGAAAGTTCGCGCCTTGGATTACGGGATAGATATAGACTGATGCATATGGCAATTCATCGCAGATCATCCGCTGTACTTATTGCTGTCCTGTTTTGCGCAGCGGCGCTCGCACAATCGCTTCCACCTGCCAGCCGCCCGGAAGATGCCGGCATCTCCTCCCAGCGCCTTGGGCGTCTGCGTCAGCAGATGAACATGGACGTCGAAAGCAAGCGCATTCCAGGCGCTGTGCTGTTGATCGCGCGGAACGGCAAAGTCGCCTCGCTCGATGCGCTCGGATTCCAGGACCGCCGCGCCCAAACTCCCATGAAAGCGAACTCCATTTTCCGTGTTGCCTCCATGTCGAAGCTGATCACGTCGGTCGCCGCGATGATCCTGTCCGAGGAAGGCAAGCTCGACATCGGTGCTCCGGTCGCGCAGTATCTTCCCGAATTCAAGGAGGCGCGCGTCGGCGTGGATAGGGTTGCGCCCAAGCGTCCGATGACAGTGCAGGATCTGCTGCGCCACACATCCGGGCTCACCTACGGTATTTTCGGCAACTCGCCCGTTGACGAGCTCTACAAGAAGAGCAATATGTTCGCCGGCAAATCGTTGGCTGACATGGTCGCCACCATCGCTGGCCTGCCGCTCTTGCATCAGCCGGGCGAGGTGTGGGAGTACAGTGTCTCCACCGACGTGCTCGGCCGCGTCGTCGAAGTGGTCAGCGGTATGGATCTCGATCGTTTCGTCTCCGAGCGCATCACCGGCCCACTCAAAATGTCCGACACCGGATTCTATCTGAATGCAACCCAGGCCAGTCGGCTCGCGCGTCCCGACTCACAAATGATGATGCCCCCCGGCGATCCAACCGCCAAGCCGGCGATTTTCTCCGGTGGCGGCGGGATGCTCTCAACGGCGGGCGACTACGCGCGCTTCTGCCAGATGATGCTCAATGGCGGGGCGCTCGATGGCGTGCGCATTCTTTCACCGCATACCGTGGCACTTATGACCTCCGATCAGCTTCCTCCTTCGACGGATCGCCACTCACCGGTCGCGCTCCTGCTGGACGCGTTCGGTCCGACGCCCGAGATGGGCACCGGCTTCGGACTCGGCTTTGCGGTACGAACCGCGCCGGGCCGCAACCCGGTTCCCGGCTCGGTAGGCGATTTCTCCTGGGCCGGCATCACTGGTACGTATTTCTGGGTCGATCCCAAAGAGAAGCTGGTTGCGGTGCTGATGATCCAGGTTCCGCAGGCGACGGATGTCCCTTACTGGCGCCAGACGCGCACGCTGGTGTACCAAGCGTTAGTGAACTAGCTTGCCGTGAAGATCCTCTGCTCCGCGTTTCGACCGACAGCCAGAATTCTACTTCGGCGAAAGCTTCAACCCGATTTAGCGAACCGCCAGTACAGCAGCGCCCACAAAGCCTTTAACCCCTGCAGAGTGCTGGATTTTTTTCCCTGGGACTTAGTTCGGGCAGTATATTCCACCGGCACTTCCAGAATGTATTCACGCCGCCGGCAGACCTTCGCAACGATTTCGGAGTCCAGATCCATGCCGTTCGATTTCAATTCCAGAGAGCGCAGGAACTTGGCGTCGAAACCCTTGATACTGGTTAGCGTGTCGGTGACGTAACGGTTGTAGAGCAGCAGCGTCGTCGTGCTAAGAAGAATTCCTCCATACTTGCTCACCATGTACGGCAAGTAGCGATCGTCATAGACTGTTTTCAATTGCGCGCCCAAATCGGTGCACTTCACGGCGCGGGTCCCAAAAACCGCTTTGAAACCGTTGCGCACCATGGAAAAGACGATATTGTAGAGATCGGCCTCGAGGTACTCCAGGTCGGCCGGAAAAAAAATAATCAGGTCTCCGCGCGCTTTCTCGATACCGAATCGCAACGCGGCGCCGCGCCCTTGCTTCTTGGGCAAACGATAGGTCCGTACTCCGGGTGTATTGCGGGCGATCTCATAAGATTTATCGGTGGAACCGCCATCCACGAAAATAATTTCTCTTCCCAGGTCGAACGTGTGGAAATCCATTGCCGTCAGGCGCCGCAGCGTCTCGGCGACGGTCTTCTCTTCATTCAGCGCCGGCACCACGATCGAAACCATATCGGGCGAGGATTGCAGAGCCGCTCCCAGCCGCGTCTGCACAATCCGGCTTAATTCCTGCATCACGTACCCGCCGGCGTGTTTGCCTTCCTGCACCTCCCAATCCCGGGCGGTGACGGCGGTCAACGAAAACTCGAATGCGGATTCGTCAAACGGAACGTAACTGGGGCCGTGGGTACCCTCGTCGTTATTTTTTTGTTGGAAGAAGAAGTGCGTGACCACCTGGGTCGATTCCAACGGCACTTCTTTATTCCTGGACATGGCCCGCAGGAACTTCTGCGTCAGCTCGTTGGCATCCTCCTGTTGAATATCCACGTCCCGGCGGATGTTGGCGATGAATACTTTATCGGCTTTGAGATTGGCGGTAATCGCTTCCGCCACGCCGGAGGTAAGATACGACGGCAGAAGCGAAGAATGTTGCGTGCCCGGGCCATAAATGATGACATCGGCGGTTTCAATAGCGCGCTTCGCCTCGGGGTTGATGGCCGGGGTGCGCGTGCCCGCCTGAATGTAGCGGTCCAGCTCGCCGGGCGGCAGTCCCGTTCCCGGTTCGATGACGTCGCGGTAAATGGTTTCGTCCACCAGGAATAGGTCGCGAATGCGCGAGGTGCTTTCGAGCGAAACCAGTTCGGCCTCTCCGCGAATGATCTGCCCATCGTCGGTGCGCGCCATCAGGAAGAGATTTTCTCCCTGCGTGACATTCAGAATTTTGCCGCGGATCTCGAAAAAATCGCTGAAGGCTTGCACGGCGCGATTGAAATCCCGATCCTCATTCAGGTGGCATCCGGCAAAGAGAATATTGCCGAGCGCGCAATCGTTGAAGTCGAAGCGGTTTCCGCGGATGGCCTCGGCTTCGGTGTATTCCAGAAAGCGCTGGAAGTAACGGCGGAAGGCTCTGGCCTGCTTCACGGCCAGTACTTCGAACTGCCGCCGGAAAAAATCCGGGAGATCCGCGTCGGCTTCATTCGCGGCCGCCCGCACCAGCTTCATGCCATCGTCGAAGGGAAAACCCTTAGGAAGACGGTGCTCGGAAAGCGACAAGAGCGCCTCATGCCGCTCTTGAGTTCGCGGCATCATGCGGTTGATGTTCTTGCGGACGTCGGACGGCCCCAGCATCCCCGGTATGAACCGCCGCAGCCGGCCCGTGGAATGGCCGTCGTCGTAGGCGTTAATGATAATCGTGGGAGCAAGCTGGGGCTGGCGCAATAACGCCGAACAGATGGTGCCGGTTCCGCTGCCGCCCGAGAAGAGCACGACATTCAGCCGGAAGTCGCTCTTGGGAGTAGGGGAGTGGGCCTGCGCCTGAACCGGGGCCAAGTTTCCCGGCGCGGCAATCATACGCTTCCTTTCTCAGCCAGGTATAGCGCATCCTGGCGGGAATTTACTCCCACTGATTCCTCTTCGGTCATGATTCGGGCGGTGATCAGTTGGCCGGGTTTTGCATCCACCAGGGGCAGCACCGGCAGAAAATTCAGCTCGCCGGTCAGGCGTCCAATGGTCCCTTCATTCCGGAAAAGATCGGCCATGTAGCCTTTCAGCGCATCTGTCCGGAAGAAGAAAACTCCGGAATCGCTCTCCCCCTCGGAGGGCAGCGCATCACCCTCGCGCTGCTGAAGAACGCGCGTAATCACGCCTGAAGTATCGCGCTCAAAATGAATGTACGGCCGCTGACGGACCACCGTCGGACACACGGCGGAAGGCCTTGCCGCTCCTTGCAACAGCCGCATGCAGAACTCGACCGAGGAGGGCCGGAGCGCGCATTGATCGCCCCACACAATCGCGACATTCCGCGTACGGACATACGCTAAACCGCAGTCCACGGCATCCCCCATCCCGAGAGGATTTTCCTGGATGGCCGTCCCGCCGCGCTCCCGCAGCAGCTTTTGGATTTCCGGCTCGACGACGGGAGCGCCCTCGGGCGATAGTACGAAGACAAATTGCGCGCAGAAAGGCGCCAGCAGTCCGGTCAGCCGCTCCAGAATGGTGGAGCCTCCCACCGGGAACAGGATTTTTGGCTTATCGAAACCCAGCCTGGTGCCGCGCCCCGCCGCCGGAATTAGTGCGGTCCAGAGCGCCGGATTCACCTTGCCGTCCAGTAAATCCTCCGCGCCGGAATGCTCTACGATTCTAGCCATGCGTGCAACTCCGCCAGGGACTGCAGGTCCGCCAGTTGGCCGATAATCCGGTCGGCGCCGGCTCTCCGCAGATCGTCCGCCGCGCACGTGGACGGGATTCCCCAGACTACCGTTCCGGCAGCCTTTCCGGCCTTCACCCCGCTCACTGCATCCTCAATCACCAGGCAGTCCGCCGGGGCCAGATTCATTTTCCGGCAGGCCAATTCGTAAATCTCCGGCGCCGGTTTGGCCTGGCGCACATCTTCTCCATACACGACGCAAAAGAACTTTTCCGCGAGTCCGTTGCGCTTCAAAAACATCTCAGCGGTGGCCTTCGAGGCCGACGTTGCCACCGCCAGCATGTAACCATGGGCCAGCGAATCCACCACCTCTTTGCAGTTCGGCATTATCGGATTTTGCGACGCAATCAATTCCCTGGCGATCCTGCTCTTTTCCACGGCCATCGACGCAATTTGCGGCTCGGTAAAAAGCATTCCCCGTTCCGAGAAGGTCAGCCGAAGCGCTTCGTCGGTACGCATTCCGGTCACGCGCCGATAGTCGAAATCGTGAATGCCGGCGGGCTCCAGCACCGTTCGAAAAGCCTGGTCATGAATGGCGGAGGAATCCAGGAGAACTCCGTCCATATCGAAAATGATGCCCTTGATCCCGTCGTTCAGCGGCGGCTCCCCCGGAATCTAAAGTATAGACCTTCCATTATGATATTCTGAGTCGCCAGGAAGCTGTGAAAAAAAGTGTGGCACAGGCATTCTTGCCTGTGTGGATCTTAGACCGATTTTTTTCACAGCTTCCAGATCACCCAATCCATGCGGCGGCAAATTCAAATCTGGTTTGTGCTGTCGCTCGCGCTTGGCGTCCTGGCACTGGTCGCGTACTCCCGCCGGGTAGACGCGCCGCTCCTCATGCCGGATTCCTACCAATATCTGACGGGCGCGCGCAACATTCTTTCGCACGGTTGCTTCTGCACTTGGCTGGCGCATTTTGACGAGCAGGTCGACTGGGGACGCATGCCGGTTCCGTTCACGCATTTTAGCCTTGGTTATCCGCTCGCCATCGCCGGTTTGGGGCGTCTCGGCCTTCCACTCGAAAGCGGCGGTTACGCGCTGGCCATTTTGGGATATTTGCTCGTCATCTGCTTGCTGTGGGACTCGGGGCTCTCCTTGAAATTGGAGCCCTGGTGTATCGCCCTGATCTGCGTTACCTGGTCGCTGAATTTCATGGCGCTTGATTACGGCTCACGCGTGCTGACAGAAACCTTGTTTTGCGCGCTGTTCATGGCGGTGGTTGTTTTGATCGCACGCGATCTCCGGGATCCGGAGCATGCAAGCTGGTCTCACTTCCTACTGCTGGGGATTTTGGCGGGTCTCGCGTATTGGCTAAAGCAGGCCGGCCTATTCCTGACCGGTCCGGTAGTTCTCTACCTGGGATGGCGCTGCTGGCGGGATCGCCGCGTTTGTGGACGCGCAGCCGTTGCGGCCGCGATAGCCATACTGTCGATCGGCGGGATGCTGGTTCGTAATGTGATCGTGACCGGCACATGGTGGGGTGGTTTTGTGACCGGCGGCCGGCACGCGGATATGCGGGCATTCCTCATTTCGTCCGTCAAAGCTCCGTACCACATTGTGTTTGGAACCGATTCGCCGAGATTCATTATTTGGGCCGTTGTCCTGCTGATTTCGGGTTTGACAATTCTCTGGCGGATCGCTTCCGGCTGGCGGCGCAGCCGCTCGATCCCTCTGGCGGAATCCCAACGGCTGACATTGATGTGGATCGCCATCCTGGCCGGCGGATTCGCGGGAGGGGTCACGCTAGCTGCGATGAAGACCATCGCCGCGGATACGAATCGCTATTATTTCCCTCTATTCCCGGTTCTGCTGCTGGGCGCAGGTATGCTGTTCCAACTGAGCTCCAGCCGTATCGGCCGGATCGCAGCGGGGTTGTGCGTCTTATCGATCGTGATGATCAATATGCGGAGCATCACTCGACCACATTCTCCGGATCAGCATGTTCTCGCCGCGAGGGCGCTCGCCGAAAAGGTGCAGCCCGGGTTGCCGGTGCGGCGATGGATGGATACCGCGATGAGCCGGGACGACATTCTGTTGTCCACCAATGGGCAAGCCGTGCATTATCTGCTGGGGCGGCCGGTTGTCTCCATCCTGCCTCCTTCAGTCAGTAACCGCGCGTGGGATGAAGACGGTGTCCGAAACGTGATGCGGCACTATCACGCGTCTTATTTTCTGCTGTTCCCGGGCGCCCCGCCAAATGAGGTTATGGAACAGGAATTCCCGTTCCTAAAAACGCTCATCGACGGCCAGCCGCCTGGGTGGCTGAGCGTAGCGGTGCGCACGCCCGGTACGATTCTCTACCAGTGCGGCGATTGCCGGTGATGACGACTTTAAGACGCTGCTGAAAAATCCTCACAGGCGCTCTCTTGGCGAGCGCGGTCGCAAAACCTCAGCTTGTCACTGGACAAGGCCGCCCATCGAGAACGCCTCATGCCAACGGTCGGGTTCTAAAAGACGGCGTACTGATAACCGCAGCACTTACAGAACTGCGCGCGTAAGCAAGCGTCTTCCAGAAGCACTCTTTCGGCAGCGTCTTTAAGTCAGTCTCGCGAAAACAGCACGTTATCATAAGAGCGTGAGTGGACCCTCCGCCCCCGTAGAGCCGTCTCCCAAAGGGCGCGCGGAACGGTTCGTTCTGAGCGTCGTCTGGAATTGGGCAGGCGTCGCGATCAGCCTCATAACCGGTTTTCTCCTATCCCCCTATTTGTTCAGAAAGCTGGGACCGGAAGGTTATGGTATCTGGGCGCTGTCTTTTTCCCTGGTTGAGTATTACTGGTTGCTGGACCTCGGCGTGCGATCGGCAACCAATAAGTACGTAGCTCACTATTGGGCCACCGAAGAACCTCGCAAAGTTTCCGAAGTCATGAGCACCGCGGTTTCGTATTCATGCCTGATCGCGGTGTTCATGCTGGGTTTGATCGCGCTCGCATCGCCGTACATGGAAATGTTCTTCCACATTTCCGCGCGGTATCACGAATCCTTCCGGCAATTATTGATGTTGATGACTTTCAGTTGGTGCCTGGGTTTGGTGTTCAATCTATTCTCCGGGGCCCTGGAAGCGGTGCAAAGATTCGATGTCAGCAATAAGATCGCCATCCTCACCACCGGCATTCGCGCCGTCCTCTGGACGGGCACACTCTCTCTGGGATACGGTCTCGTTCCACTGGCAATAGCCACTGTTCTGAGCCAGTGCGTTATGTACGGTTTGAACTACTACTACTTTCGAAAAGTTCTTCCAACGTGCCAGGTTTCTCTCCAATTGGCTGGTGTTCCCATGCTCAAACAAATGTGGCGCTTCGGCATACACACGTTTGTGCAGACCGTTTCCACCATGGGATTGAACCAGGGTCCGCCGATTCTTATCGCGCACTTCCTGCCAACGGCGTTCGTCGGCTTCTACAATCTGCCGCTCAAACTGCTTCAGTATACGGTGGAGTTCATCGGGCGAATCGGGGTTGTTACCAACGTCAGCGCAGCCGAACTCTCCGCCCGGCGGGAATCCGAGCGCCTCAATAAACTGGCCGTCCACACGAATCGGTACTGTCTGGTGTTCTTCATGCCGCTGGCGATTCTGCTTTGGACGCACGGCGGCCAATTCCTTCGTATCTGGATCGGCCCCGAGGGCGCGGCGCAGGCAGCCCCGCTGTTGCCAATTCTGCTGATAGGTTACGTCCTCGCGATTGCCGCGCAATACAGTTCCAGCATGCTTCTGATGGGTCTCGGCAAACATCAACGCTACGCCAAGGGTTTATTCGTGGAAGCCATGCTTGCCATTACAGTGCTATGGATAGTGATCCCCCGCTGGGGCATTATCGGAGCCGCGTGGACGTGCTCGGTTTTGATGATTTTGAATCGAGGCTTCTTCGCGCCGTGGCTGGTTAGCAAGACTCTTTCGCTGCCGTTCGGCCAATACATGGCGGCGATTTATGCGCGCCCCTTCCTGGTCGCGGCGCCGGTTCTGGCCATTGCTTATGCATTGCGCGCCACGCTGTTGCCCGGCGCTAATCTGTTTCAGGTCTTTGCGGCGGGAGCGATCGTCGGCAGCCTATACTATGGCCTCGCCTTTCCTTTCTGCATGGATCGCGAGCACCGGGTGATGGTTTGGAGCTGGCTGAATCGAAAGCGGAACCGGCTTGGCCAAAGCCCCAGCATCGGTTGACAGAATTACGGATGCGGAATCTCCAGCGGGCGCTCGCGATGCAACAGTACCCGGTCGCCGTTTTCGACTAACACCTCTTTCCCCAACTCTCGTAGGCATGACTTTGCGGCGGCCACGTGCCCCAAGTCCAACAGGCCCTGAATTGACTTGAACGCGTTATCGAAAATATTCAGCATGCGGTTGTATCGCTTCAGATGCTCGGAATGGGCCATGCGTCCATTGGCGTGATGCAGCAGCGCCGCGCCCGCCAGCAGGAGCTCAATGGCAATGATGGCGGCCACCATCCATATGGGTTCCCGCGCCCCCTTGCTCTCCGCCAGCGAGAATATCGTAGTCGAGGCGAACAGCAGTACGCCGATTGTGATCGCCAGGGATAAACAAACCGTGACGAACCGCTCCATGAACTCCGGCTTCTCTTCGCTCTTCTTAACCGCTCCTTTGAAATACTTGCGCTGGTCCGCCACCCAATACTTAAGTGCGAAATGCAGCCGCTCCGTTGGATTGTTCCAAGCCGCCGGCGGGTGATGATCCAGGCCGAGCCTCCAACCGCGCAGACCGATGCGGATCCAATCGAGCTCCGTCCGCTGTTTGCCCAGATAATTGTCGGGGACCGAATCCCGCACGCGCGCCAGCAGCCAAAAAAACTCGACGCGGCAACCCTCGGCCAGAGCCCGGTAGTCTTGTCGTTTTTCGTCAAAAGCCATCTCCTTCGCTATCTTGTGAAGGACGTAACCCATGGCCAAGAACGCCAGGGCCAACCCTAGCGCGGCGATTGAATGGTCATACCAGTGGGCATAAAAAACGAAGGACGAAAACGACAGGAAGACCAGCCAGTGCAGCGCACGATGCGTGTAAAGCATCTTCTTCCGGAATTGAATCGCCAGTGCATCCGCGACGGCGAAGCGATTGAGCGTCCACGCTTCACTCTGGGAAAGGTTTCGTTCATCGGCGTCGTCGATTATCCAGGTCTTGCTCTTCGCTGCTTCCTTTTCCAGCGCAGCGCCGCCTTTCGCCGCCTGACGATTGAATTCGTCCAGGTTGCCGAATGTTCTTTCGTAATAATTCTTGGCATCTTCGCCGGACGCGAAGGCCGGCGGATAGATCGCGCGCAATTGAAACGGCGCATGTTTCCCTTCCGGATTCGGATTGCTCACCCGCGGCGTGAGGATGTGATAAACCGGAAAAAGTTCGGGAGGGAGCAAATTGCACTCCTGCTCTTCCGGCAATCCTTCGGTTTGAAACTGGACGATCGCAGCGGTGCCGCCAACTTTTTCCGGCTTAACACCGTCCCACAACGCAAGCAAGATCTGGCATTCGTGTACGATGTACTTGCCTACCGCTTCATACTGCAGGTCGCGCTCCGGACCCTGCCGGCTGACGGTCGCGGCATCGGCAACCAGCGGAATCTCAAACCACCGGTCGGCTTGTGCCAATAGCCCGTGGAATTCCTTCAGCGAATCCGGATTAAAATCCTTCTCATACATGTCCATCGGCATCGGCAAAGGCACTATGAGCCGGGCGCCGATTTCGTGAAGCAGCGCGACCTCAGCCACCAGCCTGTCCGCGCCTTCAGCCAGCGGTGAAAGCAGAATAAATGGAGTGGAGCGATATTCACGCCGGAGTTTCCGTAGGACGCCGCGCACGCTGTTCTTGAGGTGTTCGCGGTCTTCCTCACGGATATCGCGATGCCCGGTGACTCCGATCACCAGCGCCGCTTTAGCGCGGTCTATATCCAGCGCGGCAGTCATAAATGCTATTCACTCATCATCTGTTCGACGGCGGCCATCCCGGCGTCAGGTCAAGACCTCGAGAACGGACACTTCAAACATCATAGTAGTGATTTTTTCACAGCTTCATTACAGCATTTTCTCATTGAAGAATGAGCCTGAAGGTGGGAGCGGAGCGATCCGCCGCTAAGTCTCCTTTCCGGATTGGTTTTTAAGAGAGAGAACGACAAGTGGGAAAGTGGGAAACCGGTTTTTGGTTTTCCACTTTTCCAC